>CALRWE010000208.1:0-6959 GCA_943371745.1 Rhodoferax sp. OV413
CAACAAGGCCGTCTGTAGATGTGCAGTCTGTTCCTCGTTTTATCGCACTCTCACTTTGTGCCCACGCAAGGAAAATACCGTCAGCAGTAAAGAATTCCGAAACCGAAACTTGACTTTATGGAAAGTCCCTGTAGCTGGCTAGAGGCCTAAAAGGCACCAAAAATGCAAAAAGGGCGGTTGGACCGCCCTTTGATCAAAACCAAGCCGGAATCAGCCGCCTTTTTTGCAGCGCTTGCCGGGGTTCTTCTTGTTGTTGGTGGACACGCCACGCTCCAGGCTGCGCTTTTGGCCTTTGGGTGCGGTGAAGCACACGCCTGCGGGGGGCACAGGGCGGGGGGTTGCAATACGCTCTGCTTCTGTACGGAACTCTTTGGCCATCTCGATAACTCCAGTTAAATAATAAAACCCAACAATTATCTCAGCACTTCGTCATCTTTTGAATCTGCCGCATTTGGCCGGGCGGTGCGCACGCCGTCCTTGGCCAGTAACTCCAGATAGAAGGCGTCAGCCCCTTCTTTGGCCACGGCGTCAATCAGGCTGGTGATCGTGGCGAAATGGACCACCTCGGCATTGTCTTTGTGGGTGCCGAACTTGCAGTCAAAATCCCAAAAATCAACGCCTTCCGGGAGCGGCACACGACGTTGCCGTTTGACGTATTTGCGGATTTCATGCTTGGTGGCCTCCAACACGCGGTCGCGGTTCTTGCCTTCGATGTTTAAATTGAACGTCTTTTTCACGGTAGCCTCTTGAGAATGGGTGTGACGCGCCGTTGGCGCTTTGGTCAGCGCATGGGCCAGGGTTGGCCCGGACGGGCGTCTGTTGCAAGCCTAGGATTATGCGTCCATGCCCTGGTCGTACCCCCTTGTTGACTGCGGCAGCTTAAACTGGCCGGTTGCGCGGGGGCTGATTTTTCCCTGATTCCTGCGCCCTCACGTCTACAAAAGCACCGATCTATGTCATTTACCCCCACCGGCCTGTCCTCCTCCCTCCTGCGCGCTGTCGCCGCCCAGGGCTACCGGGAGCCCACGCCCATCCAGAGTGCGGCTATTCCGGCCGTGCTGCAAGGGCGTGATGTGCTGGGTTCGGCGCAAACCGGCTCAGGCAAGACCGGCGCCTTTGCGCTGCCGCTGCTGCAAGCCCTGGAGAACGCGCCGCTTGAGAGCCTGCGCCGTGCGGCCTTGCTGGTGCTGGTGCCCACCCGGGAACTGGCCACGCAGGTCGGGGAGGCGTTTCGCAGCCTGGCGCAGCACTTGCCGCGCGCCTTGAAGGTGTCCATCGTGTTTGGCGGCGTGTCCATCAATCCGCAGATGCTGAGATTGCGGGGCGGCACGGACATTGTGGTGGCCACCCCCGGGCGCCTGCTGGACCTGGTGCACCACAACGCCATTTCCCTGGCCCAGGTCAAGGCCCTGGTGCTGGATGAAGCCGACCGCTTGCTGGACCTGGGCTTTGCCGAGGAGCTGGCCCGCATTCTGGCTTTGCTGCCCCAACAGCGCCAAAACCTGTTTTTCTCGGCCACCTTTCCCCCGGCGGTGCAGGCGCTGGCCCAGACGCTGCTGCGCGACCCGGTGCGCATCGAGATTCAGCCCGAGCCACAAAACCTGCCCGATATCGTGCAACGCGCCATCGCCGTGGACGCCGGCCGGCGCACCCAGCTCTTGCGCCACCTGATGGCGGAGCACCGCTGGGGCCGGGTGCTGGTGTTTGTGGCGACCAAACATGCCGCCGAAATGATTGCCGACAAGCTGCGCAAGGCCCGCATCAATGCCGAGCCTTTTCATGGCGAACTCAGTCAGGGCAAGCGCACCCAGGTGCTGGCCGACTTTAAGGCCTCACGCCTGAAGGTGGTGATTGCCACTGACGTGGCCGCCCGGGGTCTGGATATTTCACAACTGCCGGTGGTGGTGAATTTTGATTTGCCGCGCTCGGCGGTGGACTACACCCACCGCATTGGCCGCACAGGCCGTGCGGGGGAGGCCGGTGTGGCGGTGAGCTTTGTCAGCGCAGACACCGAAGCGCATTTCAGGCTGATCGAGAAACGCCAGGGCTTGAGTCTGCCGCTGGAGGTGGTGCCGGGCTTTGAACCCCAGCAGCTGGCACCTGCCGCGCCTTTGGCGCCGGATGGCCAGCCGATTGACACCGCCGCAGGCGGTATCAAGGGCAAGCGGCCCAGCAAAAAAGACAAGCTGCGCGCGCTGGCTGCCGCAGCCAAATAAGGCTGAGTCGCCGGAGCGTGTCAGCCGGGCTGGCCGCTTCAATTGGCCGGATCAGGACTCAGGCTGCTTCAGTCGGGCCAGTTGGGGCGCCATCCCGGAGTTGATAACGACGGATCAGTGCCTCGCGCTGGCGCGGGTCGAGGTTGATGCGGGCTGCGTCCCGCCCCACCACGCCCAGCAGGCGCTCGTCCATGACCCAGCGCCACAGCGGCGGAATGTAGGCCACGGTGAACATGCCAAAGTAGCCGCTTGGCAGCCGAGGCAAATTGTCAAAGTGACGCAGCGACTGGTAGCGGCGCAAAGGGTGGGCATGGTGATCCGAGTGGCGCTGCAGGTGAAACAGGGCCCAGTTGGAGAAGATGTGGTTGCTGTTCCAGGAGTGGTGGGGCTGGCACACCTCGTATTTGCCCGGTGCGCGTTCCTGGCGCAGCAAGCCATAGTGTTCGATGTAGTTGGCCGAGGTCAGCTGAAAATTCGACCAGAACGACGCCACCACCAAAAACGGCAGCATCTGCGCTCCCAGCCAAGCGCCAAGCGTGCTCCACAGCAGCAGGGTGATGAGGGCGGGTTGCAGGATCTCGTTGTGCAAGGACCACACGGCCTGGCCGTCGCGCTTCAGCCGGGTGGTCTCCAGCGCCCAGGCCCGCTTCAATGCGCCTGGCATTTCCCGCAGCACAAAGCGGTAGATGGATTCGCCCATGCGCGACGATGCAGGGTCCAGCGGTGTGGCCACATCGCGGTGGTGGCCCCGGTTGTGTTCAATGAAGAAGTGGCCATAGCCTGAAGGCGCCAGAATGATCTTGGCCAGCCAGCGCTCCAGGGTGGTGTTTTTATGGCCGAGTTCATGGCCCAGGTTGATGCAAAAGCCACCCACCGAGCCGGTGATCAACATCATGGCCAGAACACCATGCCAGGGCAAATGGTAATGCGCCACAAACCAGGCGCTGAAGATGAACGCACTCCACAGAATGGGCACCAGGAGGTAGGTGATCCAGCGGTAGTAGGGGTCGGCATCGAGCTTGGGCACCGCGCTTTCAGGCGGGTTGCTCAGGTCTTCACCCAGCAGCCAGTCCAGCAGCGGCGCAATCAAGTAGAAAAAGGCCACCGGAATCCACAGGCTGAGCGGGTCCCCGCCGAGCATCATCAACGCCGGGCCAAAGCCCACAGTGCAGGGAACCAGCAAGGACAACAGCCACGCGTAGCGTTTACGGTCCCGGTAGGGAGCGGCTGCAATGGGTGGGGTGAGCGGTTGGGGCATGGTGCGTGCCCGGCCGGCGAATATCCGGCGGGGCGAACCCATTGTGGGGGAAAACCGGGAGGAAGAAAACCCTGAAAACCCGGTGGACCGGGTCAGAGTACCCGGATCAGTTCAAACGGTAGGCCGCAGCGTGTTGACGGCGGTCCTGGGCGTCAAGCTCTGCGTCAAACGCGGCCCGGCTGGCCAAGGCCTCGTCGGTGTAGGGAATCTGCGGCTTGTCCAGAGGGCGCAGCTTGTGGCGACGCAGCCCGCGCAACTGCTGTGACCGTTCCATGGTCTGCAGTACCCGTTCTGGTTCCATCATCAAGCTGAAGGGATTGAGGGCAATAGCGGTATGTGACATCTGAATTCTCCGGTGAAAGGGGCGCCAGGTGGTTCTCTGGCGCCTGGAAGAACTTTATCGCGTCACCTCAGGAACTGAAGTCAGGAGATTGCTGCAGCGTCTGTAGGTGTTTGCCTGACAGGGCAAACACCGTGCTGGCGATCAAAGCAGCCGCACCCGCACGCTTTTGCCCTTGACCTTGCCAGCGTTGAGCTTGTGCATGGCCTCCTGGGCAATGTCTCGCTTCACCGCCACAAAGGTGGTGAATTCGGTCACGTTGATCTTGCCGATTTGCTCACGGGAGTAGCCCGCGTCCGCCGTGAGTGCGCCCAGCACGTCGCCGGGGCGGATCTTCTCCTTGCGACCGCCCAGAATTTGCAGTGTCACCATCGGCGGCAACAGCGGGCCGCTGCCGGTGGGCAGCAACTCATCCACCTTGTGCCAGACGGATTCACGCTTTTGGTATTGCTCGATCTTGCCGACAAAGCCCATCTCGTTCATGGAGGCCAGGCTCAGTGCCAGGCCCGACTCGCCCGCCCGGCCGGTGCGGCCAATGCGGTGTACGTGCACTTCGGCATCGGGGGTGATGTCGACGTTGATGACGGCTTCGAGTTGCGTGATGTCCAGCCCGCGTGAGGCCACGTCGGTGGCCACCAGCACCGAGCAACTGCGGTTGGCAAACTGCGCCAGCACCTGGTCACGCTCGCGCTGCTCCAGCTCGCCGTACAGCGCCAGGGCATTGAACCCCTGCTCTTGCAGGTAAGTCACCAGGTCTTTGCATTGCTGCTTGGTGTTGCAAAACGCCAGCGTGCTGACCGGGCGAAAGTGGTTGAGCAACTGCGCCACGGTGGCCAGCCGGGTGTGGCGGGTCACCTCATAAAAGCGCTCCTCGATCAGGCCCTGGGCCACGGTGGCCTCGACCTTGATTTGCACTGGCTCGCGCATGAACTGTTTGGCCAGTTTCTCGATGCCCTCGGGGTAGGTTGCCGAAAACAGCAGGGTCTGGCGCTCTTTGGGGCATTGCTTGGTGACGGTGGCAATGTCGTCAAAAAAGCCCATGTCCAGCATGCGGTCGGCCTCATCGAGCACCAGGGTGTTGAGAGCCTCCAGGTTGAGGTACTCGCGCTCCAGATGGTCCATGATGCGCCCGGGCGTGCCCACCACAATGTGCGCGCCTTGCTCCAGTGAGGCGCGCTGGCCGCGCAGGGCCACGCCACCACACAGGGTGACAACCTTGACGTTGTCCGTGGCACGCGCCAGACGGCGGATCTCCACCGTCACCTGGTCTGCCAACTCGCGCGTGGGGCACAGCACCAGGGCCTGCACCGCAAAACGGCGCGGATTCAGGCGGTCCAGCAGGGCCAGGGCGAAGGCGGCGGTCTTGCCGCTGCCGGTCTGGGCCTGGGCGATCAGGTCTTTGCCCGAGAGGGCCACGGGCAGGCTCTTGGCCTGGATGGGCGTCATCTCCAGGTAACCCAGCTGCGCCAGGTTGGCCAGGGTGGCCGGGTTCAGGGGCAGCGACTCAAAGCGCGGGCCCGGCGCCGTGGATGGTGTGGAAGAGGGGGCAGCGGTGGCAGCCGGGGCTGCGGGGGATTCATTGATACTCATGCCCCGATTATCCCGGAGCCCCTTGTGCTGAAGTAAGCTGTTTTATATTGATAGCGCTTCAGGCAATAAACACGCTGACTAGAAGGCAAAAAGGCTTGAATTTGGCAAAGACACAGCTCCTTGCAGGTCGCGTTGGCCGTAGGCCTAACCCGACCTACTGGGTAATTTCCAGCACCACCACATGGTTCTCCTTGGCCGGCCAGGTGCGCCCGACGATGCGCTCCACGTCCGCACCATGAAACTCGGCTTTGATGGCCCTGTTTTCCAGCTTGGGCAAGGTGATCTTGCTTGCAGCCAGGCCGCCCACCCGCGCCACCGGAATGCCGGGCGGTGGCGACTGGCCGTCAAACGCCAGGTGGTGCGTGGTGGGGTCGAGGTAACCGCGTGGGCGCACCATGTGAACAACCGAGAACGCAGGCAGGTCCGCGTCCAGAATGCGCTCAGGCTTCAGGTGTACTAGGTTGCTGCCCCGCGGGAACGGGCTGCGGTAGATGTGGGTGGTGGCGTAGCCGGGGGCCTGGATGACAAATTCATAGGGCACGCCCGAGCTTCCCTTGAACGGACCCCATCGGCCATCGGCGCCCACGGCTTTGGCATGCACCGGGCCACCCAGTCGAAAGCCGGTTTGGCTGTCTACGGCATACACCTCCACCTGCGCTTTGGGCACGGGCAGGTTGTTGGTGTAATTGCCGGTGGTGTTATCGCCGGGCTTGAGGCCCATGCCGGTGACCGTGCCGTCCAGCACCAGGTTCAGCTCGGGCCAGATTCGCGGGGAGGCGGGCGCGGTGCCGGTGATGAAGCGGTAGGTGGCGTCAAACGCGGCCGGGGAGTAGGAGGTTTCGCGGTGGTCGGCCCGGGTCAACACGATGTTCTCGGCACCCTTGAGCGCCGGGTTGTCAAAGCCCACGCCGGTGGGTTTGCCCTTGGCACCGATCCACTCGCCTTCGGGTTGCGAGAACTTGTCGTTGTTGTCGGAGCGAATGGTGAGCCATTTGACCGGGCTGTCCACCTCGTCGCCTGCTGCGTTGCGGGGTGCGTTCAAACGCTTCAACAGGGCCCCCGTGCCTGAGAACTCGCTGCCTTCCCTGAACCCTGGGATCGACCACACGCCATGGTTGGGTGTGCCACCCAGCACGGCGTGGCTCACGGTTTGGGCGCCACCACCGTTCTGGATGTAGTTGCGAATGGCATAGCCCCCGCGCGAGTTGCCCACCAGCACCACTTGTTTGGCGCCGGTTTGGGTCAGCACTTTGTCAACTTCGGCCTTCAAAAAAGCCATGTGCTCGGCGCTGGCGTTGCGCCCCGGCTGCTCCTTGCTGTCGTCATCGCGTGCCAGCGGGTAGGGCTGCTGCACGGCAAACAGGCGGTCACGCGGCCAGCCATTGGATTCAAAGCGCCACAGGGTCGTCTGCCACAAGGCCGCCGAGTCTCCATTGCCATGCACAAACACAATCGGCGGCACATCCATGCGGGCGCGCGGCCCGTAGGCACAGCCCGACAGCGCCAGCACCAGCGCGGCGCTGGTGCCTAAAAACAGTCGTCTCAACATACCAAG
>CALRWE010000209.1:0-6879 GCA_943371745.1 Rhodoferax sp. OV413
TGGAGACAGAAATGACCGATAGCAAAACCCCCCGTCGTCGCAGCCTGCTCAAAGGCGTTGCCATTGCCGCTGGCGCCATGTCGGCGCCGATGATTGCGAAAGCCCAAGCCGGGCCGATCTCCATGCGCTGGCAGAGCACGTGGCCTGCCAAAGATATTTTTCATGAATACGCCCTCGACTATGCCAAGAAAGTGAACGACATGACCGGCGGCGACCTCAAGATCGAGGTGTTGCCGGCGGGTTCGGTCGTGCCGGCGTTCGGTTTGCTCGAAGCCGTGTCAAAAGGCACGCTCGACGGTGGCCACGGCGTGCTGGGATACCACTACGGTAAGCAAAACGCGTTGGCCCTTTGGAATTCCGGCCCTGCCTTTGGCATGGACGCCAACATGATTCTGGCCTGGCATCGGTTTGGCGGTGGTGCCGAGTTGCTGGCCAAGCTGTACGCTTCCATTGGTGGCAACGTGCAGTCATTTTTGTACGGCCCGATGGCTACCCAGCCGCTGGGCTGGTTTAAAAAGCCCATCACCAAAGTGGACGACTTCAAGGGTCTGAAGTTCCGCACCAACGGGTTGGCAATTGACCTGTTTACCGCCATGGGCGCTGCCGTGAATGCGCTCCCCGGCGGGGAGATTGTGCCGGCCATGGACCGTGGCCTGCTTGATGGTGCCGAATTCAACAATGCATCGTCAGACCGCCTTTTGGGCTTTCCTGATGTGTCCAAGGTCTGCATGCTGCAAAGCTATCACCAGAGCGCGGAAACATTTGAGATCATGTTCAACAAGACCAAATACGACGCATTGCCTCCCAAGATGAAAGCCATCATTGCGGGTGCGACCGAAGCGGCCTCCGCCGAAATGTCCTGGAAAGCCATTGACCGCTACTCCAAGGACTACATCGAGTTGCAGACCAAAGACAAGGTCAAGTTCTACAAAACACCTGATTCGGTGTTGCAAGCGCAGCTCAAACTGTGGGATGCCATCATCGAGAAGAAATCAGCAGAGAACCCCTTGTTTAAGGAAGTTGTGGCCTCCCAAAAAGCCTTTGCCGAGCGTGCAGTGAAGTGGGACCAGGATACCTATGTGAGCCGGCGTATGGCGGTGGGACACTTTTTTCCAGCCAAGAAAGCGTAAGTAATTTTTGAAGCAACAGTCAGCCATTCGGACTTGTCCGGATGGCTGATTTTTTTTAAGCAGACCAGACAATGCAGAAATTACTTCTTGCTATCGATCGCATCAGCACCTGGGTCGGTCAGGCGTTTTCGTGGCTCATCGTTGTGCTCACGTTCCTGATCTCATGGGAGGTTTTCTCGCGCTATGCGCTGGACAACCCGCACCCCTGGGCCTTCGATGTCATGAGCATGCTGTATGGCAGTGTGTTCATGATGGCGGGTGCCTACACATTGTCCAAAAACGGCCACGTGCGCGGCGATGTGCTCTATGGTTTCTTTCCTCCGCGTCTGCAGGCTGGTCTGGATCTGGCGCTTTACTTCCTGTTCTTCATACCCGGCGTGGTGGCCCTGGCGTGGGCTGGTTACAACTACGCGGCTGACTCCTGGGCGATCAACGAGCACTCCAACATCACCGCCAATGGCCCGCCGGTGTATCCGTTCAAAACCATCATTCCGCTGGCAGGCACCTTCTTGCTGGCGCAAGGCCTGGTTGAAATTGTGCGCTGCATCGTGTGTCTGCAACAAGGCGCCTGGCCTGCACGAGGACAGGACGTGGAAGAGGTGGATGTTGAAAAATTGAAAGAAATGGTGCACGTCAAGGACGAAGATATTGCCAAGCTGGATGAGCTTGTCGTCCACCCGAAGGAGTACCAGAAATGAGAAAAGAAGTCTGGTTTGGGCTCACGATCATGGCCATGGTCGTGCTGGCTGCGTTTATTTTGTTGCCCCCGCTGTCCCTGATGACCAACGGCCATTTGGGCCTGTTGATGCTGGCTCTGGTCGTTGTGGCCATCATGCTGGGTTTCCCGACGGCGTTCACCCTCATGGGCATGGGCATGATCTTCGCCTGGATCGCCTTCCGAAGTCAGAACCCGGACCTGGCAGTGCAGCAGACGCTGGACCTGATGGTGCAGCGCACCTACTCGGTCATGTCCAACGACGTGCTGATCTCCATCCCGCTGTTCGTGTTCATGGGCTATTTGATCGAGCGCGCCAACCTCATTGAGAAGCTGTTCAAGAGCTTGCATCTGGCCACAGCGCGAGTCCCGGGCTCCCTGGCGGTCGCAACCATCATCACCTGCGCCATTTTTGCCACAGCCACAGGCATCGTCGGTGCCGTGGTCACTTTGATGGGCTTGCTGGCCCTGCCCGCCATGTTGCGAGCAGGCTATAGCGTGCAATTGTCTGCGGGGGCCATCACGGCAGGTGGTTGCCTGGGTATTTTGATTCCGCCTTCAGTCATGCTGATTGTGTATGGCGCTACCGCCGGCGTGTCGGTGGTCAAGTTGTATGCGGGAGCCTTCTTTCCGGGCCTCATGCTGGCAGGTTTGTACATTCTTTACGTGATCATCCTGGCCAAATTGAAGCCCCATCTGGCACCACCCATGTCGGCAGAAGACCGACGCGTTCCCCTGCCCGAATTCGCCGAGATCGTCTCCACCAGCGTCAGCGACAAGGTGTTGCCCGGGCTGATGGGTGCCATCAAGGGCAAGCGCAATGCTGCGGTTCCGATGCGTGAATTGGTCAATCACATGGTGATTGCCCTGCTGCCCTTGCTCGCGGTGGTGGTGGTCATGGGCGCAATCTTCCTTAAGGTGACTGCGCCTTTGCCCGTGGAGGACACTGAAGGCGTGGTGGCCATGGGCAGTGCTGGTTTTGGAGCCTCTGAAGAGGTCAGCACGGAGTCCAGCGGGCTGCAGGAGCCTGAGCAAGAGGCCGGCTTGGCGGAGCCTCCGGCCGAGATGGGTTCAGCGGCACCTGCTGCAGCGGTCAGCGTGCCCAAAGAAGATGTCAAACCGATTGAGACGCCCGCTGCAGCCGCACCGGTTGCCGCAGCTGAGCGCCTGCCGGTGCCTGCCAATTTCTGGATTGCTCTGGCCAGTTGTGCAGTGGCGCTGGCGCTCTTCTATGCCTATTTCAGCTTTGCGCGGCTGGAGATCTTCAAGATGTTGCTGGGGTCTTTTTTCCCGCTCGCCATCATGATCATGGCGGTGTTGGGCAGTATTGTGTTTGGTCTGGCCACGCCGACCGAGGCCGCCGCCATGGGGTCTCTGGGCGGCTTGTGTCTGGCGGGTGCTTACCGGCGGCTCAACATGACGGTGTTGCGGGAGTCGGTGTTTTTGACGGCCAAGACCAGCGCGATGGTGTGCTGGCTGTTTGTCGGCTCCAGCATTTTCTCGGCTGCGTTTGCCTTGCTGGGCGGGCAGGACTTGATCAACACCTGGGTGCTTGGTATGGACCTGACCCCGGTGCAGTTCATGATCCTGGCGCAGGTGGTGATCTTTTTGCTGGGCTGGCCGCTGGAGTGGACCGAGATCATCGTGATTTTCATGCCGATCTTTATTCCCCTGTTGCCGCATTTTGGGATTGACCCGCTGTTCTTTGGCCTGTTGGTCGCCTTGAACCTTCAGACAGCGTTTCTGAGCCCGCCGGTGGCGATGGCTGCGTTTTACCTGAAGGGCGTGAGCCCGCCGCATGTGACGCTGAACCAGATCTTTGCCGGCATGCTGCCTTTCATGGGAATTCAGGTGTTTGCGATCATCTTGCTCTACCAGTTCCCGGCGATTGGTATGTGGTTGCCCGAGGTGCTTTACAAATAGGCGGCGTGTGCTGCATTGATCCAACAAACAAAGGGCGCGAAAGCGCCCTTTGTTTTGCAAAAACGGTAAGATTGACGTTTACGTCAACGTCAAGTCAGCCCACTGGTTTCTGATGCCCGAAACTTTGATTTGGCGGCTTGTTCGCCTCGCCACCCCAGGAGCTTTTTCCATGACCGATTTGTCCGCCGAATTCAAGGCCCTTGCCAACTACCGCCCCACGCACAAGGTGCGTTTTGTGACCGCCGCGTCGCTGTTTGATGGCCATGACGCCGCCATCAACATCATGCGGCGCATTTTGCAAGGCATGGGCGCAGAGGTGATTCACCTCGGGCACAACCGCAGCGTGGACGAGGTGGTGACAGCCGCCTTGCAGGAAGACGCGCAGGGTATCGCCATCAGCTCCTATCAGGGCGGGCATGTCGAGTACTTCAAATACATGGTGGATCTGCTCAAGAGCCGGGGCGGCTCGCACATTCAGGTGTTTGGCGGGGGCGGCGGGGTTATTGTTCCGCCGGAAATCAAGGAGCTGCAGGCCTACGGTGTGTCGCGCATCTTCAGTCCTGAAGACGGCCAGCGCATGGGGCTGGCCGGCATGATCGGCGAGATGGTGATGCGCTGCGACAAGGATTTGACGGCCTACGCACCTACAAGCATCGACGCCATTCAGGGTCACACCGAGATGAGCTGGCGCGCCCTGGCCCAACTCATCACCGCCCTGGAGAACGAAAAGGCGGCTGGAGAGGGCAAAGGCGTGCCTTCTGAGTCATTATTGGCCCTGGCCGGCGAGATACGTGCCTTGGCTGCTACTAAAAAAATACCTGTGTTGGGTATCACCGGCACGGGCGGCGCCGGCAAGTCTTCCTTGACCGACGAATTGATCCGCCGCTTGCGCCTGGATCAGGATGACAGCCTGCGGGTGGCGGTCATCAGTATTGACCCCTCGCGGCGCAAGAGTGGTGGGGCGTTGCTGGGCGACCGCATCCGCATGAACGCCATCAACCCCTGGAGCCAGGGCCCCCGCGTTTTCATGCGATCCCTGGCCACGCGCGACTTTGGCAGCGAGATCAGCGCGGCGCTGCCCGATGTCATCGCGGCCTGCAAGGTGGCGGGTTTTGACTTGATCGTGGTGGAGACCTCCGGCATTGGCCAGGGCGACGCGGCCATCGTGCCGCATGTGGATGTGCCCTTGTATGTGATGACACCCGAGTTTGGCGCCGCCAGCCAGTTGGAAAAAATCGACATGCTCGACTTTGCCGAGTTTGTCGCCATCAACAAGTTCGATCGCAAGGGCTCGCTCGATGCCCTGCGCGACGTGGCCAAGCAAGTGCAGCGCAACAAGGAGGCCTGGACCACACCGGCCGACCAGATGCCGGTGTTTGGTACCATGGCCGCGCGTTTCAATGACGATGGCGTGACGGCCTTGTACCAGGCGCTCAAGATTCGCCTGGGTGAGTTGGGTCTGACACTGGGCGAGCCGCACTTGCCGCAGGTGGCCGTGCGCCACAGCACCAACCAGACCCCGGTGGTGCCTGCCGCTCGCACCCGGTATCTGGCCGAAATCAGCGACACCGTGCGCGGCTTTAAGAAGCGCGCCCGCAGCCAGGCGCAACTGGCGCGGGAGGTGCAGCAACTCAAAGCCACAGCCCAGATGTTGCTGGCACACGACTCCCGCAAGGATGGCTCTGCCAAACCCGGTGCGTACGGCACCGTGCTGGAACTGGCCGCCGAGCGAGTCGGGCGCCAGGAACCCGCCGCTGCCAAGTTGCTGGCGCAATGGCCCGCCATGCAGGCCGCCTACGCCGGTGATGAATACGTGGTCAAGATCCGTGACAAGGAAATCCGCACCGCGCTCACCACCAAGTCCTTGAGCGGCACCACCATCCGCAAGGTGGCTCTGCCCCAGTACGAGGACCATGGCGAAATTTTGAAGTGGCTGATGCTCGACAACGTGCCCGGCAGCTACCCCTACACCGCCGGCACCTTTGCCTTCAAGCGCGAGGGCGAGGACCCCACCCGCATGTTCGCGGGCGAGGGCGATGCGTTTCGCACCAACACGCGTTTCAAGCTGCTGAGCTCCGGCATGGCGGCCAAACGCCTGAGCACTGCCTTTGACTCGGTCACCCTGTACGGTAACGACCCCGATCCGCGCCCGGACATCTACGGCAAAGTGGGCAATAGCGGCGTGAGCATCGCCACGCTGGACGACATGAAGGTGTTGTACGGCGGTTTTGACTTGTGCAGCCCCAGCACCAGCGTCTCCATGACCATCAACGGCCCGGCGCCCAGCATTCTGGCCATGTTCATGAACACGGCCATCGACCAGAACATCGACAAGTTCAAGGCAGACAACGGACGCGAACCCACTGACACCGAGTTGGAAAAAATCAGGGAATGGGTGCAGGAGAACGTGCGCGGCACCGTGCAGGCCGACATCCTGAAAGAAGACCAGGGCCAGAACACCTGCATCTTCTCCACCGAATTTTCTCTGAAGGTGATGGGTGACATTGCCGAATACTTTGTGCACAACCGGGTGCGCAACTTCTACTCCGTCTCCATCAGCGGCTACCACATTGCCGAAGCCGGTGCCAACCCCATCAGCCAACTGGCGTTCACCCTGAGCAACGGCTTCACGTTCGTGGAGGCGTATCTGGCGCGCGGCATGCACATTGACGACTTTGCGCCGAATCTGAGCTTCTTCTTCTCCAACGGCATGGACCCCGAGTACACGGTCATGGGCCGCGTGGCCCGGCGCATCTGGGCGGTGGCCATGAAAGAGAAATACGGCGCCAACGAGCGCAGCCAAAAGCTGAAGTACCACATTCAGACCAGTGGGCGCAGCCTGCACGCGCAGGAGATTCAGTTCAACGACATCCGCACCACGCTGCAGGCGCTGATTGCGATTTACGATAACTGCAACAGCCTGCACACCAACGCATTTGACGAAGCCATCACCACGCCCACCGAAGACTCGGTGCGCCGTGCCATGGCGATTCAGCTCATCATCAACCGCGAGTGGGGCCTGGCCAAGAACGAAAACCCGAGCCAGGGCGCCTTCATCATCGAAGAACTCACCGAGTTGCTGGAAGAAGCCGTGTTGCTGGAGTTCGAGCG
>CALRWE010000210.1:0-6797 GCA_943371745.1 Rhodoferax sp. OV413
CCTGCGGTCCGTTTGTCATGAACCAGGGCTGCGTCGAGCTGGCCACGCCCAATATCTGCGGCGGCTTGGCAGGGCGCGCGCGCGGTTTACCCAACGACTGGACCGCGGCCCTGCTGGAAGCGCCGCTGCGCGCGGTCTTCAGGGGTGTGCGGGTGGAGAACGACGGCATTGCCGCCCTGGAGGCCGAGCGCCGCTGGGGCGCGCTCCAAAGCGATGGTCAGCCGCTGAGTCACTGCGCCTATGTCACCTGGAGCACGGGTATCGGTGCGGGCCTGTGTGTGGACGGCCGTGTGCTGCGCGGCAAAAATGGCAATGCCGGCCACGCCGGCCATCTGTTTGTGAGCGACAACTGGGATGCCCTGTGCGGCTGCGGCAATGTGGGTGATGTGGAGGCCCTGATTGCAGGCAACGCCATAGCCCGGCGTTTCGGGGCACAAGGTTATGCTGACTCTGCTTCTCTTTTTAACTGTGCAAACCAAAGTGATACGATGGCTATAGCCATTATTGATGACTTATGCCGGATCATGGGCCGTACCCTGTACAACCTCATCGTCACGTTGGATCTGCAGCGCATCAGCCTGGGCGGCAGTGTGTTCTGGCACCACCAGGCGCTGCTCTTGCCCAAGCTGCAGGCGCAGATCCGCGGCAAGCTGCCTTCATTGACCGACGGCTGTGAGCTGGTGCCCGCCGGCCTGGGCGACCGGGTGGGAGACCTGGGTGCGCTGGCCCTGGTGGCCTGAAGCGCGGGCGGCGTGCCCGATTGGGTGACGGGCGTTAGTCGGGCTGACCGATGTGCAGGCTGAGCCGGATCAGCAGCCCGTGCGGCAGTTCGCTGGCACGCCAAAACCGCTCAACTCCATGGGCCAGGTTGGCTTGGGCCAAGCCCGGGTCGTTGTCTTCCACGTCCATCAGGGCCAGCTCATCGCTGTCAGTCAAGCGCACAGTCACCGCGCTGGTGGAGCCCTCCGGCGCAGACAAGTGCATGGTGCTCAAAACCGCGTTGGGACCCGTGACCGCGAGGATGGCACCTCAAATGCCGGTCAAGGTTGGTCAAGTCACCGGGCTGTTGGTCAACCAGGCGGATGCCAACTGGTTTGACACCCCAAGCGGCTTGTGGGTCAATTGAATTGCCTGTCCGCCATGAACGCTTCAAAGTCTTTGGCCGGCATGGGCCGTGCAAACAAATAGCCCTGGGCGTAATCGCACCCGGCCGCCGCCAGCAAATCGCGCTGCAACTCGGTCTCCACGCCTTCGGCAATCACCTTCATGCCCAGCGCATGGGCCATCACGATGATGGCTTTGCACAAGGCCAGGTCGGTGCTGTCAGCTATCAGGTGGCGCACAAACGACTGGTCAATTTTCAGGAAATCAATGTCAAAGCGCTGCAAATACGAGAGTGAGGAATAACCCATGCCGAAGTCATCCAGCGAGACCTGGATGCCCGCGTCTTGCAGGCTCAGGAGCTGTTCTTCAACATTGGCGCTGGTGGCGAGCAGCAGGCCCTCGGTGATCTCCACCACAATGCTGTTGCCAGGCAGGTCCATGGCCTGCAGGCACGCGGGCCAGGACTGGCGGGCCTGGTCCTCGTGCTGAAACTGCATGGGTGACCGGTTGACGCTGACCTGGAAGTCAGGTCTCAGCGAGGTGCGCCAGGCCTTGACCTGCAGGGCCGCTTGCTGGAACACCCAGTCGCCAATCTCGGAGATCAGGCCGCTGACCTCTGCCACCGGAATGAACTCTGCCGGGCTGATGGCGCCGCGGGTAGGGTGGTCCCAGCGAATCAAGGCCTCCGCCTTGTTCGTGACACCGGTGGTGATCTCGACAATGGGTTGGTACACCACCCTGAACTCCCCTGCCGCCAGCGCGTTGCGCAGGTCGTGGGTCAGGCGCGCGCGGGATTGCGCGGCCTCCTGGAGCGCTGGCGTGAAAAAGCTGAAGCGGTTGCGTCCGGCGCCTTTGGCCACATAGAGCGCTTGGTCGGCGTGTTTCAAGAGGTCTTCGATGTCGCCGGCATCCAGCGGATAGATGGTCACACCGATGCTGGCCGATACAAATACCCGCTGATCCCCCAGTTCGAAGGCAGCCCCCAAGGCATCCAGGAGTTTGTGCAAAACAGGCTCCAGGCTGCCTGGGTCGGGTACTTCGGGCAGGACCACGGTGAACTCGTCGCCTCCCATGCGGGCCACCGTATCGATTTCGCGCAGGCAACTCCGGATGCGACGCGCGGCTTCCACCAGCAGTTGGTCTCCACTGCCGTGGCCCAGCGTGTCATTGACCTCCTTGAAGTGGTCCAGGTCGATGAACAGACAGGCCAGCTGCAGGCCGTCGCGCCGGCACTTCTTGATCTCTTGCGTCAGACGGTCGCGCAACATATTGCGGTTGGGCAGGCCGGTCAGCGCATCAAAATGAGCCTGCTGCCAGATCAGGGCTTCAGAGGCCTTGCGCTCGGTGATGTCGGTGTGAGTGCCAATCATGCGCAGTGGCTGGCCCTGTGCGTCGCGGCTGATCACCGTGCCCCTGCTCAGCACCCATTTCCAATGACCGTTCTTGCACAGGATGCGGTGCTCGTTGATGTAGACGGGCGTGATGCCATCAAAGTGGTCCTGGCGGTTTTTTTGGAGCGCTGCCCGATCATCGGGGTGGGTACGCTGATCGAGTTCTTGCGAGCGCGCCGGAATCTCGTGGGGTTCAAATCCGTACAATTCAAGCAGGCGCCTGGAGAAAAACTCTTCCCCGGTCTGGATATGCCAGTCCCACACGCCATCACCGGAACTCTCAAGTGCCAGCTTCCAGCGACCCTCGCTCTCCCGCAACTCGGCCTGGGCCTGCACATAGTCCGTGACATCGGTGAATGTGCGCACCATGCCGCCGGTGGCCAGGGCCTGGGTCCTGATTTCCAGGGTTCGTCCGGCCAGAGTCCGGCGCAAATAGCACAGGGGCAGTGCGGGCTCCAGCCTGCTGACCACGCCCAGGATGTAGCCGCGCAAGCCAGCATCCAACTCCGAGGCATCTGGCCCGAAGTCGCCGCGCGCGAGTTGGTACAGCGTGATTTCTGCCAAAGTGGGGCGAGTCGCCATCAGGCTTTCGGGCAGGTCCAGCAACTCACAGACCCGCAGGTTGAAGGTGATGACCCGGCCCTCGGCATCGATCATGAAAATGCCCTGGCTGATGCTGGCCAGGGTGGTTTGAAGCAGCAGGGCGGTCTCGGGCACCTTAACGCTCAAATCCAGCAGCTTCGCTCCTGTCTGTTCGTGCCCGGCGATCTCTGTGTGGGTGCCGATCATGCGCAGCCGGCGCCCGGATGCGTCGCGCTTGACAACGAAGCCGCGGGTTGCAATCCATTTCCAGGAACCGTCCTTGCAGCGCATGCGCATTTCCGCAGCGTAACCCGGCGTGCGGCCTTCAAGGTAGGCCCGGGCGGCAGCTTGTACGGCAGGCAGATCGTCGGGGTGAACCCGGCTTTCGAACTCGGCGTAGCCCGAGCCGATATCCTGAACCTCATAACCCAGCATTTCTTTCCAGCGCCGGGAGTGAATTTGCTCACCGGTCACCACGTTCCAGTCCCACGCACCATCATCTGCGTTCTCCAGTGCCAGCTGCCAGGAATCGTCGGCCAGGGTCTGGGCGACCGCATCCCCGCTTTGTGAAACGGACAAAGCGGAAGTTTCAAAAGCGGGAGTTGGTTCTTGGCGCACGTCAGTGAAAAGAGTAAGACATGAGAGATGCCCTGAATCATCCTGATGAAGAAAAAAATCAGTGTACCAACGGATCGACCCAGCTTAATTTTTCCCGCACCGCTCGCACCCTCGCTTCGTGGATCAATTGACCTATGCCTTTGCCGCTCGCTCCTGCAGTGACTGCCTGTTCAGCGATCGAGTTCGTCGCAACACCCTGGGCGGCCGCCAAGGCGCCCCCCAGTCGCGCGCGTTGCGGGTAAGGCGACTCAGACAAACCCAGCCGCCCGCGCGCGTCGCATTCGCAGGCCAGCAAGATGTCCTCAAAGCGCTGCGGCTTGCGAAAAGCGTCACAGCGCTCCAGCAGACGCACTGTGGCGGTGGGGCTCAGGTCAGCGCTGCGGTGGATGTTGCCGTGCTCGCGTGCCACCACGTCGGCCAGTTCCCGGCAGTCGGTGGGCACGCGCAGGCGTTCACAGACTTGTCTGAGCAAACGCGCACTGCGCTCCTCGTGGCCCAGATGGCGCGGCAGCAAGTGCGCGGGCGTGGTGCCCTTGCCCAGGTCATGAAACAGGCAGGCTACGCGTACAGGTAGGCTGGCTTGGAGCCGGGCGCCCATGTCCAGCACCATCATCAGGTGAATGCCGGTGTCGATCTCGGGGTGGTATTGAGCGCGCTGGGGCACGCCCCACAGGGCGTTCACCTCGGGCAGCAGCTGCGCCAGCGCGCCACAGTCGCGCAGCACGTCCAACATGCGTGACGGTGTGGCCTCCATCAACCCTTTGGCCAGCTCTTGCCACACGCGCTCGGCCACCAGATGGTCCGTCTCGCCTTCGCTCACCATGGTCTGCATGAGCTGTCGTGTCTCGGGCGCCACCGTGAAGTCGGCAAAACGCGCCGCGAGCCGCGCCACCCGCAGGATGCGCACCGGGTCTTCCCGAAAAGCGGTGGTCACATGGCGAAACACCTTGTTGGCCAGGTCGGCCTGGCCCCTGTAGGGGTCGACCAGAGCGCCTGAGGATGACCATAATTCGGGTGAATTCAGAAATTCATGGCTAAATTGGCCTCCAGTCGGCGTTTTATAAAGGTCGAGTGCTATTGAATTAATGGTCAGGTCGCGCCGTGCAAGATCTTCTTCCAGGGTCACATTCGGGGCGGCATGCACCGCAAAGCCGTGGTAGCCGGGCGCGGTTTTGCGCTCGGTGCGGGCCAGCGCATATTCCTCCCTGGTGTGGGGATGAAGGAACACCGGAAAGTCTTTGCCCACTGGCAAGTAACCCTGGTCGATCAGTGTCTGCGGCGTCGCGCCCACGACCACCCAGTCCCGGTCTTTTACCGGCAAGCCCAACAAAGCGTCTCGAACAGCGCCACCCACCAGATACGTTTTCATGGGCGCAGTTTACGATTCAGAAATTCAATTGGCTCGCAGCCGGTAGGGTTCCTCAAAATCCAGGAAGTCCTTCTCTTCAAGGGCCCCCTGAACCCAGGCCTTGACGCCAGGCAACTCGCACACCCGCCCGACGTAGGCCTCCACATCCTGCGGTACGGGTAAGCCGTAAGTCTTGAGACGCATGCACACTGGCGCAAAGTAGGCATCCGCCACCGAGAACCCGCCAAACAGCATCGGCCCGCCGGATGCGCCCAGCAGGCCTTGCCACATGCCCACCAGTCTCGTCACATCGGCGCGCACAGCAGGCTTGTCGCGCCAGATCAGGGCGCCCGTGTCTTTCAAAGAGGCTTCAATGTTCATCGGGCAGTTGCTCCGCAGGCCGGTGAAGCCCGCGTGCATCTCGGCACACACGCTGCGCGCGCGTGCCCTGTCAGCCTGGTCACGTGGCCACAGGT
The DNA here is from genome assembly GCA_943371745.1 of Rhodoferax sp. OV413. GTDB lineage: Bacteria > Pseudomonadota > Gammaproteobacteria > Burkholderiales > Burkholderiaceae_C > Rhodoferax. The sequence continues at coordinate 5,520 of CALRWE010000210.1, forward strand.
GCTTGTCTGGAAACTGCTCGGCCACATACTCGGCGATGGCCAGGGTGTCCCACACTGCCAGGTCGCCGTCTAGCAGCACCGGCACCTTGCCGGTGGGCGTCAGGGTGTTGACGACCGACTTGAAGGAGGAGCCGGGGTCGAATGAGTCAAAGCGGACCATGACCTCTTCGAAGTCTATGCCCACCTGCTTGAGCAGGACCCAGGGCCGCATGGACCAGGACGAGTAATTCTTGTTGCCGATGTAGAGGGTGAGCAAGATGGCCTCCTAAATAGAGTAGCGATGCTATCACTGCAATTCCTTTAGAATATTCCACCATAGTGCAGCTTTGTGCAGTCGCATCAACCCCAAAACCCAGGGTGTTGCATCCCTCCAAAGGCACCTTTGACATCTTCTCCAATTTTCCTCAAAAGAACACCAAATCACGGTTGTGCATTCCCATGGATTTAATTGAACTGCCCAAGGACCGGCTGCGACTGGGGATGACCTTGAATTTCACGCTGCGCGACGAACTCGGAGCTGTGTTGCTTGGTAAAGGGCTTCGCATCGATACACCCACCCAATTACAAAGTATTCGGGATCGGGCCAAAATTTTTGTTGAAGTTGATGAGTCCGAAGAAGGGCTTCGCGCCTTGTTCTCGGGTCTCACGGAACTCAATAGGCAAGGCGGTGCCATCAAGGATTTTGCCAGGCATATCCAGCTTGATGTATCCGAGCTTGAACGTAGCAAGTTCACGGGCCGGGACTCTGGCGATAAACTCACTGGCAACCTAGTTGAGCGCTGGGCCACGATGGAATCCAAGCTCGCGGGACTGCTGGCCAGTGCGAAAACCCTGGAGAACTTCGAGGCCAGGATAGTGGGCATGGACCTTCACATCCAAAGCCTGCTGGCCGATGACAAATCGGGCTCCCAACTGATCTTGTTCAATCGGGCGGTCTCGGATTTCACGGGCTACAGCGTCATGCACTCGCTGCTGTGCGCAGCCTTGGTGCACTTGCTGGCGCCGATTTTCAAACTCTCCGAAAAAGAGCGCTGCAGCCTGGTGTGTGCCGCACTCACCATGAATATCGCCATGACGCGCCTTCAGGACGCACTGGCCGAGCACACCGGAAACCCCTCGTTAGCACAGAAAAGGGAGATCAAGAACCATTCGGCCAAAGGGGCGGAGTATCTGGCAGATGCCAAGGTGAAGGATACGATGTGGCTGGATGTGGTGTCCCTGCACCATGATGCCCTGTCAGGGCCACCCGCGCTGGCCGACTGGACACCCGTGCAGCGT
>CALRWE010000211.1:0-6794 GCA_943371745.1 Rhodoferax sp. OV413
TCCGGGCAATAACCCTGCCGGCCAGAAGCCGCTTTGCCATACAAAGCACGGCGCGGTCCTTGCTCAGCAGCATGGCTTGGTGCGCCAGGGCGAGGTCGATGAATTTCTGATCGTCCGGGTCACGGCAGATCAGAGTCGCCCGGGGCGCCACGTCCACCCACTGCACCTGTGCATCAAATTGGACCAGCACCTCGGCTGCGCTCGTCTGCACCAAGTTCAGGCGCAGCACGATATTGGGGTAGTCCAGCACCCGCTCCAGCTCGTCGCGCATGGGTGCCGTGGCAATCCACTTGTAAGTCTGGTTCGCCAGGGCCTGCGCCAATGGCTGGGCCAGCGGGTCCTTGAAGACAAAAAGGTCGAGAACGATGTTGGTGTCAATGACGATCATGGGGCGCCTGGTTCGGGCGCGCAGAACCCTTGACCATGTCGAACTTGAACAGGCGGCACTCGATCGGGCCGTTCCACATCGGCACGCGGCGCGACTCTTTCAGTCGCATTTTGCCGGGCAGCTTGAGGTCGGGCGTGAGCACCCAGGCGGTCCAACCAGCATAGTTTTTCTTCCAGTGGGTGGCCAACTGGCTGAAGAATTCACCGCCGTCCTCGGTGTGCGCCAGCTCACGCGCACCAAAGCGACCGACCTGCTCATCGCCCTCATTCTCCACGTCATGGCGGCCGGCTTTGGCCACGCCGGCCACGTCAATACGTTCGCCGTACGGCGGATTCAGGATCATCACGCCCCCACCCTCCACGGGCGGCAGGCGCTGCAAGGCATCGCCACCGCGAAACTCGATCACGTCGGCCACCCCCGCGCGTTGGGCGTTGCGCTGCGCGAAGTCAACCATGCGGTGAGCCACGTCACTGCCAAAAATAATAGGTTTTTGACCCTTAGCCGGCATAGAAACTGACTCTACCGCCTCTTTTTTCATAGCATCCCATTCCGCCCGACGAAACGGTAAATACTTCTCGAAGGCGAAGCGGCGGCCGCTGCCGGCGGGAATGTTGCAGGCGATCTGGGCCGCTTCAATCAGCACCGTACCGCTACCGCAGCAGGGGTCATAGAGCGGTTGCAAGTCATCGTCACCCTCGGCCCAGCCGCTGGCGGCAATCATGGCGGCGGCCAGAGTTTCCTTCAGAGGCGCATCGCCCTTGTCTTCACGCCAGCCGCGCTTGAACAGCGGCTCGCCCGAGGTGTCGATGTACAGCGAACAGCTATCGGTGGTGAGGTGGGTGTAGATGCGCACATCGGGCCACTGGGTATTGACATCCGGGCGCACGCCGCCTGCCACGGCACGAAAGCGGTCACACACGGCGTCCTTGATCTTGAGGGCAGCAAAATTCAGGGAAGTCAGCGGGCTGTGCTGAGCCGTCACCTCGATTTTGATGCTCTCTTTGGGGGTGAACCAGCGCTCCCACTCGACCTCGCTGGCGGCACGGTACAGATCCTGCTCGCCGCGGTATTCGGTGTAGGACACCAGCACCAGCACACGCTGGGCCAGGCGGCTGTAGAGGTTAAGCAACATCGCATCGCCAAGCGACGTGCGCACGGCCACACCCCCGCGCTGCTTGGTGATGCAACCTGGCGGCAAGCCGGTGATGCGCAGTATTTCAGGGGCGAGGTAGTCTTCGACGCCGGCGGCGCAAGGCAAAAATAATTGAAGTTGATTCACGGGAAGTTCCGGTCAGTTAGGCCCGCCCTGGCAATCGCCGCGCGGCCGGGAGAGGGTTTTGATTAAAGCGCTTTTCTCAAGGACGCGGGGGCAATGCGCAGGCCCTCGCGGTATTTGGCTACGGTGCGGCGGGCGCAATCAATGCCTTGCTCCTTGAGCATTTCAGAAATCTGGTTGTCGCTCAGCGGCTTTTTCGGGCTCTCGGCGCTGATGAACTGCTTGATCAGGGCGCGCACGGCGGTGCTCGATGCATTGCCGCCGGTGTCGGTACCCAGGCCGGAGCCAAAAAAGTACTTCAACTCAAACGTGCCAAAGGGCGTGGCCATGTACTTGGCGGTGGTCACCCGGCTGATGGTGGATTCGTGCAGGCCCAATTCATCCGCAATTTCGCGCAACACCATCGGGCGCATGGCCAGTTCGCCGTGCTGGAAGAAGCTCTTTTGTCGCTCCACGATCGCATTACTGACCCGCAATATGGTGTCAAAGCGCTGCTGGATGTTCTTGATGAACCAGCGCGCCTCCTGCAGGCGCTGCTGCAGGGCTGCGTAATTGGACGCTTCACTCCCCCCGCTTTTGTGTTGCTTGAGCGCATTGGCATAGATGTCATGCACCCGCAGGCGCGGCATGACATCGGCATTCAGGCGCACCTGAAACTTGACCTGCGCACCCTTGCCGACCTGAACCACCAGCACATCGGGCAGCACCACGTTGCGCTCGACATCCACAAAACGCCGACCCGGCTTGGGCTCCAGGCGACCAATGAGCGTGATGGCTTCGCGCACCGCTGCGTCCGGGGCGGCACACAGCTGCACCAGACGCTTGATGTCGCGGCGGGCCAGCAAATCCATGGGTTGGGCGCAAATTCGCAGCGCCACTCTCAGTGTGGCTTGGCACTCAGGCTCTTGCACAGCGCGTTGCAGCAACGCCTTGAGCTGCAGGCTCAGGCACTCCGCCAGGTGACGCGCGCCCACGCCCACCGGCTCCAGGCTTTGCAGCAGCCCCAAGGCCACGGTAAAGTGGTGCACCAGCGGCTCGATTTGCGCCTCATCGCCACCCGCCAGCCCCTCGGCCAGGGACTGCAGGGAGTCTTCCAGGTAGCCGTCGTCGTTGAGCGATTCGATCAAGAACTGCAGGGCGGCCCGGTCTTCTGCGCTCAGGCGCAAGGCCAGCGCCTGGGTGTGCAAAAAGCTGGTCAGCGACACTTGGCCGCGGGCCATCTCGGTCACATCAGTGTCTTCATCGCCGCCCAGGTTATTGCCATGCGCGCGCGCCTCGCCGCCCCATTCGCTGTCATCGGGCGCGAGGGACGCACTGCCGTCGCCATCCCAGCTTTGGACATCGTCAGAAGAGAGCGGGGAGGTTTCAGCATCGTTATCGTTGCTGACCCTTGATTCTGTTGCATAGTCCGATATGGATTTCGTGGCCAATTCGACTTCCAGGTCTTCCGTACGAACAGGCGTGTCCGCCTGCGCCAGACCAAACTCCTCGCGCGGCACCTCGTCAGCGTTGAGCTCCAGAAACGGGTTGTCGTCAAGCATCTGGTCCACCTCCTGGCTCAGCTCCAACGTCGACAACTGCAACAGCCGAATCGACTGCTGTAACTGTGGCGTGAGCGCCAGATGCTGCGAAACACGAAGGGACAGGCCTTGCTTCATGAACTCAGGGTCCGCAGCTCAACGAAAAACGTGACGAACATCCAGGGCATCTTTACATCTTGAAGTGCTCACCAAGATAGACCCGACGCACATCGGCGTCGTTGACAATCTCGGCGGGGGTGCCCTGCGCCAGCACTGTGCCGTCGCTGATGATGTAGGCATGGTCACAAATGCCCAGAGTTTCACGCACGTTGTGGTCGGTAATCAGAACCCCGATGCCGCGCTTTTTGAGAAAACTGATGATGCGCTGGATCTCGATGACCGCAATCGGGTCGATACCCGCAAACGGCTCGTCCAGCAAAATAAACCGGGGCTGGGTCGCCAGTGCCCGCGCAATCTCGACGCGACGACGTTCACCGCCTGAGAGCGCCAGCGCCGCAGATTGGCGCAGGTGGTCCACCCGCAGGTCTTGCAACAGGCTTGTCAAGCGCTTTTCAATTTCGGCCTGGCTCAAAGGCCTGCCCGCATCGTCTTGCTGCAACTCCAGCACGGCACGCACGTTGTCTTCGACATTGAGCTTGCGAAAAATGGAGGCCTCCTGGGGCAGGTAACTCAAACCCAGGCGGGCACGCCGGTGAATGGGCATGTGCTCAATGGGCTGACCGTCGATCCAGATGTGCCCGGCACTGGCGGGCACCAGGCCCACAATCATGTAAAACGACGTGGTTTTGCCGGCACCATTGGGGCCGAGCAAGCCCACAACTTCGCCCTCGCGCACCGCGAGCGACACATCCTTGACCACCTTGCGGCTGCCATAAGACTTCTGAAGGTGACGAGCTTCGAGCCGGCTCTCCTGCCGGCCAGACGCCATACCCGGCGGGTCTTCGCGGGTGAGCGGCTCCAGCGTCACTTCTTATCCCCACCCAGGATCGTGGTGGACCGCAATACAGGACTGGGCAAACCAGCTGCTCCAGCGGCATTGGGTTTGGCGGGCGACTCGCTCTCTGGCGTGGGCGTCAACATGGCGCGCACACGCCCTTTGGGTGCGGCACCCGAGGCCTGGTCCACAGCGCCATCGATGTTGAACACATCGGTGGTGTTGTTGTAGACGATCACCGCCCCTGTGAATTCATCGGCCAGGGTGGCGCCGCGGTAGCGGCGCAGCTGGGCCCGGGTGCTGAACTTGACGGTATCGGCACGACCGTCGTACTCAATGACCTCACCTTCGCCTTCAATGAATTCATCCAGGCCTTCCCGCTTTTGCCTGAAAAATGCCAGTTTTCCCGGCTCCGCCGTCACCACGCCAAACTGGTTGCCACTGGTGTCCTGGCGCACTTCCATGCGACCGCCCCGAATCAGGATGGTGCCTTTGGTCAGCACCACGCGGCCCGTGAACACACTGATCTGCTTGATGTCGTCATAACGCAATGCGTCCGACTCGATATTCATGGGCTTGTTGCGATCGGCTCGCTCGGCGCTCGCAGTCCCGGCGCACAAAACCAGCGTCGCCATCAAAAGCCAGGGAGAGAGTGAGAATTTCATAAGGCACGAATCTTGCATAAATTTCTTGCCTTTTGATTGTAACGATCCCATCGGCATGGGAAAGGCCCCAGCCGGGGGCTCAGGCCAATTAGTGCGGCTTTACACCACCGAAATTGCGCTAGCGCAAGAATACAGGCCCCCTTGGCGAGGCCAGGGCACCTCAACGGCCAGCGCGAACCTGTGCCGCCAGGAACTCAACCACTTGCAGGGCGCGGTCCATGCTCTTGGACAAGGTGGCGTCGGTATAAAACCGGCCCGCAACGCCCAAAGAGGGGACGCCTTCCACACGGTAGGCGTTTTGCAGTTGGGTCCCCCGGGTGGCTTTGGTTGCGACCGAAAAGGAGTTGTACTGCTCCACGAACTTGACCTTGTCCACCCCCTGCTTGGCCACCCAGTCGGCAATAGCGTCGGCTTTGGTGAGGTTTTGCTTTTCAGCATGGATGGCGGCAAACACCTTGCCATGCAACTTGTCCAGCAAGCCCATGGCCTCCAGGGTGTAGAAGAGGCGCTGTTGCGGCACAAAACTCTCCTGAAAAGCCACGGGTACACGGCGCACCACGATGTCTTTGGGCGCACGTTTGATCCAGCCCTCCAAGGCGGGCTCAAAGGCGTTGCAATGGGAACAGCTGTACCAAAAAAACTCGACCACTTCGACTTTTCCGGCAGGCGCCTCCACACCAGCGGGTTTTTCCACCACCAGATAATCCGTACCCGCCAGCGGGGGCTTGACTTGGGCCGATGCCCCCGTGGGCAACCAGGCGGCAGCTGCAGCAGCACTACAGGCCAGGGAAAAATCACGACGCTTCATCTTCGACTACTCCAGTTAAACAGTTGCGACCAGGCTCAAGGCCAAAAGTTCAGCCTTCAATCTACCGGGCCACGCGAACCATGGCCGTGTCCAGGCCAGTTGCATCCAGCCGCTCCTTGGACTTGTCGGCATCTTCCCTGCGGTCAAACGGACCTACGCGAACCCGAAACACAGCACGCCCCGACTGCTCGCGCTCGGTCACGCGGGCTTCTATGCCACCCAAAGACAGTTTGGCGCGCTGGCTTTCAGCGTCCTCCGGATTGCGAAACGCACCAACCTGTACAAAGTAGATGAACGGCTCAACAGGAGAACTACCCGCCCGGGCTTTGGCAAGATCCCCCAGTGGATCGGCGGAAACAGCGGGCTTGATTTCGGTCTTGGGCGCTGCAGCCGCAGCCGCCCTGTCCTGAGGCTCGGGCACTGAGGCGGCAGGCATCGGCGCAGGAGCTGACGGCGCAGCTTCAGCATTGGCCGGGGGTGCCACAGGTTTCGCCGGGTTCTTGCCATAAAGGGGCGCGTTGGGGTCCCAATCCTTGTTTTTTCGGGTCTCTTCGACGTCCTGATCAGCCGAACGGCTTGGTCCTTTGTTGACAAAAGGCACGGGCACCTTGGTGACATACACTGCGACGGCCAGCGCCGCGCCCAGCCCGACGACAGCCCCAATAATGAACCCCAAAAGGGTTCCCCCGCGTTGCAGCTTCATGCATTGCCTCTCATACTTTTTTACAGAATTTACATTTTTTGCGGAGCACTCACACCCAGCACGGCGAGGCCATTGTGCAGCACTTGCGCAGTGGCCGCGACCAGCGCCAGTCGGGCCTGCTTGACGAGCAGATCCTCCACCAGAATGCGCTCGGCATCGTAGTAACTGTGGTAGCAAGCAGCGAGTTCGCGCAGGTAAAAAGTGACGTCATGGGGCGCAAAGTCAACGGCGGCCGCCGTGAGCATCTCGGGGTACTTGGCCAGCAACAACATCAAGGCTTGAGCCTGCGGACTCACCAGCGGTGACAGGTCAACGTCTTTCAGGGCTGCGGCGTCCCCGTCGTCTTTCTCGCGCCACGCCGCCAGAACCGAACAAATACGGGCATGGGCGTATTGCACGTAATACACCGGGTTGTCGTTGTTCCTGGCGACGGCCAAATCCACATCAAAGGTGTATTCGGTATCGGGTTTGCGGCTCAG
>CALRWE010000212.1:0-6743 GCA_943371745.1 Rhodoferax sp. OV413
CTGAGGTTAAAACTGGCCGCTTCACCGATTGCCAGTTTGATTGTGCTGGGTGCCGTTGCAAAAAATGGCGTTGTTGTTACTGTTGCTGAACCAGAGCCAACTGTTGCATTCACCGTCGCGGAAAGACCTGCCGCGTCGAACACCACAACGTGGGCCGTCCCCGATGCCACGCCTGTCAGCGTCAACGTCGTCGCTGTGCCACTTGCGCTGACCACGCTGGCGTTACTGCTGCTCACCGTGTAAGGTAATTTGCCTCCACTGATGCCATAGTTCGATGTTGCGCCCACAGCCAGCGTCACCGTGCCAGGCGCTGCCACATAAAGTGGCGATGGCGTGTCAAGGCCACCACCGCCACAGGCAGCCAGAATCAAACCTGTAAAAATGCTTGCAAGCCACTTGGACGTTGAATCAAAACAACGAAACAGATTCAGTGATTTCATAAATAAATATTAATATTTGCGGAAGGTTGCTTGCTTGCCAATGCCCCAACTCCCAGGGCGCGAGGCACTGAGCCTCTTGAGCTAAATCGACTGATCGAAAATCTTTCCAGCCCCGTCAACACCGTTGAATGGGCCCGCGCTCAACTCAGCCTGAGCTCGACATTTTGCATTGCAATCGCCTCGTTCTGACCGGACTGACAAGTAATTTAACCGCATAAGACGAAGTATGGCATGGGTTGGCGGTACCCAAACGCCCTCGACGGCTGCGACTTGAACCGCAGAAAAATGGCGCATCTACCCACTGCTGGGTGGACGCAGGCGACTAATGGGATGCAGCGTCTTGCCAGGGATTCACCAAAAGCAGGCCATTAATGTTGTCAAAGTCTTTGGTATTGCGGGTGACCACAATGAGCCCCGCAAAGTCTTCCTCAAACATCTGCTCGGCGGCCAAGGCTAGGGCCGTGCGGCGTTTGCCTGCGGGCAACAACGCAATACCCGTGAGGATTTCGGCTTGGGTGATGGTGCTGGTCTGCATGCTGGCCAACGGGTTCTGGCTAAACCAGCTCAGCACAACAGCGGCAGGTTGCTCCCGCATCGGCTCAGACAGCATATTTGTATCCAGCAGAAAGCCCTGGCTCATGACGGGTCAAAGGCTGGTGGCGCGCGTGCACTCTGACGCTCTGGAATCGGCAGGGACTCAACTTGCAGGCCGACCAAACATTGGACTCTGCTGCTGAGCCCTCTACGCACTGCAAGCGATGCCTTTTGGGGCTCAAGTCGGCAAGGTCGCTTTGGCTTGGCGTCGACTCAGGTGGCGCATGAGAAGGGGCAGCAGCACCATAGCGGCGGCGGCCAGCCAAAGACCCATCGAGATCGGGCTCTCGATCAGGATGCTGGCATCACCGTTGGTCATTGACAGCGCACGGCGCAGGTTTTGCTCCATCATGTCGCCGAGTACAAAACCCAGAATGAGCGGGGCCATCGGCACACCCTGCTTGCGCAGCAGGTAACCCGCAATACCCAGCGCCGTCATCAACACCAGGTCAAAAGTCGTTGCATGCACGGCGTAAACGCCCACCGAACTGATCGCCAGTATCCCTGGCACGAGCATCCAGTTGGGTACCTGCAGCACCTTGGTGAACAGGCCAACCAACGGGATGTTGATGAGCAGCAGAATCACGTTGGCCAGAAACAGTGACGCGATCAACCCCCACACCAGTTCCGGTTGCTGGGTAAATAACGCCGGTCCGGGCGTGATGTTGTACAGCGACAGTGCCCCCACCATCACGGCCGTGGTGCCGGAGCCTGGCACACCCAGGGTTAGCATCGGTACGAAAGAGCCTGTGGCCGCCGAGTTGTTCGCGGCCTCAGGTGCCGCCACGCCCCGAATGTCACCTTTTCCAAACGTGCCTTCTTTGTCAGTCAAACGTTTTTCCATGGAGTACGTGATGGCACTGGCAATGGTGGCGCCTGCGCCCGGCAGCACGCCAATGACAAAACCCAACACACTGGAGCGCACGGTACCCCACCACGTATAAGTCATCTCCTTGAAATTGAAAAGTGCGCGGCCGGTGTTGGTGATCAGGCCGGCACTGCTGTGGTGCTCCTGCAGCATCAACAGGATTTCGCTGATGGAGAAGACGCCAATGACCACCACAATGAACTGGATGCCGTCAGACAGGTGAACGTCACCACCGGTGAAGCGGTAGACCCCTGAGTTGGAGTCCAGCCCGATGCAGGACAGCGACAGGCCAATGAGGGCTGCCAACCCGGCCTTCATGGGCGCATCCCCCATCAAGCCGGCGATACAGGCAAATGAGAAACACATCAGCGCAAAGTACTCGGCAGGACCAAATGAAAGCGCCCAACTCGCCAGCAGGGGTGCAAACAACACTATGCCAATGGTGGCAACCAATGAACCGATGAACGAACTCCAGGCCGAGATGGACAAGGCCACGCCACCCAGGCCTTTGCGCGCCATCGGATAACCATCCAGCGCCGTCATGATGGCCCCGGCATCCCCCGGCACATTGAGCAAAATTGAAGAAATGCGGCCGCCATATTCGCAGCCGATGTACACCGCTGCGAGCAAGATCAACGAGGTCTCGGGCGGCAGCTTCATTGCAAAAGCCAGCGGCATCAAAATGGCCACGCCGTTGATCGGCCCCAAGCCTGGCAACAGGCCCACCACCGTGCCGATGAGTGCGCCCAGCGCCGCCACCAGCAGATTCATGGGGCTGAGCGCAACGGCAAAGCCCACCAGCAAATGCTCAAGAGTTCCCATCATCGGCCTCCCAACAGGAACGACAGCAAGCCTGTGGGCAGCACCACATCCAACAACTTGTCAAACAAAAAGAACAAGCCCACGCCCAGGCCAACGCCGCCCATCACGGCCTGGCGCCAGTTGCCCCCGAAAGCCATGCCAACAGGCACCGCCATCACGGTTGTGGCCAGAACAAAGCCGAGCACTTCAAACAGCAAGGCGTAAATCAATACCGACAAAGCACACAAGGCGGTTTGCTTCAGTGGCACACCGTCGAAGACTCCCGCCTTCAGCGTTGGGCGCACGACCAGCCAGAGGCCGCTGACGGCCATCAATCCGGCAAGCAGCAGCGGAAAGGCGCGTGGCCCCACCGGCTCATAAGATATGGCGGCAGCGTAGTCCATCGCAGCCCAGGCCATGCCTGCGGACGCAACAACACACACCGCACCCAGGATGCGATCACTCATGGAATCTCCAGAAAAGGAGCGGCCGCAGAGGCGGCCGCTAAAGCGTCAAGGGTTTATTTGGCGACCACGAGACCAAACTCAGCCACCAGCGTGCGGTACTGGGCGACTTGTTTTTTGACATAGGCATCCAACTCGGGCCCGGTCATCGCGAAGCTGAACAAGCCCCGTTCTGTTCGCAATTTGTCATAGGCGGGAGTCGCCATCATCTTGGTAAAGGTACTGGTCCAGGCGGCAAAGTCGGTGTCGCTGACTTTGGGCCCCATGTAAAAACCGCGAATGATCGGCCATTCCACATCGGCACCCTGCTCTTTGGCCGTCGGGATGTTGGCCAGATCCCCCGTGAGGCGCTTGTCAGCCATCACGGCAAGAATGCGCACCTTGCTGCCCGCCTTGATTTGCTGCGAGGTCTCAGCCGCGTCGCCCGTGAAGACATGAATGTGCCCGCCCTGCAAAGCCGTCAAAGCCTCGCCACCGCCCTCGAAAGCCACAAAACGCATGGATTTGGGGTTGACGCCCGCAGAGCGCGCGGTCAGTGCGGCCTTCATCCAGTCCTGGCTGCCCACCGTTCCGCCTGCCCCGAAGACCACTTTTGCAGGGTCTGCCTTGATGGCGTTCAACACATCTTTCAACGACTTGTAAGGTGAGTTTTCAGCGACCACCACCGCACCGAAATCTGTTCCCACCCCAGCGAGCCAACGCACATCGTTTTCGTTGTAACGACCAAACTTGCCTTGCGCCAGATTCAGCAAGGATCCGCCTGAAAATGCCACGATGGTGTTGGCGCTGTCAGGGCGCTGGGCCACAACAGAGTTATAGGCCACCGCACCAATGCCGCCGGGCATGTAGGTCACCCGCATGGGGTCAGCGATGAACTTGCCGTCGTGCAATGCACTTTGTGCCAGCTTGCAAGTCAAGTCAAAACCGCCGCCAGGCTTGGCGCCAGCAATGCATTCGGTCTTGTCCAGGGGACCGGCTGAGGCGGCCGTGGCGGCAAAAACAAACGCAGCGGCAATGAGTGAGAGGCTTGGTTTCATGGTGTCTCCATTGGTTTAAATGCACCTCCAGCGGCGGGGCTACTTGAGGAGTGCAGGCATGGTACTGAGCAGCTCCTTTCAGCCGCCTTTCAGAAAAATCGGCCTTTTATGCGGGTTAACCCTTCACCTCACCAGATACCAAACCCAGCGGCAGCGCCACGCAAGCCGCCAAACCATGACCATCCAGCCCGCAGCCCACCGTGAACTGCCCACTGTGGCGCTCAGCAATGGACCGCACGATGGCGAGCCCCAGACCCGAGCCCGGCTGACCCGCATTGCTGCCCCGAAAAAACCGCTCACCCGCCCGTTGACGCTCCGATTCGGGGATGCCTGGCCCGTCGTCCATCACCGTCAAACGAGCCTCGCTGCCCTGCACCGCGACACTCACGGTGATCCGCCCGCCGACGGGCGTGTAGCGAATCGCGTTGTGCAGCAAATTCGCCAACGCTTCCTGCAGCAGCCCCTTGTGGGCCATCACCCGCGCGGTATCCGCTGTGTTTTCAAGGCCCAGGTCGATCCCGTTTGCGCGGGCCTCAGGCCACCAGGCGCGGGTCACGCTCTCTGCCAATGCAACCAGGTTGATGGACTCCGGCACCAGTTCGGCGCTGTCGGCACGCGCCAGAGACAACATCTGGTTGGTCTGGCGAATGGTTTCCTCCAACTGCGCCTTGATGGCCAGCAAGGCATCGCGCAACCTGCCCGGGTCGGGCTCACGCAAGGCGAAGCCGACCTGGGTGGTCAGTGTGGCCAGTGGCGTGCGCAATTGGTGCGACGCATCATCGACAAACCGGCGCTGCGCCTCAGTCAGCCGACGGGTGCGTTCGACATGGTGGTTGATGGCCTCCACCAGCGGCTGGACATCTGCCGGAATACCGCTGGTGGCCACGGGGGTCAAATCCTGGGGGCTGCGGGTGCGCACATCATTGCGCAGGCGCGCCAGGGGGCGAAGTGCCCAGCCAATCACCAGCACCAGCATCACCGCGGTCAGCAGCACCAGCACCAGATCGCGCGCCAGGGCCTGAACCACCAGCGCGCGGGTGAACTGCTCGCGCGAATGCAAGGTCTCAGCCACCTGGATAACGATGCGCTGCGGTGCACTCTGACCCGCCAGCGGACGCTTCAAAAAGCGGGCATAGCTGCCCAACCGGATAGGCTCCCCGTGGTAGGTCGTGTCGTTGAACTGCGGCCTGCCGGACTCCAGCGGCCGGGTGGGTGCGGGCAGGTCGGAGTTGCCGATTTCCACCAACCCGTCTTCGGCGGCCACCCGGTAATAAACCGGCCCGCTGGCCGTGAGTTCGAAAAACTCCAGCATCGCGTAAGGCAGCTCAACACCCAGCCCGCCACTCTCGGTAGAAACATTGGCGTCAATCGACTTGATGGCCCCGAGCAGGGATCGGTCGTATGCGGCGTTGGAAGCATCAACGGCAGTGCGCCAGGTGAGCCAAAGTTCGGCGCCGACCACCAGCAGCATGCCGGGCAGGAGAACCATCAACAAGGTGCGCCGCAAGCTGTACCGGTGCAAGGCGGCCAACCTCAAGGAGCACTCTCCAGTACGTAACCCAAACCCCGCAGGGTCTTGATACACACCGCACTGGCATGAAGGCGCTTGCGCAGGCGATGCACGATCACCTCAACCACATCCGGCTGGACATCTTGCTCGTCGGAGAAGACGCGATCAAGGATTTCCTGCTTGGACAGCGGCTCGCCACTGCGCTGAATCAAAGCACGCAACACCGCATGCTCGCGCGGCGTCAAGGTCAAGGGCTCATGCGCCAGGGTGAACTGCTTGGGGCCGGCGTCATAGACCAGGGGGCCGCACGCGAAGCGCGGGCGATCACTGCCCCGGGCGCGCCGAATCAAGGCCACCAACCGGGCTTCAAGTTCAGCCAGCTCAAATGGTTTGGCCAGAAAATCGTCAGCGCCCTCATGCAGACTGCTCACGCGTTCAATCAAGGAGTCACGGGCCGTGAGAATTAGCACCGGCAATCGCATGTCCGCCTCGCGCAGGTCAGCCAACACGTCATGCCCGCCCAAACCAGGCAAGCCAAGATCCAGGATCAGCGCGTCGTAACGGGTCGCCCTGAGGCTGCGGCGAACCATGCGACCATCTTCCACCCAGTCCACTTGGAAATCACTTTGTGCGAGCGCTCGAACCAGCCAGGTCGCCAGTTCGCGTTCGTCTTCGGCCAGCAGTATTCGCATGGTAAGTGGTGATATTGGCGTTTTGCGCCAGGGCTTGGTATCGATCAACTCATCGCAAGGACAAGGCCTGCGTTATACAAAAAACAGGAGGCGCTGTCTATTGTGAGCCTTACCCCCTCCCCCCAAAACGCCATCCCCCTCTGTATGATGATGCGTTTCGCCTACGCTATTTCGGGACCCGCGCCCGCACATCCCATGTCACCCCCCTCCAACGGCCTCAACCTGGCCCAACAAGAAGCCGTCAACTTCATGCACGGACCCTGTCTGGTGCTGGCCGGCGCCGGCTCGGGCAAAACCCGTGTGATCACGCACAAGATCGGGCGCCTGATCCAGGCGG
>CALRWE010000213.1:0-6575 GCA_943371745.1 Rhodoferax sp. OV413
GGCGCTGGTGCGGCTGTTCTGGCCCCTTGGTGCGGCGCTCATTGGGCGGCACCTTGCAGGCGCTGCCACACGTCACGGGCTGCCAGGGTGTCCCGCAGGTTATAGGCGGCGATGCGCTCATGTTCCCCGGCCACCCAGGCATCAAACACGCCAGCCCCATCGATGCCACCGTCTTTAGGGCTTGGCAGGCCCAGAGCCCGACACAGTGCGTCCAGGCTCACCCGGCCACCGTAACCAGCCCACGTCAACATCGTGCATCCGAAGTCTTTGCCTTCACGGGCGCTTGGGCGCGGGAACTTGAACGGCAGGCGCACGCCATTGATGATGCAGCGGTGCCAGATGTAGGGCAGGTCGAAGGCGGCATTGTGGCTGATGAAATACGGGTCTTGCGCGAAGTTGAACCCATCCACCAGGCCAGCGGCGGCGGTGTCCAGGCGCTCCACAACAGCGCCAGCAAAGCGGGTCAGCAGGTCTGCCTCTGTTTCGCCTTGAGCCCGGCAATGCACCCAGCCAGCATCATCGTCTTGGGCGTTGGCAACAATGGCGATGCTGATGATTTCGCCATGCAGGCCACCGTCAAGGGACTGTTTGCGGTAACTGTCCTCCACGGCGGTGTCGGATTCACCAGCCCACCAGGCGGCGATGCTCTCGGGCTTTTTGAGGGTGCCGGGCGGCTTGATGCTGGCGCGGATTAGGTCACGGGCACCGGCCTGTTGGCTTGGGATGGTCTCAATATCAATTGTGATTTGTGTCATGGTGTTTTCTCGAATGTGTGGGGTAGTGCAGCGCCAGCCAGCGGGCCAGCGCGGCGGTTTTAAGGCTTGGGCCTAAAAAGGGATGTCGTCATCCATATCGTCGAACCCAGAGCCCGCAGGGGCTGGCGCTGGGGCTTGTGGCGCTGTTGCCCGTGCGGCTGGCGCTGGTGGTGTGGGCGCTGGCGTGTTGAGTGGTGTCCGGGCGGGCAGGCTCACGGTTGCGGGCGGTGTCAGCAGCTTGAACTCCGGGCTTTCGCCGATTTGCTCCTGTAGGCGGCTGCTCAATTGGGCAAACACTGTCCAGTTGGGCGCGCTCAGATCAAAGTGCAGCAAGGGCTCGTTACCGCAACCCTCGGGGGTGGTCATCCCTTTGGGCTTTGCCATCACGGCGGCGATGTTGGAATAGGTTTTGCCTTCTTTGTCCGTTTGAATCACGCTCAGGAAAGCATCCTTGCCCAGCACGGTTTTCAGGTCAAAGCCTTTGAGCTCCACGGGCGTGAAGTCCCGGCCACGCCAGCTTGCAAGTGTTTTGCGCAGGGCTGCTTTTTCATGCAAAGATTGTGTGAAACGCTTGCTCATGATGAACGGTTGCCCATCGTCACGGCGGCATTCGTCGTCCAGAATCTCCCAAGCCACCAACACCTTACGGGCGCGTTTTGTTTCGCCCTCGAAAGTGCTGGTCTGGGTGCCCAGGTCAATCAGTTGGATGCAGCGTGCCAAATAAGAGCCAGCGGGGCAGGGGGTGAAGGATGAACTTCCGTTGTCAGTCAAAATCATTTCGATGTCTTTCAAAAAGTTGGTAGAGGTGTGTCGGTCAGGTGTCGGTCTTGAATCGGTCTTGAATCGGTGTCTACGGCGCCTGTCCCCTTGCCTGCGGTGCGTAGGCGTCGCAGCGTTGGGCCAGGCGGGTGAAGTCAGCAGCCAGGTCTCGGGTGGTCAGGCCAGCACGGCGGTGTTGAAGGCAGTGATTGCCCGGCCATAGGTGGCGGCAGGTGGTGCAGGTCACACGGTCGTCGAATGGGTCTTGTCCGGGGGCGCAACTGGCCCGCAACTGGCGCAACTCAGCGCAACTTTCAGGGGGTGTTTTTTGACCCCTGCGCAACTGGTCAAGTTGCGGGGTAGTTGCGGCACTGGTTGCGCCTGAAACCCTTGTTTCATAGGGGTTGGCGGGCTTTTGTTGCGCAGCAGTTGCGGCACTGGTTGCGCTGCTTTTCGGCAAAGTTGCGGGTTGCGTTTCATAGCGCACGCAACCCGCAACTTTTGACTTTTCAAGGAGTTGCTGGCGAAGGCTCATGGCGTCACCTTGGCGTTTGATTTGAGCAACCCGGCTTCCTTGGCTTTGCGGAAATGGCGACTCACGTTGGACTTGTTCAGGTCGAGCTCGGTCGCTATTTCGGATTGACTCAAGCCCTCGTTTGCCAACGTCACCACGCGGTCGAATGTGCTGGCCTCTACTGTGCGGCACTGCCATACAGCGCGGGTCTCGTCGCCACCCAGTTCTAACTCCAGGCTTTGCGCATCGTCCCCGGCCAGGTTGCGGGCCTTGGTGAACTCCAGCACGAACACGGCCCCCTGTTTGGGGTCGTAGTCCTTGGGGCGACTCAGGCCAATGACCACATCAAGCAAGTCCTCACGTTTGGACGTGCCACGCTGTTGCCCACCCTTGCCAGCGTGATGAATCAGCAGCACGGCCAGCCCACGGCGGCGAAGTTGCAGAATCCAGGTCGCTACCGGGTGCCAGCTTTCGGCCTCATTCTCCCGGCCCGTGCGGCACCAGGCACTGAGGTTGTCGAGCACCAGCAACTCGGTGTCATCCTCAATCATCAGATCGATGGTGTGCTGTCCTTCGATCGTGCTCGGGTCAGGCAGTGCCACGCCCTCGGGCAACAAGTCAGGCGTGAAGCACCGGAAAAAGCCCGGCTGGGGCTCGGCGTCCGGCAGGTGCATAGCCAGGCGGCTTTGCAGTACGGCGCCAGGCAGTTCGCCATCCAAGTACAGCACCTTAGCGGGCCTTGGTGCCTTCCAGTTGGCGAAGGTGCCACCAGTCGCCACGGTCATCGATACGGCCAGCGCCAGGTGTGTTTTACCGATACCACGGCCCGCAAAAATCATTGCAAGGTCTTGCGAGTTGAGCCAAGGCGTCAGCAGCGGCTCGCGTTGCTTAAACTGATGCGCGGCCAGGTCTCGCAAGTCCAGTGCGGCCAGCGGTGTGAATGTTGGGCGGGCAGCAGCTTGTGCGTCGATTTGAGCCAGCAAATCGGGATTAAGCATGGTGGAGCCCTCCCAGAGAAGATGATTCTTCCCGTAGCCAGGCGATGCGTCCGGCGGCTTGGGTCAGGCGGTCAAGGTCGCACTGGTTCAGCACCACGCCATGCAGCAAGTTGCCAGCGGCCACGGCCACCAGCAGCGCCTCCTTCTCCAGTAACTCAAGTGCTTGTCCGGCAGTCAGCAGGCGCGGCTGGCGTTTGGGCTCACGGCCAGACTGTTCACGCGGGGGAAACAAGTCGCTCATTTCCAAGCCCAGCGCAGCCACTACAGCGCCAGCACCACAGCCCGCAAAGCAATGCAGCAGCACAGAGCCATCGGGCAACTCACGCACGCTCAGGGATGGGTCTTTGTCGGCATGGGCAGGGCAGCGGGCGCTCCACTGGCCGGGCTGGCGCGGCTTTGCTTTCTCAAGGCGGCTGAGGATGTTGTCAATCGGCGCGGCGCTCATTGGGGCACCTCCACCAGGTTGCCGAAGTCGTCGATTACGGCAAAGCCCGAATGCGTGAAGGCATCCAACCCGCACACAAACCACTTGCCCGGCTGGCGCTCGATAAGCCAGCGCACCCAGACGTGCGAAGGCGAATGCCCATGCACGGGGCTTGATATGAAATACCCTGCTTTCATCGGGCACCCCCGGCCAGGGCGCTGGTGCGGCTGTTCTGGCCCCTTGGTGCGGCGCTCATGAAAGCACCCCCAGGCGCATCAGAACGGCGTGTACCAACAGCGCAGCAATAGTCAAGGAGGATAGGCCTGAAACGCTTGTAAATCTTGCGTATACAGCTATAAAATCAATAGCGTGTTTTGAGAGTGTTTTGCCGGGTCGGACGTTCGCAGCGTCCGGCCCGTTTTGCTTGGTGGTCATGGCTACAGAACCCCCAGCACGCGTTTGATGTCAGCCACCGGCCAATGCAACTTGGCGGTGCCAGGTATTCGGCGGGGACGGATGGGCCCGATCTCTTTGCAGGCCCAAATGCGCAGGGTTTGCGGGGCAGCGTGTAGGTAGTGCGCAGCAGCGGCAGTGTCTACCGTGGGGCGGGTCTCAAGTTCCAGCGGGGGGAACAGTTGAGGGGTGGGGGTTTGCATTTCGAACCATCCTTTCGCCTTTCGGCGTGTTGTTGATGGTTCGCAAGTATTCGCATATTCGGTCTGTTAACCGGTTGACGAATGGTTGACGATTTGGTTAACCGCTTCTCGTCCGTTCAATATGCAGCTTCACGTCTTTGTTGAATGCGGCGGTGGATATGCCCTCGGCCTTTGCAAGTTTGCCAACGCCACGGGGCAGGTGTGCATAGGTGTTTTGGGTCTCGATTGCCAGGCCGGCATTGATGCACGCCTCATAGCGTCTTTTTTGGCGTTGCTCGGTGGTTTCGATCAATGGTGACTGCTCTGCACCGGCGCGGATGGGCAAAATTACCCCAATGCAAGGCGCGGGCAGCTTGATGTTCTTAGCCACCCATCGATCAACAGTTGCAGTTGCGCGGCGGTCAAATGCCTGCAGCTCGTGCTCCGGGTCAATCGCTTCTAGCCCGGTCGCGTTCGGGTGCAAACCATCGTGTAGAAGGGCTGCATCCATCAGGGTCTGAGAAACTGAGAATGAAAAGACAAACCGCGCGTAGGCGTCTGGGTGCAGTGCCAGGCGTTGCCGGGCGATCTCGTGTAAGCGGTCGCGCTTTTGATGTGATGTCAGCATTGCACCTCCCGTGCAACTCCCAATCAGAATGCACCAGCAGGCCAGGGGAGGACTGGCTTTTCAACCCGGTTTCGAGGCGGGTCTAGCTGGGGCAAAAACGGTTTAAGCGGCTTGCACCACTCGCAGCTTGCCGGGTTCCACGGCGGCGTCGAAGGTCACACTGGCTTGCTCCAGAATCCAAGCCTCTATCTTTTCATGATGAACGCGCAGCAAGTCGAGGGGGCGCACCGTGTAGTGCTTCTCAGCGGTTGCGCTGGGTTTGTGCCCCATCAGTTGCGCCACCACTCCAGCAGGCACCTCCAGCCACTCTGTTAGGCTTTTGAATGAACGGCGCAGGCCATGCAGGCTCAGGGCGTCGACACCGGCCACCTTGCAGGCGGTGGTGTGGGGCAGGCTGGGTTCAGAGATGTGTCCGGATTTACTGCTTGGGCTGGCAAAAACCCATTCATTACGGCGCGGCAGGCCAGCCAGTAGGTGCAGGACGTAAGGGGTCGCGGGAATCACTCGCACGCCTTCCACCTTGTCCTTGATGGTCAAGCCCTTCCACTTAGTGTTGACGTCATCCCAGCGCAGCGCCAGCACCTCCCCGGCCCTTGCACCAGTCAACAGCAGGATTTGCAGGTAGGCGGCAATGGCTGGGTTGCCAATTTTGCGCACGGCATCAAACCAGACAGTCAGTTGCTCACGTTGAAGTGAATCCGACTTGACGCCAGCTTTGCCCAATGATTCGCGGGCCTTCTTTGTCTTGGCTGGGTTCTTGGTGGGCATCAGGGCGGCATAGGCGGGCTGTTCCTCGCACCAGCCCAGAAACACTTTCAACATTCGCCATCCCAGGCGGGCGGACGTTGGGCGGGTCTTGGCTTCCAGTGCGGCCCATGCCTCTATCACGGGCGCGGTCAGGTCGCGCAGGGGCATAGCCATCAGTGAATGAAGCGGCCCGGCCACGGTCACGCCACGGCCACGGGTGCCACGCTTGGAAGGTATGCCACCGGGCGCAACCTTGGCGATATGGTCGCGGTAGTGGCGATCACCCCAATGTGGACGACGTTCTTCAACGTACACGGCCCAGACTTCGCCAGCGGTCACGGCTTGGGCGGTTGCCAGTTGGGTTTCTTGCAATGCTGCTTTGCTTTGCGCCACGGCCTCGGACTTTAGGCTTCTCGGGTCTTTGCCCTCATCAATCCTGCGGTGCAGTTGCCGGACTTTTTCTTGTGCCTGAGGAATAGACCACACGTCCGGGCCACCGATAGTCAGACGGATGTCCTTGCCTTGATACACGGCTTGGAAGATGTAGGCGGGCTTCCCGGCTGGTGTAGCTCGCAGGCCCAGCCCAGCAGCAGTTGAGTCCCACAAGAACGCTTGTGCTTTGTCGGGCTGGCACTTGAACCCGTTAATTCGGCCTGCGGTGAATGCTACTTTTGCCATATTTGCCCCTTGCAGTCTTACATCCTCCAGGATGTAAGGGAGGATGTAAGACGATTTGTTGAATTTAGGTCAATTTCGATCAACATGCTTACTCGATTCTTACTTAGGAATACTCAATAAGCTGTTGATTCATATTGATTCTACTACTCCAATCAACACGGGTAAATTTCAAACCCTTCCGACTCATAATCCGTTGGTGCCGTGTTCGACTCACGGGGGGCCCACCAAGCCAGTAAAGGAAAGCGTGCTATCTAATTGGTAGCACTCTTTTTCTCTTTGAGGCTCATGCCCTGATGGCCACCCCAAACTGCCCCACTTATGGCCACCCAAACTGCTCCACCCTGATTGGTCAAATCGTCTACTTTTGGACGGTCTGGTTTGGCCTTCCTCGTATGGCAATTTCTCCCTGGATTTTTATAAAAAGGCTGAATGGCCAA
>CALRWE010000214.1:0-6535 GCA_943371745.1 Rhodoferax sp. OV413
AAAAGCAAAAGGAAATCGGTATCTTGCGGGCCATGGGGGCCAGCCCGAACCGGATCATGGCGGTTTTCTTGCTGCAAGGTGGCCTTTACGGGCTGGTGGGCTCAGCCCTCGGTGCCGCTTTGTCGGTGGGCCTGTTGAAGTTTTTCTCCCAAGTTACCCGCAACGCGGACGGCACCTCCCTGCTCAATGGCCAGGTGGACTTTTCGGTGGTGGCAGGTGCTTGCGCTTTGGCCATCATCGTGGGCCTGTTGGCGGCGGCGCTGCCTGCCCGGCGCGCTGCTCGCCTGGACCCGGTGCAGGCCATTCGGGTCTGAGCGCGCCATGAAAACCATTGTCGAACTGAGCGATGTGCGCAAAAGCTACGGCCTGGGCACCCCGGTGGAGACTGAAGTGCTTCACGGCATCAACCTCGCTATTTCAGAGGGCGAATTTGCCGCGCTCACCGGGCCGTCCGGCTCAGGCAAAAGCACCCTGCTCAACCTCATTGGCTTGCTGGAGGCGCCCACCAGTGGCCGCCTGCAAGTGGATGGCGCGGACATTGCCGGCATGGCGGACGCCACGCTCACTGCGCTGCGCGGACGCAGCATCGGCTTCATCTTTCAGTTTCACCACCTGCTGCCGGGCTTTACCGCACTGGAGAACGTGATGATGCCGTCCATCATTGATCTGGGCTGGCCCACCACCGAGGCCAAAGACCGCGCCCTGGCCCTGTTGAAACAAGTGGGGCTGCAAGACGCCGCCAACAAGCGTCCCTCGCAACTGTCGGGTGGCATGCAGCAACGGGTGGCCATTGCCCGCGCGCTGTCCTTGTCGCCCCGGCTGATCCTGGCAGATGAGCCCACGGGCAACCTGGACACCCACAGCGCCAACGAGGTGTTTGAGCTGCTGCAAGCAGTCAACCGGGAGCAGCAATCAGCGTGCCTCATCGTCACCCATGACCCTGGTCTGGCGGGTCGCTGCCAGCGACAGATTCAAATTGTTGACGGGCAACTGCTGGACGAGAAGGCGCCGGGCGACTCAGGCAACTGACCTCTCAAAACCTCGCTATTTGATCAAGGCATGCGCCGCTTTGAAGGCCGGATGCTCCGCCGTGCGCAGCCACTCAAAGGCCACCATCTCAGTCGTCACCAGCTCTGCCCCGGCGCCAGCCAGGCGGTCAAACGCGGCATCGCGGTTGCGTTCGGTGCGCGAGCTGCAGGCATCGGTCACCACCCACACATCAAACTCGTCTTCCAGCAGGTCCAGCGCGGTTTGCATCAAACAAACATGCGCCTCACAGCCGGCAATCACGATCATGTTGCGCTCGGTGGGTGCCACTGACTTTTGCAGGTGCTTGGGCAAGCTGCGGGCATTGCCGGCCACCGGCTTGGCCGGCGGACGCAGCCACTCACCCAAGCCTTCTTCAACCCCGCTGAACTGCATCTTGCTCAGGGTGCGCTGGCACAAAGCCTTGATGTCAGGCGGGTTCTCCCCCAACTTGGACGGGTTTTGCTCCGTGCCCCACACGGGCACTTCCATCAATTGAGCCAACTGGGCCAAGCGCAGCGCATTCGCCACGGCCAGCGGGCCTTCAAAAATGGCGGGCATCAGGCGGATTTGGTAGTCCACTAGGACGAGTTGGGATTCAGCGGCATCAAGCAACATGGCGAGCGGGTCTTTCAGGTTTGGGCTAATTCAGGCAAGGGGTGATTAGAACGCAGGCGCAGCCCCAACCTTAATTGGGCAGCAGCCGGATCAGTCGACCACTGGCCTTGTCGGTCAACACGTACAGCAGCCCGTCGGGCCCCTGGCGCACATCCCGGATGCGCTCGCGATCAAAGGCCAGCAGCTTGTGCTCGCGCGCCACTTTGCCCTTGAAGGGCGCCGCCAGTTCGACGCGGTTCAGGTAGCCGAACTTGAGTGAACCGACCATCAAATTACCCACCCACGCCTGACCATAACGCGTGCTGGTCACGAAGGCCATGCCCGATGGCGCAATGGACGGCACCCAGTAGTGCAACGGCTGCTCCATGCCCGCCTGCTCGGTCAGGCCCTGCCCAATCGCGCCGCCACCGTAGTTCTCGCCATAGGTGATCACCGGCCAGCCGTAGTTGCGCCCTGGCTGGGGCAGATTGATTTCGTCGCCACCTTGCGGGCCGTGCTCATGCGTCCACAGCACGCCGTCAGGGGCCAACGTGGCGCCTTGCGGGTTGCGGTGGCCGTAGCTCCAGATTTCAGGCAGCGCACCGGCCCGTCCCACAAACGGGTTGTCAGCGGGCACGCGGCCGTCCTTGTGGATGCGAATGACTTTGCCATGGTGGTTGTCGAGCTTTTGCGCATCGTCCTTGCGCGAGAAACGTTCGCCCAGGGTCATGAACAACAGGCCATCCGGCTTGCCCGCCGTCTGACTCTCCACAATGCGGCAGCCAAAATGCGCAGAGCTTCTGACCTTGGGCTTTTGGCTGAAGATCACCTTGACGTCTTCCAGGCGAGTGCGATCCTCGGACAGGCTTGCTCGGGCCAAGGCTGTGCTGTTGCCGCCCGCGCCGGGCTCAGAGAAGCAGAAGTACAGGGCGCGGTTGTTCACAAAATCAGCGTCCAGCACCAGGTCCAGCAGACCACCCTGCCCGGCTGTCGCCACAGCAGGGAGCCCGGCCACCGCCGGCTGCACGCGGCCATCAGCCTCCACCACCCGCAGGGCGCCAGTGCGCTCGGTCACCAAAAACCGCCCCTCGGGCAAGAAAGCCACGGCCCATGGGTGCTGCAGCCCGGCGGCCACCACCTCGGGGCGAACCGCTTGGGCTTGAGCCGACAGCGATGCAGCTATCAAAATAAAACCTACAAAGTATTTAAACATGCCGGCTAGAGCCCTATTTGATTAAAAAACACTCGCAATGGCCATTATTGAGGTTCAAGCGGTGATTTTGACCACGACTCGGCCGCGCACCTGGCCATCCATCAGCTCATGCGCTTTGCCAATGGCGCCTTCCAGCGGGACTTCCTCCACCATGGACTCCAGCAAATTGGCATCCAGGTCACGGGCCAGGCGGCTCCAGGCGCGCTGGCGTTTGGCCAGCGGCGCCATCACGGAATCCACGCCCACCAGCGTCACCCCGCGCAAGATGAATGGCATCACCGTAGTGGGCAAGTCCATCCCCTGGGCCAAGCCGCAAGCCGCCACCACACCGCCATAGCGGGTTTGAGCCAGCGCATTGGCCAAGGTGTGTGAGCCCACAGCATCCACCACGCCGGCCCAGCGCTCCTTTTGAAACGGCTTTCCCGGGGCGCTCAAGAGCGCCCGGTCCATGATGCTGCTCGCCCCCAGCGACATCAGGTAAGCCTCCTCGCTGGCTTTGCCGGTGGCCGCCACCACGGTGTAGCCCAGCCGGCCCAACAAGGCAATGGCCACACTGCCCACGCCGCCGGTGGCACCCGTCACCAGCACCTCGCCTGAGCCTGGCTTGATGCCCTGGTCCTCCAGTGCCAGCACGCACAGCATGGCGGTGTAGCCCGCCGTGCCAATGGCCATGGCCTGGCGCGGCGTGAAAACTGTGGGCAGCTTGACCAGCCAGTCGCCCTTGAGCCGGGCTTTTTCGGCCAGGCAACCCCAGCGGGTCTCGCCGACACCCCAGCCGTTGTGCACAAACACATCGCCAGGCTGCCAGTCCGGGTGGGTGGAGTCGGTGACGGTGCCTGCACCATCAATACCCGCCACCATCGGCCAGCTTCGCACCACCGGGCTCTTGTTGGTAATGGCCAACCCGTCCTTGTAGTTCAGGGTCGAATAGGCGACTGATACCGTCACCTCACCAGGCCCCTCGCTTTGGGGCAGGCGCGACTCGTCCAGTTGCGTGACGCTCGCCTTGAAGCCGTCAGTGTTATCCAATACCAATGCCTTGAACATAGTGCTCCTGAAAAAATAGTTAAATATCAACAAGTTACGAGCGTCTCGATACAAATGCTTGCTTGACACTGCGCTCGTCGTGCCGTTATCCTAGCGCCCATGCGAATTTTTGCCACCTTGATAGCCCTTCTCCTTGCGGCCAGTGCGTATGCCGCCCCACCTGTTGCCAGCGATGACATGAATCAATTTCTGGCTGAGAAAGGCCTGTTGGCCAAGCTGGACCAAGTCAGGGAATCCGTCAGTAACACCGCCTCTGACCTGGTGTTCACCGCCATGGGTTTTCTGGGCGTACCCTACCGCCGGGGCGGCAACACGGCTGAAACCGGTTTTGACTGCAGCGGCTTCGTGCGGGCCATGTACCAGCAAACAGTGGGTCTGATCCTGCCGCGCAAGGCCGAACAACAAGCCGCCGCCACCGAGACCATTGACCGCAGCGAACTCAAGCCCGGTGACCTGGTGTTTTTCAACACCATGCGCCGCACGTTCAGTCATGTCGGCATTTACATCGGCGAGGGCAAGTTCATCCACTCCCCCAAACCGGGCGCCGAGGTCAGGGTCGAGAGCATGAGCATCGCCTACTGGGCTCATCGCTTTGACGGTGCGCGCCGGGTGCAAACCGCCCCGCTGAGCGGTGCCACCCTCCAGTCCTTTCAAGCACTGCCTCCGGCGGTCCAGTAACCCGTAGTCAATACACGGCTGGCCTCAAGCGCCGCCTCTGCCCCTGTCCTGTGGGCATCACCCTGAGACAGGAGTTCCATGAACGATCGAATTGCCCAGCTACTGGCCCAAATGGCTACGCTTGAGGAAGACCTGCGCACCGCAGTCCAGGAACAGGAGAGCAAGATGTTCTTCCAGATCAATGGCAAGCGCGTGGAGTTTGAACGCACGGTCAAAGACGCACACCGCAAACTCAAGACAAATTTCTTTCGCTGGCTGGTCACCAACCGGCCTCAAAACCTGATCACCGGGCCCATCATCTACGCCATGATCATCCCAATGGTGATGCTGGACCTGTGCGTGAGTTTTTACCAGTTCACCTGCTTCCCCATTTATGGGGTGAAGAGGGTACGGCGCAGCGACTACATCGTTTTTGACCGCTACCAGCTGGGCTACCTGAATTTTATTGAAAAGTTTCACTGCGCTTATTGCGAGTACGGCAACGGCCTGATGGCCTACATGACCGAGATTCTGGCCCGCACCGAGCAGTACTTTTGCCCCATCAAACACGCCCGCAAAATCCTGGGTGCGCACTCCCGCTACAAGCTGTTTTTGAGCTACGGCGACGCAGCTGATTATGAAAAACGCCTAGAGGAATTCCGCGTGGCCATGGGTCGGGAGAGAGACGCCAGCCAATAGCCTGGCCCACGAGGGTTAGCTGGCTCATATCGCCCAACGGTAGCTGGCGGCCGCGTGCAAGGTCCACTGGCCACCACCGGGTAGCTCAAGCACCTGGCGGTGCAGTTTCAAGATCGCAGGGTGGTGGCTGACGCTGATGGGGGTAATGGACAGGCGGGCCAGTTGGGCATAGAGACGCTCTTCGTTGGCCGCATCCAGCGCGCTGGTGGCCTCGTCCAGCAACACATAGCGCGGTTTAGCCAACAGCACCCGCACAAAGACCAGCCGCTGCTGCTCTCCAACCGACAGCACGCGGGTCCAATCCAGCTCGGATTCCAGACCGCCAAAACGCTCTGCCAGTGTCGGCAGATTCACCACATCAAGCCACCGCAGCAACTCCTCGTCCGCCATGGCACACCCGGTTTGGGGATAGGTCAACTGGGATCGCAGATTGCCCAACGGCAGGTAGGGTTGCTGGGGCAGAAACAACATGTCCGGGCTGCTGGGACGAATCACCTGGCCCGAGCCGGTGGTCCACAGGCCGGCCATTGCCCGCAACAGGGAGCTCTTGCCCGTGCCGCTGGGCCCGACAATGAGCAAGCCTTCACCCGCCCTCACCGTCAGGCTGACATTTTCAACCAGCAGGTGCTCCCGGTTAGGGGTCAGCAGCGTGAGCTGGGACAGGCTCAGTCCCAGCCCGCGCACGGTCTGAATCTGCCGATGCGGGACTTCGCCCTGCCCTTCCGCGGTGAGTCCGGTGGGTGCCTGCAGCGCTAGCGAGAAGGCGTGCAGCCGGTCCACCCCCGCCGAGAAGCGGCTCAAGCCTTCAAAATGCTCCACGATCACGGTCAGCGCGCTCAAAATCGCCGCAAAGGCGCCGCCAGCCTGAATGGCTCGCCCGACCTCCAGCCGGCCTGACAACACGTCGTTGGCAATGATCACGGTGGGCAACAAAATCATCAAAAAGCTGTGCGCATACTGGAACAGATTGAGCCGAAACTGCCAGCGCAGCACCTGCTGGTAGTTGGTGTACAGGGCAGCAAAGAGGCGCTGCAACAGGGCCATCTCACGCGCCTCACCATCGTGAAAGGCAATCGGCTCCGCGTGCTCGCGCACCCGTACCAGGCTGAAGCGAAAGTCGGCCTCACGTTGCAACTGGAGAAAGTTCAGCCCAATGAGTCGTCGACCAAACACGGAGCCTGTGAATACTGTACTGAGCACGGCATAAACGACCAGGAAATACACCAAACCGGGTGAAATCATCCACAACACACCGGCAAAAGCCACCAACTCCAGCACAGCCCCCAGAAGGATCAT
>CALRWE010000215.1:0-6411 GCA_943371745.1 Rhodoferax sp. OV413
TCTCGGTGGGCCGCTCGGCAGCCGATGACTGGCGAGCCATGTCCCGCGTGGGTTACGGCCCCAGCCCCGGCCTGGTGCGCACGCTGCAGGCGATGCCCGATGCGCGCAGCTGGGCGCTGGCGCAGGTGGAAATCGCCTGGGCTGCCAGCCACGCGCCGCCATTGATCAGCCCGGACCTGGCCAACTTCAACAGCACACTGCCCCAGTTGTTTGAAGGCACCCGGCGCGAGCGGGACGTGCGTGCACAGAACAGATCCGAAGCGCTGCCAGATGCTGACGCTGCGGCCAACCGGCGCATGGACTTTGCGGATACACCAGACCCCGCCCATTTCAACCGCACCACGCTGCAACAGGCCGCCGCCTGGCGCCTGGGTAGCTGCAGCCAGCCCGACGACGAAAACCCGCTGCTGGCCCGCATGACCGAGTTTTGGTTCAACCACCTCAACATCTTCAGCGGCAAAGGCGCGGTACGCCCTTTTGCCGGCCATTACGTCGTGAACGTGGCGCGCAAGCACGCCCTGGGCCAATTTGAAGACCTGCTGCTGGCCAGTGCCCGCCACCCGGCCATGCTTCATTACCTGGATCAGGTCCAGAGCGTGGCTGAAGGAAGCAGCGGGCCGCAAGGTCGGACCCGCGGGCTCAATGAAAACTACGCACGTGAATTGATGGAACTGCACACCTTGGGCGTGGGCGGTGGTTACCAGCAGTCCGATGTACGGGAACTGGCCAGGGTGCTCACCGGCTGGACGGTGGGCCCCACCGAGCCCAGCGGTTTTCAGTTTGCAGCGCGGCAACACGATACCGGCCACAAGCAGGTGCTGGGCCAGACTTTTCCGGGCAGCCCGCTGCACGCGGGGGAGCGCGAGGGCGAGGACGCCATACGCATGCTGGCGCGCCACCCGGCTACGGCACAGCGCATCAGCCTGCGACTGGCCCGGTTTTTTGTCGCCGACCAGCCGCCCCCTGCCTTGGTCACCCGTTTGGCCGACGCGTTCTTGTCGAGCCACGGCGATATGCGTGCTGTCATGAGGCTGCTGCTGGCATCACCCGAATTCTGGCAGCCTGAAAACCGCTTGTTCAAAACCCCGATGGACTTTGCCTGCTCTGCGCTGGCGGCGACTCAGGAGGCCAGAGCAATCAGCCCGGGGCCGGACCGACGGGGCCTGGTGATGGCCCTCGGGTTCCTGGAGAATGCCGGACAGCCCCTGCACCGGTGGCAAACACCCGACGGCTACCCATTTGATGCCGCCACCTGGCTGGTGCCGGAGGCCTTGACCCGACGTGCTGATTTTGCCCTGGCCCTGGGCCGCCAAATACCGGAGCTAGAGTTTCTTGCGCCCTACCTGAGCCCATCCACCCGGGCGACCCTGACTGCGCAGCGCCCTGCCCTGCGCGCCGGGCTGGCCCTGACCAGTCCCGACTTCATGGCCAAATAATCGACCGGAAGCACACCATGTCCAAGCCCCCCGACACCCAGCTCAACCGACGACACCTGCTGCAGACCCTGGCTGCAGGTGCCAGCGTCTGGGCCGCACCGGCCTTATGGGCCCAGCCGTCAGACGCTACTTTAAATATAGCGACCAAGGAAGCAAATGAAGTGGCTAGAAGCCAATTTGATGCTCAAGGCAGGTTGGTTGTCGTCTTTTTGCGCGGGGCCTACGACGGTTTGTCAGCCTTTGTTCCCCACGGCGACAGCTCGTACTACCGCTTGCGGCCCAACATTGCCATCCCCGCGCCCGACGGCACGACCCAAACCACGGTCAATCTTGACGACCGGTTTGGGCTTCACCCCGCCATGACGGCCTTGCTGCCCTTGTGGCAGCAAGGAGTGATCGGCGTTGTGCCGGCCGCGGGGTCACCCGATGCAACCCGATCCCACTTTGACGCCCAGCTCCACTGGGAGACCGGCATGCCGGGCCTGAGCCGTGCCAGCGCGGGCTGGATGAACCGGCTTGCCGATCCGGGCACACGCACCAGCGCCGTGGGCGTGGGCGAGGCCAACCCCTTGATCCTGTCGGGTCCGGCACTGGTTAAGCTGGTTCCCAAAGGACTGGCCGCCACCCGCCAAGGTGTGCTGGGTGATGAACGCACGCGCCAGGCACTCATGAACCTGTATGCCGGCCAGGACACGTTGTCGAAAGCCTTTCGGGCAGGCGCCGACAGCCGCAGGCAGACAGCGCAGGCCTTGAGCATGGACGCCACGCCGGCGACGATGGGCACAAGCGAGATGATGGCCGCCAACAATGGCGCGGGCTCACCACAAGGCTTGGTGCTGGACGCCAAACACCTGGGCACCCTCATGCGCCAGGACCGCCACCTGAGGCTGGGTTTTTTGTCGGCCGGCGGCTGGGACACCCACGCCAATCAAGGCGCCAGCAACGGCGCATTGGCACAAAACCTGGGCAACCTGGCCAGCGCCCTGGTGCAGTTGCGGCGCGATTTTTCACAAGACAACGACGTGGTGGTGGTCTTCAGCGAATTTGGCCGCACCAGCGCTGAAAACGGCACCCGTGGCACCGATCACGGACATGGCAACGCGATATGGCTGATGGGCAACGCGGTTCGCGGCGGGCAATGGCATGGCCGGTGGACCGGCCTGACGACCGGCGATCTTCACGAAGGGCGCGATTTGCCAGTGCACCACGACTTTCGCGCAGTGCTGGGGCAGGTCCTGCATCGCACTCAGGGGTTGGCACGTCCCGCCATCGATGCGCTGTTTCCAGGTTTCACCTGGGACAATATGCTGAACGGCTTGATGCGGGCGTAACTGCCCACTGGCTTCCAAGCTGGCGGGGCGCAGCCAAGCGGTTAGGGGCGAGCGGCCTGCGCTGCCTGATAACGCTCGAAACCACGGGCTCGCAACTCACATGCCGGGCAGTCCCCGCAGCCATAGCCCCAGACATGCCGATGCTCACGGTCGCCCAGGTAACAGGTGTGGGTATGCTCAATGATCAAGTCAACCAACCTCTGCCCACCCTGGGGCCGGCCTGATTTCTCGCCCAACGCAAATGCCAAAGCCCAGGTGTCAGCCTTGTCGATCCACATCAGGGGGGTTTCGATCAGAAAACGCCGATCCATGCCCAGCGAGAGGGCCAGTTGCATGGCCTTCATGGTGTCGTCGCGGCAATCGGGATAGCCTGAGAAGTCAGTTTCACACACGCCGGTCACCATCACCTGCAAATCGCGCCGGTAGGCCACGGCGGCTGCCAAGGTCAAAAACAGGAGGTTGCGGCCCGGTACAAAGGTGTTGGGCAAGCCGCTTTTTTCCATCTGGAAGGCCGTATCTCGCGTAAGTGAGGTTTCACTCACTTCGCCCAGCACCGCCAAGTCAAGCAGATGGTCCTCGCCCAACCTGGGCGACCACTGGGGAAATTGAGAACGGATTTCGTGTAGCACGTTGACTCGGGCATCCAGCTCCACGCGGTGGCGCTGACCGTAGTCAAAGGCGATGGTCTCAACACGCTCATAGTGGCTGAGCGCTTGGGCCAGGCAGGTGGTGGAGTCTTGTCCACCCGAAAAAAGAACAAGTGCTGAAGTGTGCATGCCCCCGATGGTAGGGGATGGCGCAGAGGAGCCCGCGGTGCAAACCCAAATGTTCTAGGGCTTGTTGATTTTGCTGGGTGAGTAAGTGAGTGGCTCTGGCGCGGCGATGTCAGGCACTGCCTTTTGACTCGGCTGCGAGGCATCAAGCTGGTCTTTGACCTGCTGCTGAACTTGCACCGCGCTGGCACTGGCCAGCCAGAGCGACTTGATATGGTCCATCAAGACCTGGTACAGCGGCAATGGCGGCGGGTCTTCAACTTTTTCAGGCTTGGGCCGCTGAATTGTCCAGTCTTTCTCGGCCGTAGCAGCTTCGGAGCCACGCCGGGCAGGGTCAGACACGCTCGTGTACACGCCCTCACCCACGTCGGCGCGATTGCGCACGCCCACCATATTGATGACACTGGGCGCAGGCTCAGGAGATGCGGCGAGGTTGGCAACCGGATTCACCGCCGCCACGGGAATGACTTTGGCTGGCGCCATCGACGCCAACTCCGCAGCCACAGGACGCAGATTAGGGGATCGATCAATAGGTGGCAGTTGCATTTCGTGTGGGCGACAGACTCAATCTGAGGCTTTCCTCCATTCGTAAGTTCTTTAACGGCAGATTTACGGGGTAATTTAGGCCTATTTCCAAAAATAAGCTGATCTTTTGTATTTTTTTATCACCGCTCCACCCAGCGCTCAAACAACAACGCCAAAACCATGCTTGCAACCCAACTGATCAAAAGGACCCATCCGGCAGGCCCTGCACCCGCCAGCCCCATCCGCACAAACACCGCATTGCCCAGCATCAGGACCGAAAAATGGACCAAAAACAGAGAATACGAACTCTGCCCCAGGCGCCCGATCCAGTGGGAGACACACCCAGACGGGTTGCCCGTGCCCGGCGTCTGGGCCGATTGATCTCGCCACTGAACCAGTCCGAGCAGCAAAGCTGTGGCCAGTGCCAGTGCGATACGCCACCGGAAATCAACAGCCAGTGCCAGCAAACCCGCCCCGGCCAACAACCCCAGCATCAGGCCGGGTCGGTCTGATCGGACCGCCCAGAAAGCAGCCGCCCCCAGCCCATAGGCGCCAAAAAAGTACAAAGCCCAGTTGTCCCAGGCTGCATCCCGGTTCAAAAACAGGAGCGAGGTCAACATCAGGCCCAGCATGCCGGTGCGGGCCAGCCAGACCCGGCTTCGACCCAGCCACAGCAGCAGGGTGGTCAGCGCAAAAAGCTGGAAATCAATGGCCACATACCAGACCCCTGCCGAAAGCGAATCCACGCCCAGCACCCCATGCAGTAACAGGGCGTGCGCCAGTATCTGGCTCCAGGTGGGCGCCTCGGGGATGAAGTCTGCATCGAGCCAGTGCCGCGCCACCAGGCTGCTGACTACGGTCAAGATCAGCGCCACCGCAAAAGGCAACATCAGGCGCCTGTAGCGTTGCGCCACTCTGGCCCAAGGCGTGCCACCACCCCGCAGCACCCCATCGGGTGCCAGACTGCGCACAGCGAGGTAGCCGGCCAACACCAAAAAAACCTGCACGGCCATGCGCGCATACTCATATAACCAGGCGGTCACACGGGGGATTGCCTCAATCATGGCCTCAGACAGAGGACCATAGGCTGAAAAGTGGTGCAACACAATCAGCTGTGAGGCGACGAGTTTGAGCGCATCAATGTGCACCTTCCGGTTCAGCATGCGCCCGGTCACTCCGTAGGCAGAACCAGATCGGCCGTCCCGGGGCACACCCAACGGGCAAACTCACGCGTGGTGTCAATGCAACCACCCGCCGCAGTGTAGACACCACGCGCCTCGCGGTAGCGCTCCATCACGACCATGATGCGCGCCACCTCGGCCGGATCTCGCAAAGAGGCGGCCACACGCACCTCGACCTCGTCTTCATTGATACGCTCGTCGCCCTGCGCATCCCGGTAGAGTCCGTGCCGCCAATGGTAGATTTCCAGGCATTTGGCTTGCAAGGTGTAGGGTCGGTCACGTTTCCAGAAGTTGGTGAAAACGCCGCCGCCCAAATACATGACCCAGGAGCCCTCAAAGCCCGAGGCCTCGGAGGACGGCTCGTCCGGGTTGCGAAACCAGGTGCGGTCGCCCGGCACGAAGAAACGTGGCGGCAAGGGTGCTTCCATGGACCCTTGCTCACGCAAAAATACATCATGGAACTCGCCCGACTTGATGGGGCGCGTGGCCCACAACACCTGTAACTGTTGGAGCAGGGCGGGATTGCACTGCGCCAGTTCCTGCGCGATGCCCAACACAATGACGTACTCCGAGGCGCGGTAACAAGAAAACGAGTACAGCGCACCCGATACCTCAGGTTGGGTGGCACGGGTGAGTGCATCGATCAGGGCCACGCCGGGGCGAATGATGAACCCCCGATCTTCGTCGTACACCCAGTAATCCTCGGGTCGTTCGGCTTGACTGGTGTGAAACGCCAGATTGGTCTTGCGCGCCGCCTGCACGATGTTATGGCGAATATTCACCGCCGACACCAGTTCGTTCAGGGAAGGAAACCCGAATGCCACCGGCCCCATGAGCATGGCCACCACGATTTCGCGGCTGAGGTCCTCGGGCTTGTGCAGGGTGTCGAGTTGCAGCGTGGCACTCAAACCCAGCGTGTCGTGGCCAGGCGCCCACACTTCAGCCTGTTTTTCGTCGAGCCAGAGGTGCAGGCAGGGGCCTTGGGTGTCTGTCGCCATTTCAGCCCGCACATGGGGAGCCAGATCCGGCGCACCGAGTCGGGCCAGAACCTGCTGGCAGCAGGTGTCGGGGTTGTCGGGCCAATGTCCGCGTACCGCCACACCTCGAGGGGACGAGCTACCTTGTTGATCACTGTTGCTGACACCTGAGGTAGCTGCCATTTTCT
>CALRWE010000216.1:0-6208 GCA_943371745.1 Rhodoferax sp. OV413
GATGCCGATATCGCCAAGCGGGAGGCCGAAATACGGGTGCAGTGGCTGGAGGTGCAGGAATCCGCGCGCCAGTTGTCCTGGCCCGCAGAAGATGAAGAGGCCACCGCTCGGCGCTTGCCAGACGTCTTGGTTCGCGTTGGTCTGGATGACCTGCTGCGCCGCCACGGAGCCTTGCACCAGACCCAGTCCGCTGCGGATGAGGCGCTTATCAACCAACAAGAAGAAATCAAGGGCGTGCAGGCTGAAGTTGCGCTGCTGCCCACCAGCACCCCACCGGTGGCCCTGGTGGATGCGCTGGCTCAGGCGCGCGGTTTGGGCGATGTGCTGGCGCAGGTGCAGCGCCTTGAATCCCAGGTCGCCCGGGGCCAACGTGAACTCAAGGCCGCGCAGCGTGACTTGGGGTTCTGGCCACTGGCCAGCGACCGGCTGAGCTCACTGGCCTTGCCCGGGCAAGAAGAATGCGGCGTCCTCATCACACGCCGGGTCGCCCTGCAAGCTGAACTGCAGACCGTCCAGTCGCGCCAGACGGAGGTCCGGGCCGAGGAGAAAATGCTGGCCTTGGGCCTACTGCATTTTCGCGCCGCACACCGGACCGTGACTGAGACCGAGGTGATGGCGCTGCGGGATCAGCGCGATGCGAGCTGGCGGGCCATCAAGTTGGGTGAACTGGCGCTCCTGGACGGGGCCGCTGGGTATGAGCGCGCGGTGACTCAAGCCGACTATTTGGCTGACGTGCGCCACAGCAAGGCACAGGAAGAAACCGAGCTGCAGTCCCGCCTCGACCAGGTGCAGCGCCTGCAATGCCAACTGGCCGACTTGGCTGAGCGTGAGCAGACCACATTGGCTTTGCTGCGCGGGTTCGATGATGACTGGCGCCAACGGATGCATGTGCTTGGTCTGCCGGGCATGGCCCTGGTCCAGATGAATGAGTGGCGCGCCACCCGGGAACGGGTGCTTTTGACGACAGACGCGCTCACCGAATCCACGGCCTTGCAGGCAGATTTTTGCCGCTTGGTGGCGCAGGTGACGACGAATCTGAAACAGACACTGCGGGCTGCTTCGCCAACTGAGCTGGCTGCACCAGAGGCCGGGCCGGAAAAGTTGAGCGCCCTGATTCTCCAGGCCGAGCAGTGGATCGGTGACGCCACGCGAGCACAGGAGCGCCGCGACACGCTCCACACCCAAAGCCTGCGAGCCCAAGCCAGTGTGCAGGCCTTGGCCACCCGCGCTGCCCTGGCCCGCGAGGCCATGACGGCCTGGACAACCGAGTGGCGCCAAGGCCTGGCCCAAGCCCACTTGCCTCAGGATGCGAGTTTGGCTACGGTGCAAGCGGCTGTGGCTCTGCAGGACCGGATGCAGCAGCATCTGCAAAAAATCCGGGAGACCCGGCTCACCCGCATCAATTTGATGCGCCAGGATCTCGATGCGTTTGCCAGGACCGCAGTGGCGCTGGCCCGTGACCTTGCTCCGGCCCTGGCGTTGTTCGAGGCTGCCGACATCTCTGTGGGTCTGGATGCTCGGCTCAAGGTGCACGCGGCCCAATCCCTGACCCTTGATCGCGTGAACGCGGAGCTGGGCAAAGCGACGGCACAGATCAGCGCCACCCAAGCCAAAATCGCCCAGTCTCAGGCCAGCCTGGCGCCCCTGCTCCAGGCCTCGGGCACCACCCAAGCGGACGAGTTGCGACTGGCCACGGTCAAATCCGACCGGCTGCGCCAATTGACCTCCGGACTGGACGACGCCCTCAAGCAGTTGTTGAACGAGGGCGATGGTCTGAGCCGTGATGCCCTGAGCGCTGAATGTGCCTTGACCGACGCGGCAACAGTCGCCAGCTGTTTGAATGACAACCAGCGCCAGACCGATGACATTGTTCAAAGCCAGAACACCTTGTCTGGTGAGCTGACCGGCGCGCAGGCCATCCTGGACAAGATCGCAGGTCAGGGCGAAGCCGCCCAAGCCGAGTCCCAGCGGCAAGAGGCGCTGGCACGCATGGGCAACGCCTTGGAGCGTTACATCAAGGTGTTTACGGCAGCCAAGCTGTTGCGCTGGTCGATTGAGAAATTTAGAGAAACCCGCCAGGGCCCCATGCTGGCCCAAGCCAGCCAGATCTTCATGGGGCTCACCCAGGGCGCCTTCAGCAAACTGGCCGTGGACTACGAAAGCGATCCCCCCAAGCTGTCCGGGCAGCGCGCAAATGGCGAACACGTTGACATTGAAGGCATGAGCGAGGGCACCCGCGACCAGCTTTATCTGGCTCTGCGCCTGGCCGCGCTGTCTTTGCATCTTGAGCAAACCGCAGCCCTGCCGTTCATTGCCGATGACTTGTTCATCAACTACGACGATGGTCGCGCCCGGGCTGGCCTGGAGGCTCTGGCCCGCCTGTCTGAATCAACCCAGGTGATTTTTTTGAGTCATCACGCCCACCTGGTGCCTGTGGTGCAGGCTGTTTTTGGAGCTCAGGTGAACGTGGTGCAGCTGAACTAAGGGCTCAGAGATGCTCACTTAATCTTATATTTAAAGGTAATAAATACGCTGACTAGAACCATAAATGGCATTAATTTCGACATCAGGGCGATGGCTTTCACAACAAGGAAAGAAGCTACTTCTTTTCGTCGTCACCCGGCAAGAGGGCACCGGCCACAACGCCCACGCCTTTGGCGGTGATTTTCACGCCGGTGGCCACCACGGTGACCGCCGCATCTGCAACTGCAATCACCGCGCAGGCTTGCAGGAACAAGGCAACACCAATGCACAGGGCCCATCGCAGGGGAGTTTTCAAGGAATCGGACATGGGTGGACTATTTCAGCAAATCCTCATGATATTCTGTGAGCCTGATGCGCGATATCCTCACCATCACCATGAACCCTGCGGTCGACATCACCACCTCGACCGCCACTGTTGCACCCACTCACAAGATCAGGTGCGGGGCCCCGCAGCGGCACCCGGGCGGTGGCGGAATCAACGTGGCAAGGGTCGTTCACCGGATGGGGGGTGACTGCGCAGCCCTCTTTCCGGTTGGCGGATCTTCAGGAGAAGTTCTTAAACGCTTGTTGGACAAGGAGAACATCACCCAGCTCTGTGTTCCCATCTCGGGTGAGACCCGGGAGAGTTTCTCCGTCAAAGAGTCTTCAAGCAGCAACGAATACCGTTTTGTTCTTCCCGGCCCGGACATGGCCCCGGAGGAGTGGCAAGCCTGTCTTGACTTGGTGGCCAATCTCCAGCCGTGTCCCCGCTACGTGGTGGCCAGTGGCAGCTTGCCGCCTGGGGTGCCTCCTGATTTTTATGCCCGCCTGGCGAAACTCGTTCATTCCAACGGGGGGAAACTGGTGCTCGATACATCAGGGCCTGCGCTGGCGGCCGCCCTGGAGGAGGGTGTCTACTTGTTCAAACCCAGCCTGCGCGAGTTGCGTGAACTCCTGGGTGAGCCGCTGGAAACGCAAGCGCAATGGCGCGCCGCTGCCCAGGACCTGGTGGACCGGGGGCGGGCGCAGGTGGTGGTGCTGTCACTGGGAGAGGATGGCGCTTGGCTGGTGACGCCAGCCGAGTCGTGTTTTGCACCCGGCCTGCGCGTTTCGGTGGTGAGCACCATTGGGGCGGGTGACAGTTTTGTGGGCGGGATGGTGTGGGCACTGTGTCAGGGCCTGCCGGTGAGGGCGTCGTTTCGGTTCGGAGTCGCTGCAGCGTCGGCTGCGGTGCTCAGTCTGGGTGCCGGCTTGTGCAGTCAGTCGGACGTGCTTCGCCTGTATGACGAGGTCACTTTGACCTGATCAATTGCGCAAAAAGAAAGCGACCCTTAGCTGGAGCCCACTGAACATCAGCGCTTCCAGCTTTGTTTATCCATGAGCGAAACGTCATTTCACTACATTGAAGTCAGTCAACTCAGAATCGGCCTGTTCATTGAACTGGAGTCGGGTTGGATGTCCCATCCGTTTCCAACCAGCGGCTTCAAGATTACTTCGGCCAAACAGATTGCCATCATCAAATCGCTTGGGCTGAGTCGGGTTCGTTATGTTCCGTCCAAAAGCGCCCCCCCCGGAGGAGGAGCCGCAGGTGCCGGCGGTTGAATCGGCGGGCGCTGCCCGGGCTGCAAGCGTCGAGGTTGATCCCGGGCGCGTGGAGGCAAAAAAACACCGACAGGCGGCCCTTAAGTTGCAGCAGCGAAGTTTGATTGTTTGCGAGCGTCGCTTTGTCGAGAGCATTCGCCAATACAAGCAGGTGTTGGACCGGCTCACCTCGGAACCTCCATCCGCGATTGCGCAAAGCCTGGCGCTGGTCACCGGGCTGATTGACGAGATGCGGGGACAGGGCGAGTCGAGTATTCGGCTCTTGTCGGAGGGAATGGGTGACAGATTGGCCATGCATGCGGTGAATGTCACCATCCTTTCCCTTCTTCTGGGCAAAAGCATGGCCTTGCCGCCCGCCGAACTGACTGACTTGGGCATGGCCGCGCTCCTGCACGACATCGGCAAGACCCGTTTACCGGACCGAGTTCGTTCGCTTGATGAAAGCTTTTCCACAGCTGAGTACAAGCTGTATCAGGAGCATGTGGTGGAGGGGGTGGCGTTGGCAAACTCCATGGGCTTGACCAGAGGCGCATGCCAAGCCATCGCTCAGCATCACGAGATGGTTGACGGAAGCGGTTTTCCGGACCGCATCCAAGGCGACAGTCTTTCAGCCAGTGCCAAAATATTGGCGCTGGTGAACCGGTATGACACCCTGTGCAACCCCAGCCGACCCGGCGCGGCCATCACACCGCACGAAGCCCTGTCCCTGATATTTTCGCAGCAAAAAAGCAGGTATGACTTGGTAACGCTCAGTGCCTTCATTCGCATGATGGGGGTCTATCCCCCCGGCTCGGTGGTTCAGCTGGTGGATGATCGTTTTGCCATTGTGGTGTCAGTCAATTCCAACCGGCCCCTGAAACCCAAGCTGATTGTGTGCGAGCCGGGTGTTCCAAAAGATGAAGCACTGGTTCTGGATCTGGAGCGGACGCCGTCCGTGGGGATCAAACGAAGCCTGAGGCCAGATCATCTCCCAAGATCGGCCCTGGACTATATTTCCCCTCGTCAAAGAATCTGCTATTTTTTTGAGCGATTCATTGAGCCTGTCAATCAGTCTGAGTCGTGGTGACATTGGTCGCAGGCCCAGACCTTCGAGTCCGGCCTGGATGCCATTTTCAGCACCAGCCCTGGCTTGCTGGGGCTGCCAGGCCGCGCGGTGTGTGAACGCGCGACGTCATCGCCAGACGTCGAACCGCTTTTCATCACCCAAGTGATTGTTTTCCAAACCTCATGACAGTCCATCACGCGCTAAGCGTGCTCAGGACCCGATCAAACCCTTGTACAGCATGTAGGCGGCAAGCAAGTACAAAATACTGGCGAACACCCGTTTGAGTTGTTTGACCGGGAGTTTGTGGGCGGCCCTGGCGCCCAGCGGGGCGGTCAGCACGCTGCACACCGCGATCACGCCCAAAGCGGGCAACCAGATGTAACCGAATGAGTAGGGTGGCAAGCCTTGAACACTCTGGCCACTCACGACATAACCCGCGACGTTTGCCAAAGCAATTGGAAAACCCAGTGCTGCAGATGTCGCCACCGCGTTGTGGATGGCCACATTGCACCAAGTCATGAAGGGCACACTCACAAAGCCGCCTCCCGCTCCGACCAGACCCGACAAAAATCCGATCACCCCGCCAGCACCGATCAATCCCGCTGTACCGGGGACCTGCCGGGTTGGCGCTGGCTTGCGGTCCAGAAACATCTGGGTGGCGGAAAAGCTCACAAAGGCGGCAAAGAAGAGCGCAAGCCAGGTACCCTTCAGCAAGGCAAACACCCCAAGACTGGCAATGGCGCCCCCCAGCACAATGCCGGGCGCCAGCCCCCTCACAAGCTCCCAGCGCACCGCGCCACGTTTGTGGTGGGCACGGACGCTGGATATGGATGTGAAGATGATGGTTGCCATGGAGGTGGCGATGGCCATCTTGACCGAGAGGTCCGGGCCCACACCACGGCCTGACAGGATGATGGTGATAAAAGGCACCATCAGCATCCCCCCGCCAATGCCCAGCAGGCCAGCCAGAAAGCCGGTGCCCAGGCCGAGCAGAGTGAGTTCGATGATCAGCAGGGGTTCAAAGTTCATGGCGGGGAAGTAAGTAGGTGTCTGCGAGTGCCACCGGACCGGCATCCTGAACCATGGTTCAGGTGGGCG
>CALRWE010000217.1:0-6134 GCA_943371745.1 Rhodoferax sp. OV413
CGATGCCACGGCCCGGCGCGCCTTGGCGGTGGCCAACAACCAGCGCAACCAGGACTTGGCGCGGCAAAACTTCATCAGCCCCGGCGCGCTGGAAGCCAAAGTGCAAGAGCTGGCCTCGGCCACGGCTGGCCAGCAAGCTGCGCAAGCCAACTTGACCGGTGCCGGCCAGGACCAACAGCGCCTGAAGGCCGAGCGCGCCGCCTTGGCCCAGCAGCGCGGCAACGTGCGCCTGCTGGCGCCAGCCGATGGCGTGGTCACCACCCGCGACGCCGAAGCCGGTAGCACCGTGGTGGCGGGCCAGCCGGTGCTGCGCCTGATGGACCCCGCCAGCCTGTGGGTGCGTTTGCGCGTGGATCAGGGGCGCTCGGCCGGGCTGGCGACTGCTTTGCCGGCCAGCATCGCGCTGCGCTCCCAGCCGCGCAGTGCGCTGCCAGGGCAAGTCGCCCGCATTGAGCTGCTGGCCGACGCCGTGACCGAAGAGCGCATTGCCCAAGTGGCGTTTGCGCAGCCGCCGGTGGGTGTCTCGGTGGGTGAGATGGCTGAAGTCACGCTGCAACTGCCCGCCACCGCCCAGGCCCTGCTGCTGCCCAACGCCAGCATCCAGTACCAAAAGGGGCAAACCGGGGTGTGGCAACTTAAAGGGGGTCAACCTGAATTTGTGCCCGTGACGCTGGGTGTGCACAGCCTGGATGGCCAGGTGCAGGTGCTGCAAGGCCTGAGCCAAGGCGACGAGGTGGTGGTTTACAGCCAGAAAGCCCTGGCGCCCGGCGCACGCATTCAGGTGGTGGATGCGCTGGTCAAACCCGGAGCCAAGCCATGATCAGCCTCGCCGGGCGCGACATTCTGCACGGCTGGGGCAAGTTCGCGCTCACGGGCCTGGGCCTGGGTTTGCTGATTGGCGTGACGCTGACCATGGCCGGCGTGTACCGCGGCATGGTGGACGACGCCCACGCGCTGCTGACCAACAGCGGTGCCGATTTGTGGGTAGTGCAAAAAGACACCCAGGGACCGTATGCCGAGTCCTCCAGCCTCAAGGACGACGTGGTGCGCAGTGTGCGCGGCATGCCCGGCGTGGCCCAGGCTGCCAATGTGACCTACTTCACCATGCAGGTGCAAAAGCCCCGCAGCGAAGACACCCGCGTGATGGTGGTCGGCATCGAGCCCGGCCAGCCCGGTGCGCCCGGCTACCTGGTGGCCGGCCGGCACCTCACCCGCAACCACTACGAGGCCGTGGCCGACATCCGCACCGGCTTTGCTCTCGGCGAGACCATCCGCATTCGCCGCCACGACTACACCGTGGTGGGGCTGACGCAGCGCATGGTGTCCTCGGGCGGTGATCCCATGGTCTTCATCGCCCTCAAGGACGCGCAGGAAGCGCAGTTTTTAAAAGACAACGACGCCCTTGAAAACGACCGTGCCCGAACCGCCGCCAACCCGGCCTTCAACCGCCCGGGCGTGCCTGGCTTGCTGGATGCCGTGCAAGCGCTGCAGAGTAGCAGCCGCAACGTGAACGCGGTGCTGGTGCAGGTGCACAGCGGCTGGGCGCCTGAGCGCGTGGCCGAACCCATCCGGCGCTGGAAGCACCTCAGCGTGTTCACCCGTGATGGCATGGAGGAGATTCTGGTGGCCAAACTGATTGCCACCTCGGCCAAGCAGATTGGCATGTTTCTGGCCATTCTGGCGCTGGTGAGCGCGGCCATTGTGGCCTTCATCATCTACACCATGACGCTGGGCAAAATCCGGGAAATTGCGGTGCTCAAGCTCATTGGGACGCGCAACAGCACCATCGCCGGCATGATCTTGCAGCAGGCGCTGGGCCTGGGCGTGATTGGTTTTGTGGTGGGCAAAGTGGCCGCCACCGTGTGGGCGCCCATCTTCCCCAAGTTTGTCTTGCTGCTCACGCAAGACGCCGTCACAGGCCTGCTGGCCACGCTGGTCATTTGCGCCTTGGCCAGCACGCTGGCGATTCGGGTCGCGCTCAAGGTCGACCCAGCCGCCGCCATTGGATAAATCCATGAATACGCCAAGTACCCCCAACCCCGCCAGCGGTGGCATCCTCATCGAAGGCCTGCGCAAGGTCTATGGCCAGGGCGACACGGCTGTGGAAGCCCTTAAAAACGTCAACATGGCGGTGGCCCCCGGCGAGGTGGTGGGCTTGGTGGGGCCGTCCGGCTCCGGCAAAAGCACGCTGCTCAAATGCCTGGGCGCCATCATTGAGCCGACCTCCGGGCGCATGACGCTGGGCCAGGATGTGATTTACGACAACGGCTGGACCACGCCCGATTTGCGTGCCCTGCGGCGTGACCGCATTGGCTTTGTATTTCAGGCGCCGTACCTGATTCCGTTTCTGGACGTGACCGACAACGTGGCCTTGTTGCCCATGCTGGCCGGTGTGCCCAATGCGCAGGCCAGAGCCCGCGCGCTGGAGTTGCTGACTGCGCTGGACGTAGCGCACCGCGCCCAGGCCCAGCCCTCGCAGCTCTCGGGCGGGGAGCAGCAGCGCGTCTCCATTGCCCGCGCGCTGGCCAACCGCCCGCCTGTGATTCTGGCGGACGAGCCCACCGCACCGCTGGACAGCGAGCGCGCGCTGGGCGTCATGCGTATCCTGAATCAAATGGCGCAGCAAGCGCAAACCG
Source organism: Rhodoferax sp. OV413 (assembly GCA_943371745.1). Lineage (GTDB taxonomy): Bacteria > Pseudomonadota > Gammaproteobacteria > Burkholderiales > Burkholderiaceae_C > Rhodoferax. Next base: position 2,637 of record CALRWE010000217.1, read on the forward strand.
CCATCATTGTGGTCACGCACGACGAAAAAATTATTCCTACCTTCAAGCGGATTTACCACATAAGGGACGGGCAAACGGTGGAGGAGGCGGGTGAGGGGCGGGCGCTCTAGGTTGTTCAAATAGTTTTCAAAGAGCCCGGCTGATTGCCACCTATGTTGCGTTGGTTGCCAGCGACTTTGTGCCACGCACGCCCACTCAGCCCCTCAATAGCTCAGGTTTGCAGGGAAAACCAGATACTTGAGGTGGGCGTCACCGCGTTAGCATGAAAAGAATGACACCGAAAAAAGCCATGAAACCCACACGCCAATCACTCGCTCCCATCCCGCCCCAACGCCGGCACCTGCTGCTGGGTGGCTTGAGTCTGCTCGCCGGGTCGGCCTTGGCGCAGGCTGCACCCGAGGCGTCGAGTGCCAGTGCCGAGCGCAGCGCGCTGCCCCTGCCGGCCACCGGTACGCAGCTGAACCTGCCCGCACTCAGCCTGTTGGATGGCAGCGCCTTCAAGCCCGAGCAGGCTCAAGGCCAGGTGCTGGTGATTTACTGGTGGGCCAGCACCTGCCCGTTTTGTGCGCTGCAAAGCCCGGAGATGCAAAAACTCTGGCTGGCCCACAAAGCCCGGGGCTTGCAGATGCTGGCCTTGTCGGTGGATCGCAAGCCCCCTGACGCCACGGCCTATTTGCAGAAAAAAGGCTACACCTTTCCCTCGGGCTGGGTCACGCCCGAGGTGCACCGCGTGCTGCCCAAACCGCGTGGCCTGCCGGTGACGCTGGTCCGCGGCCGCGCTGGCGAGGTGTTGCAGGCCGAGCGGGGCCAAATGTTTGCCGAAGATGTGGAGCAACTTGCGCGCTGGTTGTGAAAGGCAGCTTTATTTGCTCTTTTATTTGACATAACAAAGCCAATAAATATGGCGGCTAGAAGCAGATTTATTCTGTTTTTAACGCTGCAGGGTCGGCGTGGCTGTGAGCGTGGTCGTGTCCGGCGCTTATGGCTTGGGCTTGAGTGGGGTGGGTGACGGCGCAACCAGTCTGCCCAGCGCCTCTACCCCGATCAGTGGACGCGCCAGCCAGGGCAAGACGAAGGTCTTTTTGGCCAGGCCGTTTTCAACCTTGTCCATTTGGCGAGCTTCCCCTGCCAAACGGGCTTGCAGCAGGGGGTCATGGGTATCGGCCGCCAAAATGCTTTTGTTGATGACCCAGGCAAAGGGTTCAATGCGGGCCCGGCGCAGGTCGTCTTGCAGCACCTGTGCTTGCAACACGGGGGTGGTTTCAGGCAGGGTGACCAAAATGATCTTGGTGTAGTCGGGGTCTTGCAGGCGCATGAGCGGGGTGATGATGTGCGCTGTGCCGTGGCTTTCAAGTTCACGCACCATCTGGCGGTGGTAGGCGCCCGTGGCATCCATCAGCAGCATGGAGTGACCGGTGGGCGCCGTGTCCAGCACCACATACGCACTGCGCGCCTCACTCACCACGCGCGAAAAAGCATGGAAGACGGCCACTTCTTCGGTGCAGGGTGACTTGAGGTCTTCGAGCATCAAGGCCCGCTCATCTTCGTTCAGGCCAGCACCCTTGGTCGCCATGATTTTGTCGACATAGCGCTGGGTTTCCACCAGAGGGTCTATCCGGTCAACGCGCAGGCCCTCCACCACGCCGTCGAGCGTGCCGTTCAGGTGGGCCGCCGGGTCGGTGGTGCTCAGGTGCACGGTTTTGCCGCGTTGCACCAGGCCCAGAGCCAGGGCGGCGGCCACCGTGGTCTTGCCGACGCCGCCCTTGCCCATGACCATGATCAGGCCACGACCGGCGCGGGCCAGTTTATCAACCAGCGCAGCCAAACCTACCGGGTGCTTGAGGGGCGGCACTGTCCGCGCCGCACTGCTGCCCGCCAGCTGGCCGCTGGCACCCAGCAAGGCGCGCAGGGCGGAGAGGCCCACGGTATCGAACGAGCGCAGCGGCACCTGGTCCTGGGGGAGCGCACGCAAGTTGTCGGGCATGGCGTCCAGGGCCTCGGTGCCCAGTGCTTCAAACGCACGGGCGACCTCGTCGGTCTTGAGGATGGCATGGAACACGCCATTAATCACCAGGCGCTGGTTGTTCAGGCCTAGCGCCCGCAACTCATCCGAGGTGCGGGACGCCTCTGCAATGGCGCCTTTGTCAGGGCGGGTCACCAGCACAACGGAAGTCAGCGCCTCATTTGACAAGGCATCCAGCGCGGCCTTGAAGCGAATCTCCTGCATCTTCAGGCCGGAGTGCGGCCCCAGGCACGAGGCACCCTGGTCGTTGTTGGCCAGAAAACCGCTCCAGGCTTTCGGCAGGCTCAAGAGTCGCAGGGTGTGGCCGGTGGGTGCTGTGTCAAAAACGACGTGGTCATAAGCCTGGTCGTTGTCGGCCAGCAGGGAAGAGAACTCATCAAACGAGGCAATTTCGGTGGTGCAGGCGCCCGACAACTGCTCCCGCACGGTGGAAACTTCAGTGGCGGTGGCATCACTCGCCATTTGGTCGACGACGCGCTGCCGGTAGGCCTCGGCGGCGGCATCCGGGTCAATATTCAAGACCGACAAGCCGGGTGCGCCGGGCACGGGGGTGGGCTGGTTGCTGAGCATGATGCCCAGCATCTCGTCCAGGTTGGAGGCCGAGTCGGTGCTGACCAAAAGTACCTTTTTTCCGCTGTCGGCCAGGTGCAGTGCCACGGCGGTGGATAGCGAGGTTTTTCCCACGCCGCCCTTGCCCGTGAAGAACAAGTGCCTTGTGGGTTGCTCCAGCAAATGCAGGGCAGCAGCGCGGTCAACGCGACTGCCTTGGGGATCTGAAACGACATCGTTCATGGCAAGTTACTCCTCAAGAAAAAACAGGGTCAGGCTATCACCTTGGCGCCCAACCGGTCTAAAGCCACATCAAATGAGCCAGTCCTGCCAGGCGCAAGCCGGATCTGCGGGGCGTGTCAGCGACGTCGTTCCTCGTGCGCCTGACCCGAAAACATGGAGTTCCAGCTTTCAGGGTAAACCGCAGCTTGCTTGTGCGAATCATTACATTAGCATGGAGCGAATTATTGATCGGGTAATTCCCGCTGTAATCACAAAACGGGTGCGTCAATGCTCCTATATTTAATGATGCTTACCCAATAAAAACGCCGGCTAGAGGCACTTTTACCAAAAAAAACATGAAAACTCTCATTTCCCCATTGGCCCTGAGTCTGGCCGCAACGCTCATCACCTTGCCTGCTTGGGCGGTGGAGGTCGCATTCAAACCTGTGACCGAGGGCGTTTACGCCTATGTGGGTGATATCGAAGGCCGCACTTATGAAAACGAGGGCCTCAACGCCAACATCGGCCTGGTGGTCACGCCGGCCGGCGCAGTGCTGATTGACGCGGGCGCCACGTTCCAGACGGCCCAAAAGATCCACGAGGCGGTGAAAAAGGTCACGAATCAGCCGGTCAAGTGGGTCATCAACACAGGAGGGCAGGACCACCGCTGGCTGGGCAACGGCTATTTCAAGGCCCAAGGCATT
>CALRWE010000218.1:0-6092 GCA_943371745.1 Rhodoferax sp. OV413
CGCCTGCACTCGTACTCACCACAGGCACTCCGCTGGCAAACGCCTCCAAAATTGCGATGGGCATGTTGTCTACTGTGCTTGAGTTAAGGACACAATCCGCCAACGCATACAGATCAGGCATGCAGGCGTTCTCGATAGCACCCGCAAAGTGAACCGCATCCACCAGGTTCAGCGTGGCACACAGCGCACGCAACCTGGCCAATTCCGGGCCTGAGCCGGCAACAGTTAAACGCGCGCCCTTGAACACTGCTTGAACGAGCGCGAAGGCTCGAATTGCGGTGGCAACGTCATAAATGGGCTCCAGATTGCGGGTCACGACCAAATGCGGTGCCGTGCCAAAAGCCCGGGGAAATACAGGCGCAAAGCGCGCGAGATCAATGATGTTGGGGATAACCGTGCTGGCCAGACCATGCTGGGCAAAAACTCGCTGCAGAAACACCGATGGCGTCACACACAGCGAAGCCCGTGCGAGCATCTTCAGGACATGACGGGGCGCATGCGCAAAGAATGCGTCGGCCCCTCCTCCGCGGTAATTCACGATGATGGGAACAGAGCGCATGCGCGCAACAATCACGGCCGGTGTTGCGAAAAGGTGCCAAGCCCAGCCCGAGTTAGCCAAGAGGTGGATCACATCGGTGCGTCCAGCACTTCGCCACAGGCGACCTACATACGGCACAAGCCGAAACAAGGCGCGCAACAAGGGCACACACCCCACCCATTTGGGCCGATAGGGGCAATTGGTTCGCACTACTTCAACGTGCACCCCTTCGGCACACAGCAACCGCACAAGCTGCTCGCATTGGTTCGCCATGCCACCCGTTGGGGGCGGCAGAGGTCCCACCACGCCAACACGGAGCGTCGGGCTGCCATGCGCACTGATCTGCCCACGGCCGGTATCAGTGGCCACCATGCTGAAGACCCCGAAAGAACGATGTTGGTGGCGATCTGTACCGCCGATACACCCAAACCAGAAGACAAGCCAGAAAAACCAAAGCGGCCAAAGGTACCAGCCAAGCAAGCAGCAGCAGGTGCAAGTGCAAGCGCCACATGGCCTGCACCTGCGCCAGGTTGTCAGCATTGGCCAGCAATCTAACCTGAGGATGCACCCCTTCCCCGATCGCACCCAACTGCTCCAAAGAGCGAGACACGCCCGAAAACACCCTCACCGATCGAGACCGGTCATAGGTGAATACATTGTTACCCCATTCCATGTACCACCCTTGCAAGCCACCCCGGTAATAAGCCCACGCTTTGGCTTCCAGAGCCCACCCCACGCGGGCGCCGTGGTCCAGTGGCGCCAACCGGAGTTGCTGTGACCCGCTCAACAGTGCCCGGCGGAAGGCCAATGCCGAAAGTGGGGCTCCAGCGTTCTCATAAAAATAGTAATTGTTGAAAACGTCTACCAGTTGCCAGCGACCGACTTGCCGGTTCCATATCTCGGGCCAGGTATGGCCGTGCCCACCAAATCCGTCGAATGAAAACGACCAGGTCCTCACTGGCATGCCCGCGGCCAGGGCAATGGCAACGAAAACGTCTGTGAAATCTCCACAGTAGCCTTCGCCTTGCGTGACAACGCGCTGGTACGTGCCGCGCAAGTCTGACATGACGGCCCCACCGCGCAATACTGGACTGCTGCTCAATAGATGCCGACTGATTGCCACCGCTCGTGTCCAGTCATCGGGCAGTGCCGAGAGACCCAGATGCTGCACCACCTGACTGAAAAAGGGGTCTGCCGGCCCCAGCTCCTGCGCATAGCCTACAGGCACATCCGAAGGTGTCCATTCAAAATCAGGGCTTGTTTTTTCAGGCAACAGCAAGGCATTGCGCAGGCGCACCAGCTCGGTAGAACTACCCAGATAGGGCGCAAGCGACAACGCGCAAACGAGCAATACAAGCAAGCTGACCCATGCACACCGAAGCCACACTTCAGGCAGGGCATCATGAAAATCATGACTTACCAGCACAATCCCTCCACTTCGGCGGAAATAGCAGCCTGGTTGGGTAGATTGACCAGATCCAACACCACCTGATCGGCACGACTGTGCCGGACCAACCCGTCATGGATCACATTCCCGCCAAGCCCCACCACTAAAAGATCAGACGCATGGATGACATCCTCAAGGTCGGATCGCAACATCTGGCCGATGTGGGGCAGGTGCTTTTCAACGAAACCGCGGTTGGATCCGATGAGTTGTGCAAGGTGCACCTGGGGGTCATAAATAGACAGCTGCATTCCTTTGCCGATCAGCTGTTCCGCCAGACTGACCAACGGACTTTCACGCAGGTCATCAGTACCGGTCTTGAAGGACAAACCAATGAACCCGATTTTGCGTTTTCCAGTGGCCAGCACCTTCTGCAGGGCTACATCAAGATGGTGGCGATTGGAAGGGATGATGCCTGCCAACATCGGGATCTCCACATCATGCAACCTGGCCAAATGGGTAGTGGCTCTCAAGTCCTTGGGCAGACAGGAGCCACCAAAGGCAAAGCCGGGCTTGAGGTAGGCTGAAGATATATTGAGTTGGGTGTCCCGACACAACAGGTCCATGACCTCAAAGGCATCAACTCCCAACGCACCGCACAGCCTGGCAGTCTCGTTGGCAAAAGTTATCTTCAGCGCGTGAAAATTATTGCAGCAGTATTTCATCATCTCGGCCGACCGAACCGAAGTTTCATAAAACTGGCATGGCAAATCCCCAAACAGGGCCCGAAGCCGGGCCACGGGATAAGGGTGATTTGCTCCCACCACAGTAAACGGCGGCTTGTCATAGTCGCGAATGGATGAGCCCTCGCGCAAGAACTCCGGTTGAAAACACAGAAAGAAGCCTTCGCCATCTTTCTTGCCCGACCTGGCCTCAATGATCGGGCGCAGTACATCTTCCACGGTTCCCGGCACCAGAGTGGACCGAAACACCACCACATGAGGAACATCCTTGAGGCGAATAGCCATGCCTATTTCCTCAGCCAGCCCCAGCATGGCTGTCTGATCCTGGCTGCCGTTGTGGGCAGACGGCGTCCCCACACAGACCAGCGACAGATCGCTGCCTTGCACTGCCATTTGGGTATCGGCGGTGACAGTGACCCGCCCACTCAGGACGACTTGCCCCATGAGGTCAACCATGCCCTCTTCAACCACCGGCGTCTTGCCCGCCAGGATCAACGCCAACTTGCCCGGATCAATGTCCACACCAATCACCTCGTGGCCATCTCGCGACAGACAGGCCAGCGACACCGCACCGACATAGCCCAATCCAAAAATGCTGATCTTCATGCAAAAGCTCCCTTGCCCATTGAGTAATTCCGGATGCTGCGGTCAATCAGGCCATTCAGGCGTGCCATGGCACAAGGCCACGCATGGTGGCTCAGCATGCGTTGGCGGCCCGCCTGAGCAAGACGCTCCCGCACCACGGGACTGCTGGTGACAGTCAGAATCGCCTTCACATAGTCCTGCGGGGTGTCCGCCACCAAAAAATGCGTACCGGGTTCAGCGTCTACTCCAGCCGCCGCGAGGCGGCTGGTGACCACGGGCACGCCCATGGCCATCGCTTCCAGAATCTTGTTCTGGGTTCCCCGGGCGATGTTGAGCGGTGCGACCATCAAGGCAGACTGGCGAATGTAGGGGCGCACATCGGTAACCGATCCCGTGACCGTCACGCCATCCAAGTCCCCCAGGCGCTCTATGGCAGGTGACGGGTCAGCCCCGACAATCAACAGCTTCAAGGCAGGACGGCTGGCCTTGAGCTGGGGCCATATCTCTGAGCAGAACCACCTCATACATTCCTGATTGGGGTAATAGTCCATGCGCCCGATAAAGCTGATGGTGTCGGAGTCATACGCGGTATTGGAGGGACAGAAAAAATCAGCATCCACGCCATTGGGGAACCAGTCGGTATCAGCCCCCGTGACGTAGGAGTCCAAGGTCTCTTTCTCGGCTTGGGTGGTGGCCGTGCACAGATCGAAGCACATGGCCAACTTTTTCTCGGCAGCCAGCATCTTGGCGCCTTCATACCGGTAGCCCAATGACAACGGAAACGGTTTGTAGTTGGCATACTCCAGCCATTTCTGGGAATCCATGTCACCGAAGTCGAGGATTTTTGGTACATCAGTCACATGCGCCACGTATTGCGCCATTGACGAGCAGTGCACAAAGATGAGATCCCATTGCCTTGACGCCAGCAAATCGTCCACCTGATCGGCCAGCGAAGGCGAATAGAAGTACCCCATCGACGAAGGGGTAGGCACAGGCAGGCGTGCAACCATGCGCAGTACTTGTGCCCACTCCACCACACTGCCCATGGCAAAATCCGCGCAGTGGGCGACAACTCCCTGGCCTTGCTCAGCCTCCTCCGGTGAGCGGACCAGAGAGCAAACCGTCACCTGATGACCCACCGCAGTCAAGTGCCTGATCATGTTGAAAGGCCGAATTTTCCCGCCGCGCGTAGGTGGAAAAGGAAACCGGTGACACAGGTACAAGATGTTCATGACAACTCACTTTTCAGTTCTGAGGCGACGTCCGAGGGGTCGCGGTGATCCAGGTAAATCCGGCTCCATATCTCCAGATTCATCAAAGCCAGCAATGAATCCGTTCCATCCATCCGATTGGCTGCGTGACCGGCAATCAGCTCGTCCACGATCGACTGCCGAAACAATCCCCGCCGTTTCACCACCTCGGGTGCCAACAAGCTTCGCAAGACAGGGGCCAAATCCTTCCTGAGCCATGCCCCCATCGGCGTGCCAAAGCCCCGCTTCTTCCGATTCAAAATTTTGTCTGGCAGCAAATCACCCAAGGACTCTTTCATCACATGCTTGAGTCGCCCATTGCGCACTTTGATGGCCGATGGCATGGCCGCTGCGAGTTCGACCAGTTGATGGTCCAGCAAGGGCACACGGCATTCGAGGGAGACGGCCATGCTCATCTTGTCGGTCAACATAAGCAAGTCATCGGGCAGTTGCGTTTGAGCATCAACAGCCAACAGGCGATTCAACGTGTCGTTCTGTCCAGCACCATCGAATGCCCGGTCCAAAGCATCGGGTTGTACGCCATCGGGCCGCAACAGCAGAGCAGCCACCGTCTTCCGATCCAGGACCTGCAGGTAGCTGCGGTAGCGGTCATCGCAGGGCAGCTCGGCCGAAGCAAGAAAGCCCTTGGCCAGGCGCAGCGTATTGAGCAAGCCTGAGTGCCGGTCTGCTGGCAGCTGGCGGGCAATAGCCGCTGCCGACTGCCTGATCCAGCCCGGCAGCCGCCGGTACTGCTGCGCGTAATGCGCCCCCAGATAACGCTGGTACCCTCCAAAGAGCTCATCACCGCCGACGCCAGACAAAATCACCTTGACGTCTTCCCTGGCGAACTCGGACACCAAAAATGTCGTGATGAACGCGGTGTCCGATAAAGGCTCATCCATGTGCCAGAGCAACTTGGGTAGCAGGGACACGACATCAGGCTTCACCACAATCTCGCGGTGTTGCGTACCAAAAATATCGGCCACCCGGCGCGCCCAGGGCAACTCGTTGTACAGCGACTCCGCTTCACCGCCACTGAAGCCAATCGCATAGGTGCGAATGGGTTGCTGCGAATGCCGCGCCATGAAACCCACGACAGCACTCGAATCAACGCCCCCCGAAAGAAAAGCGCCGATCGGTACGTCGCTCACCATTTGCCTGCGCACTGATGTTTCGAGTTGCGCTCCAACCCGGTCAATCCACTCCCGTTCCAGTACCTGCCGATCCACTTGCTGCGGAATGCACCAATAGCGCCACTGCTTCACGGCACCGTGCTCGACGGCCAACAGTGTCGCCGGTGGCAGCTTGGCCATACCCTGGAAAATGCAATCCGGAGCAGCCGTATACCCCAGATGCAAATAGCTGGCAACAGCGCCACGATTCAACTCGGCACAAACACCCGGCAGAGCCAGCAAGGCTTTCGCCTCGGTCGAAAATGCCAGGAACTGACCGTTCTGTATGAGGTAGAGTGGCTTGACACCGAGCCGATCCCGACCAATCAGCAGGCGACGCCGGGGCGCATCCCACAGGGCGAAGGCAAACATGCCATTGAGCCGCAATACAAAGTCATCGCCCTCCGCGTGATAGAGATG
>CALRWE010000219.1:0-6071 GCA_943371745.1 Rhodoferax sp. OV413
GTCTCCCCGCATCTTCTCGCCCAAAAACCACGCGGCTCCCAGCATGATGAAGATCGGGCCGGTAAAACCAATTGCCGTCATGTCAGCCAACCCGAGATGAGGCAAAGCGGTGAACCAGAGGGTGAGGCCAAGGGTATGCACCGCACCACGCCAGAGCTGGCCGCTCATGTTGACGGGTCGATACGCCTTCAAGCCCTGACGCCATACAAACGGCAACATCACCAATATGCCAAACAGATACCTTAGAAACTGGGACTCAAATGGGTCCAGTGACAAGGTAATGTTGCGCATGGTTGCATTCAGGCAGGAGAACAACAGCCCACTCAACGCGACCCACAGCATGCCGCGCCAAACGGCTGGTAACCGAAACATGCGCATGCGCGTATGCCTGTGGGCGACAGCCATGCTGTGCGGGATAAGGTTGACGAAAAAGTGGCTTGGCTTCAACCGCGCTGTCCATGAAGGAGTTGGTGTGGAGGCAGTCTACGGCCACGAGTCCAACAATCAAGTCGCGCAGCATACAGACATGGCGGGGCCGTGGTTCATTAGCCGGTAAGACTTGTCGAGAGGCACAGGGATGAAATGTTCAGGGGGCGTGCCGCTGTTGCAATCAACCGACAATCCTCGCATGAATGAACTCAAACAGCTCGAATCCATGGGTTTGACACTTCCCAGTCCAGCCTACCTGCTGGGAGCCATTCTGTTCGGCATTGTTGGCTATGTCGCTTGGCGTCGCGGAAAGGTCGTGGCACGATCCGAATTCAAATGGGTGGGTTTTACCTTGATGGCCTACCCGTACGCCATTTCGGAGACCTGGATGCTTTGGGCAGTCGGTATTGCGCTGTCCGCGTGGCTGTACGCCAAGTGGAATTAAAGGCTACAGTTGGTTGCCAAAGTCATCGGGAGTGAATGCCACTACCTGGCAACCTGTGATCTGATCCGCGCAATCGTCACCTCCATCGGAGCATCCAATGCTACTTCCAACCCCAGCTTTCTGGCTATGTCGTTCACAATCCCGGCGTGCAACGGAAGACCGCCAGCGTCTATGGCTGCGAGCAGGTCAGTCGCACGTTGCTCAACCGAGGGAGCCACTATGCTTGGTTGCAGCAACTGCTTCAATCGCTGCAAGGTACTAGGTTTTAACGGATGCACCATGGGCTTAAGTAAATTCAACGTCCAATCGTGATAGCGGATATCCAAAGTCAGCAGTCCACTGCTCCCCTCGCAGCACTGGCCATGCATCCGTCCAGGTACCAGTCGTAATCACGTCCCCGGGCTGCAGATCAGGCGCTCCTGGGCAGGCTCTGAGTTCCTTTAGAAAGTGCTGCAACGCCAACAAGGGTCCATCTAGAACATGGGCTCCGCATCCGCTTTCCAGCATCTGTGTGCCCCTCATTAAATTGACGCGTGCTGCGGCCAGAACGCTGTTGAGCTCGGCTGCAGTGGTTGCTATCTCCCGAACTGGCATTCTGGTGCCAACCAGCAAGCGTGCATGCAAAGCACCATCGGCAACGGTATCCGCTGCCTTAAATTTCCAGTCCTGCAGGTGAGACTGGACGACCTCGAAGCCGGGGGCTACCCATTCCAGTGCGTCAAACAGATCATCAATCGACGCATTCGCTGGCGGCGTGGTCCGCATTCCAAATACGGCTTCCGGCTCCAGACGAGGCTGGCAAACGCCTTTTAGGGACACGGTACCCTGATCTTCACAAAAGCGGAGAGTGGAGTCATAGACCGTCCCCCAGATGGGTCCAAAGACTCCATAGCGCTGCCAGATGTTCCTGTTGGTAAACCCGATCTTGAAGCCCCGTGGCACTTCTCCCCGAGCAATGCGCAGGTTTCGTACGGTGATGGCGCCTTGGTACGCCTCCTTGATACCGAAAAACTCATCGTCGCTTGGTGCTGCAGGCCACAGGTGACCGGTGTCATAGTGGCTTAGGAGTGCTTTGGGGTTCACAGAATTGCCTTGATGGATGGGTGTTGAGACCAGTCTAACTGCCAAAGGTGGCTATCAGCATTTAGACAGATTTTCGAATGAACTTTGCCACCGCTGGCGCGACAAAGGCAGGTCGCTTAATCCAGTAAGAGTGATGGCGATGCCATCTATTTCCGCAGCGCTCAGATGCCGGCGGATTTCCTTTCGTTTGATGACTTTGCTCATCACTGCCTTTGTCGCTGCTTCAGGAGCCCATTTGTCCGCAGCGAACGTCAGTGCTAATTCGGCCTATCAAAGCCAATGCACGTGGGTTCCGCAACTTCACCAACTACCGGGCAAGGATTCTGTTTCATTGTGGGGTGGCAAGCTGAATTTAGCGATGGCTTGAAAAATCACAGTGGATTCAACGAAGCTCCTCAAAGATAATACCGGTCGATCCTCCAGCCAATCCCTAGAAGTCAGCACCTTGCTCAATCTCGGCCCTTACAAAACTCTTTTCTCTGACCGCGAACTCAAGCGCATTGTGTTGGCATCCATCCTGCCGCGCCTGCCGGCGGGCATCAATGGCCTGTCGCTGACCTTGATGGTGCAATCGCTTTACGGCTCGTTTGCCATCGGTGGCACCGTCAGCGCTGCCTACCTGATAGCCTTGGGCGTGGCATCGCCTTTGCTGGGGCGGTTTGTAGACCAGCGCGGTCCACGCGCGGCCATGCTGCCGTTGGGTATTGCCCACGCCATTGCCTTGGTTATATTGGTAATTGCGGCGCTACAGCGGGTTTCGCCGTCGCTGCTGATGGTATTTGCGCTGGTAGCCGGGATGACGTTCCCCCCCGTCTCCATGACCGTGCGCGCCATGTGGCGCAAGTCGAAATTGCCCGACGCTACCAAGCAGCTGGGCTTTGCGCTGGAGGGGGTGATCATGGAAACCATCTTTGTGTGTGGCCCCTTGATCGTCAGCTTCTTTCTGTTCTTTGAGGCTCCCGCTGTTGCATTGTTGTTTTCTGCTTGCGCCACCTTGCTGGGCATTGTGCTTTTTGCGCGCTCGGGTGCGCTAGAGCGATGGGGTGACGTCGAGCTGGGTGAGCGCCATTGGCTGGGGCCGCTCAAGCTTATGGGCGTACGCCGTGCCTTGCTCGTATCCATGCTGTTGGGGGCTAGTTTTGGTTTGCAAGAAATCGGCATGATGGCCGCGGCCAAAACGGCTGGCAGCCAGGCTGCCGTGGGGTGGTTGTTCGCGGCCTACTCCGTACCTTCTGCGATTGCCGGCTTGATGTACGGCACACGCCAGTTTGCCTGGCCGCTCAACCGCCAAATGGCGTTGGGGCATGTGTGGATAGCCGTACTGAGTTTGATACTGACCCAAGTGTCCTCGTTGTGGGTGTTCGCGCTGGGCTGTGCGGTGTGTGGCATGGCGGTTGGGCCGGCGATTACTGCGAGCCAAATGCAGTTGGGTAAATTGACGACGGCCGAGTACACGACCGAGGCTTTCACCTGGAGCATGACCCTGTTTATGGTGGCGCTAGGCGCTGCATTTGCCTGCGGCGGCTGGCTCGTGGAAACCTATGGGGTGGGTGCGCCCATGTTCTGTGCAGCTTGCACTGCCGGTCTGGGTGCACTGATGTGCTTGCGGGTGCCCGAAATATTCGCGCAACCAGCGGCAGTGACTTAACACAGCCCCTTGGTGTTTTGGCCATCGAGTTCTACAATGTAGGCTCATTTGTACTTACGGAGTGAGTAATGAACCACCAGTCGTTTAGCGGCAAGAGCACCTCCATCGGCAATTCCAATGGTTTCAGGTTTGATGCAGCGCTGTTCAAAGCCAACCCGGAGTTTTTTGGCGAGGTGCGCGGCACCGTGCTGGCACCGGGCCAAATGCTGGTTTCAGTCGTGACCACGGCTGAGCAGGAGCCAGAGCTGCAGAAAGAGGAGGGCAACCCGGTCATGCAGGCGTTTTTGAGTTTTCTGGAAGGACAGATGGCCGCGCACCCCGAGCTGATTGAGCCAGTGACTGAGGCCCAGATGGCCCAGATTGCCGCTCTGGTCGAAGGCGTGGAGCCTGATTGATGCAAAAAAACGGATGGAACCTGTTTCAGTTCAAGCCGTTTGCGCGGCGACTGCAGGCGTTGACGCAAGACGTGACGCGCTTGGCCCAGGTCGACCCCACGGGCTATAAAAAGCACCCCAAGACTAAGTTGCTGGCGTCCGTTTATCAGTCGATGACTGTCACCGTGCCCATCAACCCCGCAGACCCGGTGTTCCGGTTGGGGCACACTTTGGGTAAGAGCCATGGCAACTGGTGGCGCGTCAAAAAGGGACTTCCCCAGCGCTACCGGCTGTTCTTCATGTTCGCGTCCAAGCCTTTGACGGTGGTCATTTATGCCTGGCTGAACGATGAGGACAATCTGCGCAAAGACGGAAGCCGTGCCGATGTTTACAAAGTCTTTAAACGCATGCTGGAACGCGGCGAAGTACCTTCCACCATCGACGAATTGATTCAGGGAAGCATTGACTCAAGACTTTAAAGATGGCTCCAGAACGCGAGCTGTATCACTGGAAATCACCCACTCCAAATGCATCCGTACCCTTGTCAACCCGACAAATAGCAGGCGACGATTAAGTGGGTCAAGTTCAGCGATATCGCATTCCGTGAGCACCACTGCAGCAGCTGCCTATCCCTTGAAACGCCTCACCGAATCGATCAGCACGCTATGGGCTCAGAGCCGGCGGTGGCGAGCGACCGATCCCATGAACACACTTGTTTAAATTTCGGGCACTAGATACCAGTCATTCACCAACGTCGGCATTTGGTCGATGGCGGGTGCCCGTTTGGTTGCAATCGCGTCTGTACCGCCGACAGTCAGGCGCCGGCGCCAATGTCAGGTCTCGGGCGAGCAAATTGAAATTCTGTAGACCTGCTTCCGCTGCCAACCCGCCCGTCACAAGCGCCAAGCAAGTGCATCCCCTTAATTCAAATAACTATGATTTAGATAGCTACAAAAGAAATAAAACCGCTGGCTGGAGCCCTAAAACATATAAAAATCTGAAAAAACACCTGAAGCCCATTTTGCAGAGTGCTTGTGATGGGTAATCGTAGCTGGCGCAGCAGCGCCTTGGAGGCGCCCGCAGAGCGGGCGGGGTACATTCGCGGAGCCATCTGCCCCAGCGTCATCTGCCAGCGCAAACATCCTCCGCCTGCACGCCCTGCCTCTGCCACAATATTGTCATGAACTACGAACACTTGCTGCTCTCAACGGTGGATGGCATCACCACCCTCACCCTGAACCGCCCTGACAAGCGCAATGCGCTGGCCATGAACGTCATGCTGGAGTTAACGGCGGCCTTGCGCGAGGTGGCGCAAAGCGAGGCTGTCGGCGTGATTTTGGCGGCCAACGGCCCGGTCTTCAGCGCCGGCCACAACTTTGGTGACATGGCCGGGGCCACGCTGGAGCAAGCGCGCGAACTGTTCCTTGTGTGCACCGCCATGATGGACGCTGTGCAGGCCATGCCACAACCCGTGATTGCGCGGGTCCACGCACTGGCCACGGCAGCGGGCTGCCAGCTGGTCGCCACCTGCGATCTGGCGGTGGCGGCCGATACGGCGGGCTTTGCGATTCCGGGTGGCAAGGCAGGCTTGTTTTGCCACACCCCGCTGGTGGCTGTGGCCCGCAACGTGGGTCGCAAACGCGCGTTAGAGATGGCGCTGACCGGTGACCCGATCGATGCCGCTACGGCAGCCGACTGGGGTTTGATCAACAAGGCCGTGCCCGCAGAGCAACTGGAGGCTGCCACACTGGACCTGATTCGTCGGGCGACCCGGGGCAGTGTCTTGTCCAAGGCACTGGGCAAGCAGGCGTTTTATCAGCAAGTGGGTCTGCCGCAGGACCAAGCCTACCCGCTGGCCTGCGAGGCCATGGCGTCTGCCGCCCTGACGCCGGATGCACAAGAGGGTATTCAGGCGTTTCTGCAAAAGCGCCACGCGCATTACACGCAGCGCCCGCCGGTGGCCTGAGGATTCAAGGGTTTATTTAAAAATCACGGTCTTGTGGCCGTTGATCAGCACGCGGTGCTCGCTGTGCCACTTGACGGCGCGCGCCAACACCTGGCTCTCGGTGTCGCGGCCCAGGGTCGTGAGGTC
>CALRWE010000220.1:0-6019 GCA_943371745.1 Rhodoferax sp. OV413
TTGTTCAGTCGCAAATCGGAGTCCACCTGGACAAACCCCGGGTTCTTGGCCAACTCATCCGTGAATTCCTTGACGGTCTTGGCCAGGTTTTCGTAACTATCTGAAGTCATGATCACGTAGCTGACGGGGCGCTGGCTAAAGCCCTGCCCCAAGGAGGGCGGCGTGATGGGGAACACGGTCACACCCGACAAACTCGACACCCGAGGGGTCATCTCGCGCGCCATCTCCTGCGTGGTGCGTGTTCGCTCTTCCCAGGGCGTCGCGCGCAGGAAAATATTGCCTTGGGCTACCGTGGGGTTGCCGATATTGGCAAAAATCCGGTCGAATTCAGGAAAACTCTCTCCGATTTTCTCAATCTCTTTCGCGTAGCGGTTGGTGTATTCCAGCGTAGCGCCATCCGGTCCATTGATACGCGCCAGCACCACACCCCTGTCTTCCAGGGGAGACAACTCGCGCTTGAGATCGGACAGCACCACCCAGGAGACAGCCGCACTGCCCACCATCACGGACACCACCACCCAGCGCTGCTTGAGTGACCAGAACAACACACGCTCATAACCCCGGTTGATGGCCTGCAATATACGCTCCATGACGCGGTCAAAGCGGTTTGGCGCGGGGTTGTGGCGCAGCAACAGCGACGACATCATGGGCGAAAGAGTAAGCGCTACCAAGCCCGAAACCACCACTGCACCGGCCAGAGCCAGCGCAAACTCGGTGAACAGGCGCCCGGTGCGCCCCGGTGCAAAGGCCAGTGGCGCGTACACCGCCACCAACGTCATGGTCATCGCCACGATGGCGAAACCCACCTCCCGGGCGCCCTTGATGGCGGCCTGAAATGGCGCCATGCCTTCTTCGATGTGCCGGTAGATGTTCTCCAGCATCACGATGGCATCGTCCACCACCAGACCGATCGCCAACACCAAGGCCAAGAGCGTGAGCGTATTGATGCTGAAACCCGCCAGGGCCATTAGGCCAAAGGTGCCGATCAACGACACCGGAATAGTGATGAGCGGAATCAGGGACGCGCGCAGTGTGCGGAGAAACACAAAAATCACCAACGCCACCAAGACAGAGGCTTCCAGAATGGTCACAAACACGGCCTTGATGGAGCGGTCAATGAAAACCGAGTTGTCGTTGGCCACTTCAATCGTCACACCGGCTGGCAAATCCGTCCGCAACTTGATGAGCAACTCGCGCACCCCGGACGATAAATCCAGCGGGTTGGCCGTCGCCTGGCGGATCACACCGACACCCACCGAATCGCGCCCGTTGAGCCGAACGCTGGAGCGCTCATCAACCGGCCCCTCTTGCACCCGGGCCACATCGGCGATGCGCACGGGCAAACCATTGACCGTGCGGATCACCACCTGGCCAAACTGTGGCGCAGTTTGGAGGTCGGTCGCAGCGGTCACATTGAACTCGCGCTGGCGGCTCTCAATGCGACCGGCTGGCACTTCCAGGTTGGAGCGTCGCAGCGCGTCCTCCACGTCTTGCACCGTCAGGCGGTAGGCCGCCAGCTTGTCGGGATCGATCCAAACCCGCATGGAGAACTTGCGCTCACCATACACATTCACCTCGGCGGCACCCGGCGCGGTCTGCAAGACCGGCTTGACCAGCGTGTTGGCCATCTCGGACAGCTGCAAGGCATTGTGGGTGTCCGAACTCAGGGCCAGAAAAATGACCGGAAAAGACTCAGCCTCGACTTTGGCAATCACGGGCTCATCGATACCCTGTGGCAGGCGCTGGCGTACCCGGGTGACCTTGTCGCGGACATCAGCTGCGGCAGCATCGGCGTCACGGGTGAGCGCAAAACGCACCGAAATCTGGCTTCGCTCCTGGCGACTGGTCGAGGTGACCACGTCCACCCCCTCGATGCCAGCCAGCGAGTCCTCCAGCACTTTGGTGACCTGCGCCTCAATCACCTCGCTCGATGCGCCTGTAAATACGGTGGTGACAGACACTACGGGTTCATCGATCTGAGGGTACTCGCGCACGGTCAGGCGGTCAAAGGACACGGCCCCGACCAGCACAATCAACAGGGTCAGTACGGTGGCAAAGACCGGGCGACGGATAGAGGTTTCAGCGAGTTGCATGCGGCGCTCCGGTGGTCAGCGGCTGGCCGCCGGTGCGGGAGCCGAAGCAGCGCTCTGGGGTGACCGGCCCAGCGCCACAATGCGCAGCGGTGAGCCATCGCGCTGCAGGCGCTGCTGCCCCGCCACCACCACGGTTTGTCCATCCGTCAAACCCTGGGTGATCTCGACCTTGCCAGAGCGACGCGACCCGAGTTTGACCTCTTGACGCAGCGACACGAATTCGGTCCCCGGGGGTACATTGGCTGCCGGGGCAGGCAGCTCGGCTGGTGTGACCACCTTGATCACGTACTGGCGCCCACCTTGAGGCACGATCGCCTCCTCAGGCACCACCAAAGCGGCATCATTAACCGAAAAAACAGTTTTGACGCGTGCAAACATGCCCGGACGCAGCGGCTCCATGACCGCCGTGCCACCCTCGGCGCGCTTGCCGCCCAGCGCTGATTCACCCAAGGTATTGGGCAGCACGGCCCGCACGCTCACCGATCGGCCGTTGGCATCAATCAGGGGGTCGATCGCCTCAATGCGGGCCTTGAAGGCACGCCCCGGAAAAGCGTCAAGGGACAGCGCTACTTCTTGTTTGGGCTTGAGCTTGCCCTGGTAGCGCTCAGGCAGCCTGAAATCCACATACATGCTGCGGATGTCCTCAAGGTTCACAAGGTCTGCGCCATCCTTGACGTAATCGCCGAGATTGACGTTGCGCAGGCCCACCGTGCCATCAAACGGCGCGACGATCGCCATGCGGGACAACCGCGCCACCGCCAGCGCCAGCTGCGCTTGGGCCACTTGCAGGTTGGCGGAGCTTTCTTCCAACACACGCTGGGCCACAAAATTCTGGGCGACCAGTTCCTGGTTGCGCTTGTAATTGGCTTGCGCAATCGACACCTGGGCTTGAGCCTGGCTGACCTCTGCGCGCTGCAAGGTGTCATCAAGCTGCACGAGCAGTTGGTTCTTGCGCACCCGAGCGCCGTCATTGAAACCCAGCGCCTTGACACGCCCGGCCACTTCCGGGCGCAACATGACGCTCTGGCGCGAGCGCAAGGTTCCCACCGACTCGGCATCATCCTGCAGGGACACCCGCTCGGTCCGGGCGACCTCCACACCCGCTGGCCGGACCGCGCCTGCCCCCCCCGGAGAGCCCTTGCCAGGGCCCGTTGTTGGCGAACCCGACATCTCCTTGGCCTTGACAGGTTTCGACTGGTACCACCAGGCCGCCCCCGAGGCAGCAGCAATGCCAACGGCGGCAACGACGATGTAAATTATTTTTTTTGCCATGAGTGGGACTTTTCTTGACGATTGGGCTGGACAACCACGGCACAACACAGGGTGTGCCCAAAGGGATCAGGGTTTCAATGTAGCAGCATAACCCGGTGTTACTCCGTAAAGGGGCACTTCACCAAGTGGCTGGTAACGCAACTTTGCAGGGACTTTACTTTAGGCATCCACCGGATCAGCGCTGCTTCAAGGCCTGCTCCACGCCCCGGTTGGCGAGCATGTCGGCATGCTCGTTGCCGGGGTCGCCATTGTGGCCGCGCACCCAGCGCCAATCAATGGTGTGGCCCGACGTCTTGACCAGCTCATCAAGCCGCTGCCACAGATCGACATTTTTCACAGGTTGTTTGGCGGCTGTTTTCCATCCCCGGGACTTCCAGCCGGCCAGCCACTCGGTCATGCCCTTGAGCACGTATTGACTGTCTACATGCAGCGTCACATGGCAAGGACGCTTTAAAACCGACAGGGCCTCAATCACCGCCATCATCTCCATGCGGTTGTTGGTTGTTTCCAGCTCACCGCCAAACAACTCCTTTTGTGCGTCGGCAGTCTTGAGCAACACACCCCAACCGCCCGGGCCAGGATTGCCCTTGCAGGCGCCATCGGTATAAATTTCAACTGCGTTCAATCCAAATTCCTTAAATTTAGCTATTTTTGGCCTCTGGCCGGCGTGTTTATTAACTTCCCTGTTACAGAAACAGGTACATTGGCAGGCACCCGTGCCACCCGCCATGAGGGACTGAGCAGCGTCATGCCATGCACCCGCTTGACCGCGACCAAAAAATAGACGGCACCCAAAACGGGCCACCAACGGTCACCGACCGGATCCATCCAGGCAAAGCGCTGCAGCCATTTGTCGCCGGACAGCGCCGGCCTGTAGCAGCCGAAACGACCCACCTCAACCTCAAAACCCAGTAACCTCAACCAGTCCCGCAAACGCCAATAACCAATGAACTCCTTGTGGGGCAGAAATGCTTTCTCGAAACCCATGCGATGGTACAGGCGCGCGCGCTGCTGGCGCAAACCCCATAGACTGACCGGATTGAAACCACAAATCACCGCGCGGCCTTCCGGCACCAACACACGTTCAACTTCTCGCAAGGTGGTGTGGGGGTCGGCGCTGAGTTCCAGCGTATGAGGCAAAACCACCAGGTCCAGGCTATTGGCCTGAAACGGCAATGCCGAGAAATCAGTGAGAAAATCCGCGCCTGGCGTGGGGGAATGGTTGGCCAGCCACTGGTGCGGCATACGATTGGTGACAAGTGCGTCCAACTCGGGCAGGCCGAGCTGCAAGGCGTGAAACCCGAATATATCGGCCACTGCCGAGTCCATCTGCGACTGCTCCCATGCCAGCAGATAGCGCCCTGCAGGGGACTCAAGCCAGTCGTGCAAACCTATAATTTGATCGTTCATGAAGCTCATTCCAATACCCGCGTTCTCCGACAACTACATTTGGCTACTGCATGACGAACATCAGGCATTGGTCGTTGACCCCGGCGATGCTCAACCTGTTCTGGAAGCCCTGCACCGCCTGGGCCTGAAACTCGACGCCATTCTAGTCACGCACCACCACCCCG
Source organism: Rhodoferax sp. OV413 (assembly GCA_943371745.1). Classification (GTDB taxonomy): domain Bacteria; phylum Pseudomonadota; class Gammaproteobacteria; order Burkholderiales; family Burkholderiaceae_C; genus Rhodoferax. The sequence continues at coordinate 4,940 of CALRWE010000220.1, forward strand.
ACCACACCGGTGGCGTTTCCGAGCTGCGCGAGGCAACCGGGGCCCGCGTGTTCGGTCCCGCCCGCGAAGTCATGCCCGAGCCGCTCACCCGAGTGACCCACGCTCAGCGGCTGCAGCTGTTGGGACTGAACTTTGAAGTGATCGATGTGCCGGGCCATACCGCTGGCCATATTGCCTACTTTTGTGAGGACATGGACTCGGCGCCACTGCTGTTTTGCGGCGACACCTTGTTCAGTGGCGGCTGTGGCAGGCTGTTTGAGGGCACGCCAGACCAGATGCTGGCATCGCTGGAAACCCTGGCTGCGCTGCCAGAGGCAACCCGGGTCTGTTGCACGCATGAATACACTTTGGGCAACCTGAAATTTGCGCGGGCCGTTGACCCCGACAATCAGGCCTTGGTCAACTACACCGCTGTCGCCAGTGCCTTGCGCGCCCGCCAGGAGCCCACACTCCCCTCCAACATCGGGCTGGAGCGCCAGATCAACCCATTCTTGCGCACACGCGAACCCGCCCTCGTGCAGGCTGCCCAGCGATTTGATGCATCAGCCATAGACGAGGTCGGCATCTTTGCGGCCCTTCGCCGATGGAAAAACATATATCAATGAAACTTCTCAAAATCCTGTGCCTGGCCAGTTTGATCGGGTTGACGGCCTGCACTACAACCGGAAACCTGAATCCGTCTTCCGACAACTCGCAATCTGTCAACCCTGAGTTTGGCGATGCGTCGCCTCGGGCTGCCCCTGCGCGCCACAAGCCGCAATTCCCCAGCGGGGAATTACAGCCCATCACGACACAGCAAACCGCCTCCAACGGGGTGGCGCAGTTGTCGTCCCCGGTTGATTTGTGGGAACGCATCCGGCGTGGCTTTGCCATGCCCAATCTGGAAAGCGATTTGGTGACCGACCGGGAGCAGTGGTACACCACGCGGCCCGACTACATGTTGCGCATGACTGAACGCTCGCGTAAATACCTGTTTCACATTGTTGAAGAGCTGGAAATGCGCAACATGCCAACCGAGTTGGCCTTGCTCCCCTTCATTGAAAGCGCCTTCAATCCGCAAGCGATTTCGCCAGTCAAAGC
>CALRWE010000221.1:0-5992 GCA_943371745.1 Rhodoferax sp. OV413
TCAGCGCCCGTGCCCGGTCCGGGCTGCCACCGAGCCCATCAAACACGTCGGCCAGACCGTCTTCAAGAAACGCGCCCGACATCAGCACACCCAGCGCCGTGCCCAGGGCTGCCGCCACCAGCGGTGAAAATGCATGGCTTGGCAAAGCCACCAGCAGCACAGCGGTAAATACCGCCAGCAGGCTGCCCACCAGCCAGCCCACCCCCGGGAAATGGCCGGCACCGGCGCGCAACATTGCCGGGCTGAAGCCCACCCAGTCCGCCAACCGGCCAGTGACCGGAATGCGGGTAAAAAATTGCAGTGCGAGCAGGTAGTGCCGGCAGGCTTGAGATAGAGAATTAAGCATGAGGCTCTGAATGGCGAGTAAATGAGAACGTTTGGCAAAGCTGACGGATCGGGACGTTGGGCTGCTTTGTCGCTCGCGCTGCGCCAGAGGCTATCACGGCGTTCACCCTTTTGAGGCCAGGAGTGTGCCCATGGTGGTACAGTTTTGAACTGCCAAGTATGAATTTCACCCAAGGAGAATCAGCATGACTGACGACGAACGCTGCTGCGGCACAGGCACTTGCATGATCGACGCACAGGGTCGCTGCTGGTGTGGCCAGCAGTGGAACGGGGACACCATGTGTGCTCCGAAACTTGAGGCCCAGACTAGCGAACCCCCTGTGGCAACGGCTGACACGGACGCCCCCTCACCATGAAAAGTATCGTGCGAACCTCTATTTTTTTGGCCCTCGGGCTGGTGCTGGGAGGCACGGCCATGGCCACTGAAGAACCCAAATTCGAGCTGATTTCCAAAGAAAAAAACATCGAGCTGCGCCGTTATCCGGCCTTCATCGTGGCCGAGACCTGGGTGGATGGCGACATGAGCGAGGCCTCCAACAAGGGGTTTCGGGCCATTGCCGGCTATATTTTTGGTGACAACAAGGCGGCAGGCGGTTCCGACTCCGCCAAGATCGCCATGACCGCGCCCGTGACCCTGGAGCCCGCGGCACCGTCACAAAAAATCGCCATGACAGCGCCGGTGACCATTGAGCCGCAGGCCGGTGAAACCCTCAACATGGAAGGTGCCAAGCGCTGGCGCGTGCATTTTGTGATGCCCAGCCAGTACACCCTGGCCACCCTGCCCAAGCCGAACAACACCGCCGTGACCTTGCGCGAAGTGCCTGCCAAAACCTGGGCCGTGCTGAATTTTTCAGGTTTCAACACCGAGGCCCGCGTGCAGCAACACACCGATGAACTGCTGGCCTGGGTGGTGACCAAAAAAATGACCCGCATTGGCAACCCGCAACTCGCACGCTACGACCCGCCCTGGACGCTGCCAATGTTTCGTCGCAACGAAATCATGCTGGAAGTCAGCCCGCCCTGACCTGCCCCGGGCCGGCGGCCGCCTGGTCAGGCCAGTGCCGCCCCGCTTGGCGACTTATCCGACACGCCGGCTGACTCAAAACTGGCCATCTCCCGCAAGATGGCGCTGGCCGATTGAAGCAGCGGCCAGGCCAGCGCCGCGCCCGAGCCCTCCCCCAAACGCAACCCCATATCCAGCAGCGCCTGCACTCCCAAATACTGCAGCATGAACTCATGCCCGCGCTCGCCCGAGCGGTGCGCAAACACGCACCGTTGCAACACCAGCGGCTGCAAAGCATGCGCCACCAGCACGGCCGAGGTGGCAATGAATCCATCCACCACCACCACCCGGCGCTCGTGCGCAGCTTGCATCACGGCGCCGACCATCGTGGCAATCTCGAACCCGCCAAACGCGGCCATGACATCCAGCGGTGCCTTCGCGTCCGGATGGCGGGCCAGCACTTCACGCAGAACCGCAGTTTTGCGCTGGACCGCCGGTGCATCCAGGCCGGTGCCCGCGCCAGTGCAGACCTCAATGTCCAGCCCCGCCAGACGGGCCAGCAGCAGTGAGGCGGCCGAGGTGTTGCCAATGCCCATTTCGCCCAGCAGGAGCGCATTGCCCGGCAGGCCTTTAACGATCTCCTGGCCGTTGCGCAGCGCAGCCTGGCATTGCGCAGCCGTCATGGCGCTCTGGCTGGATGAGTCGGCCGTGCCGTGCTCGCCCCCGGCCAACTTGCGCACCAGCAAGCCCGACCGCTGGGTGCCAGCGCTCAAGCCCGCCAGAAAGTCATGATTCACACCGCAGTCCACCACCGTCAGGGCGATGCCATTTTGGCGGGCCAACACACTCACCGCGGCGCCACCAGCCAAAAAGTTCTCCACCATCTGCCAACTCACGTCACTCGGAAAAGCCGAGATGCCGCGCGCGGTCAGGCCGTGATCCCCGGCGAACACCACCATCTGCGGCTTCTCCAGCGTGGGGGATGTTGAGCCCAAAATTTCACCCAGTTGCAGGGCGAGCGCCTCCAGACGACCCAACGACCCCAGGGGTTTGGTCTTGCAGTCGATCTTGTGTTGCAGTGCCTGTGTGTGGGCTAGGGTGCGAATGTCGGTGAGGAGGGGCAAGGTGGTGTGCATTGTGGCGTGTCAATCTAAAAGAGGTACAAGATATTCAGGCGATCAGGGACGGCAAAACGCCTGGCTCAAAGTGTTGTTCGATGAAGTCCGCCAGCCCCTCAAACACGGCGTCCAGTGTGGGGACCGTTCCCGTGAGGTGGGCCGAAAACAGCGCTTGCAGTGCGGCGGGGTCTTCAAATAGCCCATGCAGGTACAAACCCAGAACGTTGCCGTTGCGGTTTTGCCAGGCCAGGCCGCCAGGCAGGACCTCGCGGGCTAGGTCCCCCGCGCGGGCCATGGCCGCATGCTGCTGCGTCTGGCCGTGGTGAATCTCGTAGCCGGCCACCTGCACGCCCGCCAGGGCCGCCCAGGGGGGACTGATGAGCGCCTTCGCATGCACCCTGTCCAGGGCAGGGGCGGGCTCGGGCACGGTCATGCCGGCATCGAACCGGACCCGCGTGTGACGTACGGTTTTATCCGCGTCGAACACGGTCACCAGGGGAAGCAACCCCAAGCCGGGCGCATTGCCATCAATGCCGTGAGGGTCAACCAGTGCCTCACCAAGCATTTGCAGCCCGCCGCATACCCCCAGCACGGCACCGCCCCGGCGCGCGTGTGCGGCTACCGCCGCGTCCAGCCCCTGCTGGCGCAACCAGGCCAGGTCGCCGCTGGTGTGTTTGGAGCCGGGCAGAATGATCCAGTCAGAAGCGCTCAGAGTAGCCAACTCGGCGGGAGAGCGCACCCACTGCAATCGCACGCCGGGAATGTTCTTGAGCGGCTGAAACTCATCGAGGTTGCTGATGCGCGGGTAGGCAATTACCGCCACCGTGAGGGTGACCGGGCCACGTGCCGTGGTTTTGTCATCAAACACACCGTCTTCTTCAGGCAGGCCGTGGTGCCACCACATCGGCAGGGTCGCCACGGTGGGAATGCCCGTGAGGTCTTGCAGCATCTGCGGCGCGGGCGCCAGCAGGCTGGCGTCACCCCGGAACTTGTTCAGCACAAAGCCCTTGATCAGCGCGCGTTCGTTCTCGGGCAGCAGCGCCCAGGTGCCATACAGATGGGCAAATGCCCCGCCCCGGTCAATGTCGGTCACCAGCAGGCACGCGGCGTTGGCGTGCAGCGCCACGCGCATGTTGACGATGTCGCTGCTCGACAGATTGATTTCGGCGGGCGAACCCGCGCCCTCAATCACCACCACATCGTTCTCGGCCATCAACTCGTCCAGCGCTTTGGAAATGTGCGGCCAGACATGCAGACTGCGCCCGCGCCAAGGCATGGCGGTGAGCTCGTCACTCACCTGCCCCATCAGCACCACCTGGCTGTGGGTGTCGCGCTCGGGCTTGAGCAGCAGCGGATTCATACGCACCTCGGGCTGTGCACGGGCGGCCAGCGCCTGAAAATACTGGGCGCTGCCAATTTCACCCTCGCCGTTGCTGGACGCCACCACACGGGCGTTATTGCTCATGTTTTGCGCCTTGAAGGGCGCGACCTTGAGGCCTTGGCGGGCGTAATGGCGGCATAGCGCGGTGGTCAGCCAGCTTTTGCCGGCGCCGCTGGTGGTGCCGAGCACCATGATGCATTTAGCGGTCATGGGTTGACTCCTTGTGCCTGTTGGCTATTCACCTCCCTCATCACGGCTTCGCTCGCTCTGAGTCAAAGTCGGACTTTGGCGCAGGGCATAAACCCGCCAGCGCCCCCTGCACCCACCCAAATGCAATGCGCTCCTGCTCCAGCCGCAAGCGCGGGCGCAGGCGGTTGTCGCGCAGCAGCTTGTAGACCGCGCCCTCCTGCGCGGTGAGGCGGGGCAAATCGCGCAGCACCGGTTGCGGCTCGTCGCCCCAATGGTCGGCGTGCGCCAGCAGGGTGGCCTCGTCCATCAGCAGGGATTGAACGTGGGGAAAATGGGCGCGCAACTGGTCAAGGATGGCAAAGCCATGGGTGTCGATGTCGCCCCAGTAAAAAATGTGGCGCTGAAGCAGCCACTGCGCCTGGGCCAGCATGTCAAAGCCGTAACCCGCACCAAAAATGACCAGGCTGTTGGCCACCGGCGGAAAGGCCAGGAAGTTGACTTCGTTTTCAGTGATAAACACCCGACTCACCCCCGACAAAGCCACGCCCAATTGCTCAAACGCGACTTGCGTGACGGTGATGTCCGCATCGCCTGCACCGGGCAGCAGCGCCAAGGTGGGGTCGAGCAGGCGCAGGCGAATTCGCAAAGGCTTGTCTTTGAAACCATAACGGCGGGCGAACCCCGCGACACCTGTGGCACTCCAGTCAATCTCGTCCAGAGGCAGGGTGAGGTCCAGCAACTCGGCCAACACAGCTCGGTGCGCCTCGATGAATTTGCTGCCTACCCCGGGCAAATCCACCTGGCGCAAGTAGATACCGGGACGTGGATGGGCGCGTACCCAAGCCAGCACCCTCAATAAACGCGGCCACTCTTCGGTTAGAGCCAGGGCCGTCAGCGGCCGCTTTTCCAGCCAGGGGGCGATCGCCTGAAAAATGACGCCGTCAAACTCGCGCGTTTTTTGCAGCAACCCAGCGTAGCGGTGGGCGGCTTTTTGCTGCCCAATCAGGGCCAGCGCGTGCTCCGGGGTGTCCAGCCAAAGTTCTTCGGGCACCGCATTGGAGCCCAAGACGCGGTGATTGAACTCACGCCAGACAATGCGCAGTTGCGGCATACGGCGCAGCGCCTCCAGCCAAACCCTGACTTCATCAAAACGCTCCGTCAGCTCTGGAGAACTGGGGCCATTGAAGCGCAAGCGACGCGGTGGTTGGAGCGCACCCATGACCAGCGGACGCAGCAAATCACCCTTGTCCCACAGCCTCTGCACTTGGGCGCGCAAGTCGGTGGGAGTGGTCCAGGTCATGGCGTAGCGCCAGTGGTTGGCACAAGCAGTTCAAGGCGGTCCCGCTCCACCCGGTAATCCTCAATGCTCAAATTGCGCAGTTTCGAGTCCCGCCCCTCCTCGTTCACAACAAACCCCACGCTCGCCACATAGGGCTCAATGATGTGGATTTTCTGCAACGGGGTAACAATGAGCAGCTGCAGGTTGAGCTGCTCAAACAGCTTCAAGCCGTATTGCGCCGACTCGTCGGAGCCCCGGCCAAAGGCCTCGTCAATCACCACAAACCGGAAGCTGCGTGAGCGTGTTTCGCCCATGACCAGGCCAAACTGGTAGGCCAGGCTCGCAGCCAAAATGGTGTAGGCCAGCTTCTCTTTTTGGCCGCCTGACTTGCCGCCCGAGTCCGAGTAATGCTCATGCTCGCGGCCGTCTTCGCGCCAGCGCTCGCTGCCGGCAAACACAAACCAGTTGCGCACATCGGTGACCTTTTGTGTCCAGCGCCGGTCTTGCTCGCCCTGCCCTGCGCGCCCGCGCAGGCGCTCAATGATTTGCTTGACCTGCAGGAACTTGACCTCGGAATACTGACCGTCATCCGTCTCAGCCGCGCCCGACACCGAGCCCTCCAGGCAGTTGCGCAGCTCACTCTGAAAATCGCGCACCTCGGCGTCCGTGGCCATTTG
>CALRWE010000222.1:0-5922 GCA_943371745.1 Rhodoferax sp. OV413
TGCACCGCCACGTTCTCATCGTCAATCGGCACGCTCACGGTCACGGGGCGTCCGTCCCCGCCCGTCACCCGGACGCAGGGCAGCCGCTCGGGGTCCGCATCCAGCCAGTATTCATATTGATAACCCGTCACATCAATGCGCTGGTGAAAGTAGCCGGTGCGGTACATCAGGCCCAAGCCAACCAGGGGCAGCGCCAGGTCAGACGCTTCTTTGAGAATGTCACCCGCGAGAATGCCCAGGCCACCTGAATAGATGGGAAGCGATCCATGCACACCAAACTCCGAGCAACAAAAGGCCACCGGATGCGCGGCGGTGAGTGCGCCCTGGGCCACGGGGCGGGCCCGGTCGGCGGCCAGTTCGGCTGCAATGCGGCTGACCCAGCCCACGAACCCGCTGTTGGCGGCGGCACTGGCCAGCATCGCGGGGTGGGTTTCAGTCAAGAGCCTTCTGGGGTTGTGGCTGGTGCGGGCCCAGCGCGGCGGGTCAATCGCCTCGAACATGGCCGAACCATCCTTGGTCCATGACCAGCGGTAGTCGTAGGCGATGCGGGCGAGCGCCCGCAGCGGCTCAGGCAACACCTGCGCCAGCTCGTTCACCGCGCGCTCCATATCGTGATCACCCGGCCACATGGCGACTCCTCCCGTCAATACCTGCTCTCCGGACCCCACGCATTTTTCGGGCCACTCGACCCAAGTCATTGGTTTGATTGCATTTTTCCACTCCGCGGGTTGGTACTGCGCCGCCCATTGTCAAGTTATCCGACACTTCGTCCGCCCCGGTTCGTCTGGGCTGGCCAGGGTCGCCCGGCTCTGCCCTTGGCACGCTTGCGGCTGCTGCTCCGGGGCTCGGGCAACCGCAGCGACTGGGGGGTGTTCAGCGTGTCAGCGGCACCGGCGAACGATTGGTTTACCCCCTGGAAGCCGTCAACGCGTGACACCGCCTTAAGATCATGGATGTTTCTGGCGGTCACCTGACCGGCACACCTCTCACTTCCCTTCACTCATCACAGGAAAAAAAATGCCAACCTACCACATTGAAATGCTTGCCGGGCGCACGGTTGAACAGAAGAAAAAACTGGTCCAGGAAATCACCCGCGTCACGGTGGAAGTGCTCGGGGGAAGCCCGGATTCGGTCGACATCCTGATCACCGACGTTCCCCGCGAAAACTGGGCCACCGGCGGCATTCTTTGGTCCGAACCCCGTCCTTAGGCCAAGCACTGCCCTAAACTCGGGGCATGTGCCAATTGCTTGGAATGAACAGCCGACTGCCCGCCAGCCTGACGCTGAGTTTTACCGGATTTTCGCAGCGCGGCGGCTGCACAGACCACCATTCAGACGGCTGGGGCATCGCCTTCTTTGAGAGCGACAGCGCCACCCCGGACCAGCCCGGCAAGGGCGTGCGCTACTTTGTGGACAAGGAAGGCGCAGCCACCTCCCCCATTGCCAGCATGCTGCGCACCTACCCCGTCAAAAGCCATAACGTCATTGCCCATGTGCGCAAGGCCACGGTGGGTGCGGTCACCCTGGAGAACTGCCACCCCTTTGTGCGCGAACTGTGGGGCCGCTACTGGGTCTTTGCCCACAATGGCGACCTGAAAAACTATGCGCCGCAGTTGCACGGCAGTTTCAGGCCGGTGGGCACCACCGACAGCGAGCTGGCATTTTGCTGGTTGCTGCAAGAGCTGGACAAATCGCATGCCGGTGTGCCCTCGGTCGAGGAACTGACCCACACGCTGCGGGAACTGGTGCCCCAGATTGCCAGCCACGGCACCTTCAATTTTTTGCTCAGCAATGGCCAGGCCTTGTGGGCGCACGCCAGCACCAAGCTGCACTATGTGCTGCGCAGCTACCCGTTCACGCAAGTGCACATGAAAGACGAAGACGTCAGTGTGGACCTGGCCACACTCAACGGCCCCCAGGACCGCCTGGCCATCGTGGTGACCGAGCCGCTGACCTCCAACGAGAACTGGGTGGCCATGGCCCCGGGTGAATTGAAAGTATTTGTCGAAGGTGCTCTGGCGGGTTGCGCCGACCCACAGCCCCCACGCCAGGCCGCCGCCAGCCTCAGTCTTTGAGCGCCTGCTCCAGGGCTTGCACAAACATGGCAGCCACGTCAAAGCCGGTCTGGTCAAAGATTTCCTGAAAACAGGTCGGGCTGGTGACGTTGATTTCGGTCAGGCTATCGCCAATCACGTCCAGGCCCACCAGCAGCAGGCCCCGGCTGAATAATATCGGACCCAATGATTCGGCAATGAAGCGGTCACGCTCTGTCAAGGGCTGGGCTACGCCCTTGCCACCGGCGGCCAGATTGCCACGCACCTCGCCGCCCTGCGGAATGCGCGCCAGGCTGAAGGGCACGGCTTGGCCGCCAATCACCAGCACGCGCTTGTCGCCCTCGCTGATGGCGGGCAGAAACTTCTGCACCATCACGGTCTCGGCGCCCTCCTTGTTCAGCGTCTCAATGATGCTGCCCAGGTTCAGCCCGTCGTCCTTGACCCTGAAAATGCCTGCGCCGCCCATGCCGTCAAGCGGCTTGAGGATGATGTCGCGGTGCTCGGCATGAAACCGGCGAATGTCGGCGGCATCGCGCGTCACCAAGGTGGGGCCGATGAACTCGGGAAACTCCAGAATGGCCAGCTTTTCCGGGTGGTCGCGCAGCGCACGCGGCTTGTTGAAGACCCGGGCGCCTTCGCGCTCTGCCTGCTCCAGCAAATGGGTGGCATAGAAAAATTCGGAGTCAAACGGCGGGTCCTTGCGCATCACCACCGCGCAGAAATCTTTCAGTGGCTGGGGGCGCTCGTCGGGCGTTTGCTGCTGGGCCACAAACCAGTCATCGGGGTGACCGGTCAGGGAGATGTCGCGCACAAAGGCCGTGACCGGGCTGCCACGGACCCACATGATGTCCTTGGGCTCGCATACCGACAGGGTGTGCCCGCGCCGTTGGGCTTCGCGCATCATGGAAAACGTGGTGTCCTTGTAGATCTTGAAGGATTCCAGCGGGTCGGCAATAAAAAGAATGTGCATGGTCTATGAGAATAAGGAAAAGCGTCAGGGCCGGGGCGGTGCAAAGCGGGACTTTCCAACCTGCTGCACCAGAAGCGCCAGCGCGCCCGCCACCACACCCCAAAAGGCCGATCCTACCCCGCCAATCACGACCCCGCTGAGCGTCACCAGAAACGTGATGAGCGCCGCCTCGCGGTGCAGCTCATCCCGCATGGCCGTAGCCAGGGCGCTGCCAATGGTGCCCAGCAGGGCCAAACCAGCAATCGCCGCAATGAGTTCTTTGGGAAACGCGGTAAGCGCCCCGGTGATGGCCGCGCCAAAAATACCGATCACCACATACAGCGCCCCGCAAGACACCGCCGCTGTGTAGCGCCGGTCCGGGTCCGGGTGGGCTTCGCGGCCCATGCAGATGGCAGCCGTGATGGCGCTTAAATTCAGGGCAAAGGCCCCGAACGGCGCCAGCACCAGTGTGGTCAGACCGGTCAGCGTGATGATCCCGGAGATGGGAATCCCCTCGCCATTTGGCTGGCCTGGCGCGCGGGCGAAGCCTGCCGCCTGAATGGCGGCCACACCCGGCAGGTTTTGGGAGGCCATCGTCACCACAAACAGGGGCAGCGCCAGACTGATGACCGCTTGCAGGGTAAAGCGGGGGGCCACAAACACCGGCATGGCCAACTCAAAACCACCTCCAGCCCATTTAAAACCTTGGGTGATTGCCACATAAACAATAGCAAGCAGCAAGGTCAGTGGCACGCAGTAGCGGGGCGCCAGGCGCCGGCCCACCAGGTAGGTGCCCAGCATCACCAGCACCAGAGGCAAGTTGGTCTGCGCAGCGGTGAAGGCCTGCAGGCCAAAACGGGCCAGCACGCCGGCCAGCAGGCCCGAGGCGATGGCCAGCGGCAAGTGGTTCATGACCCGTTCGAACCAGCCGGTGACCCCGCACAAGGTGATGAGGGCCGCACACACCATGAAGGCGCCAATGGCCTCGCTCATATTGAAGCCGCCCGCCAGACCCGCCGTGGCCAGCACAGCGGCCCCCGGCGTGCTCCAGGCCACCATCACGGGCTTGCGCAGCCACAGGGAGGGCACCAGGGTGCACAAACCCATGCCGATGCCCAGCGCCCACATCCAGGACGCAATTTGCTCCGGCGTGGCCTGAAACGCCAGCGCCGCCTGAAACACAATAGCCACCGAGCTGGTGAAACCCACCAGCACAGCCACAAAGCCGGCAGTGACCGCCGACGGACTCCAGTCCCGGAAAAACCGCATGCGTGCAGCCCCTATATCTCGATTTTTGAGCCCAGCTCAACCACCGAGTTATTGGGCAGCTTCAAAAAGTCGGCCGCGCCGCTGGCGTTGTGGTGCATCTGGGCAAACAGCTTTTCGCGCCAGAACGACATGCCGGCACCAATGGACGGCACCACGGTGTCACGCGACAAAAAGTAGCTGGTGGTCATGGCGTCGAGGTCGCAGCCCCGGCCCTTGATTTGCTGCAGGGCCTTGGGCAGATTGAGGTCGTTCTTGAAACCGTAGTTCACAATGACCTGCCAGCAGTCGTGCCCCAGGGACTCCACCTCCAGGCGCTTGTCCATGCCGATCCAGGGCACCTCGTGGTTGCGCACCGTGACAAACAGGTTATTGGCGTGCAGCACCTTGTTGTGCTTGAGGTTGTGCAGCATCGCGTTGGGCACGGTCCCGGGCTCGGCGGTCAGGAACACGGCGGTGCCCTCCACCCGCACGGGCGGGCTGACAAACACGGCCTCCAGAAAGCTGGGCAGGTCAATCGCATCGGAGCGCAGCTTTTCGTTCAACAGTTGCCTCCCGTCTTTCCAGGTCATCATCAGCAGGAACACCGCGCCGCCAATCATGAGCGGGAACCAGCCCCCATCAAACAGCTTCATGAGGTTGGAGGTAAAAAACGCCAGGTCCACCACAAAAAACACGCCTGTGGCCCCCAGGCACAGGGCCAGCGGGTAATTCCAGTGGTGGCGCAGCACAAAGAAAGTCAGCACGGTGGTGATCAGCATATCCAGCGTCACAGCAATGCCGTAGGCCCCGGCCAGGTTGCTTGACGAGCGAAACATCACCACCGCCATCACAATGGCCACAAACAGACCCCAGTTGACAAACGGCATGTAGATCTGGCCGGTGTCCTTGACGCTGGTGTGAAACACCTGCAAGCGCGGCAGGTAGCCGAGCTGGATGACCTGTTTGGTCACGCTGAAGGCGCCGGTGATCAGGGCCTGCGAGGCAATCACCGTGGCCATGGTGGCCAGGCACACCAGCGGGATCAGCGCCCAGTCCGGCGCCATCATGAAGAAAGGGTTCTTCACCGCCTCGGGGTTGGTGAGCAGCAAGGCACCCTGCCCAAAATAGTTGAGCGTGAGCGACGGCATGACGATGGAGAACCAGGCCAGGCGAATCGGCTTCTTGCCGAAGTGGCCCAGGTCGGCATACAGCGCCTCGCCGCCGGTCACACACAAAACCACGGCGCCCAAAATAATGAAGGTCGTGCCCGGGTTGCTCAGCATGAAACCCAATGCGTAGTGCGGGCTCATGGCCCACAAAATGGCCGGGTTCTCAACGATGTGCGATAGACCCAGTGCGGCAATGACGAGAAACCACACCACGGTGATCGGGCCAAAGAACTTGCCAATGCCTGCGGTGCCGCGTTTTTGCACCAAAAACAGGCAGAACAAAATCACCAGGGTGAGCGGAATCACGGCTTTCTTGAACGCGGGGGACACCACCTCCAGGCCCTCCACGGCCGACAGCACCGAAATGGCCGGGGTGATCACCCCGTCGCCGTAAAACAGGCAGGTGCCAAAGATACCCACCACCAGCAACACGCGCCGCAAGGCGGGCTTGTCCTTGACCGACTGGGAGGCCAGCGCCAGCATGGCAACCAGGCCGCCCTCG
>CALRWE010000223.1:0-5489 GCA_943371745.1 Rhodoferax sp. OV413
TTCATGAGGCGCAGTTTGTGCCCATCCAGGACTTTGCCCATTTCAGCCGGGTTGCCCAGCGTTACTGGCAGCATGAGATTTACCCCAACCACGTATTGCCCCACCTGGCACCCCATTGCCCGCTGATTCATGTCAGCCCGAATGGCCGAATAGCGGTGCATGAAGCCACCCAATACATGCTGGCGATGACGCGGGCCAAGGCTTTTCACCCCAGCGAGGCTGCCTTGCGCTTGCCGCCCATGCCTCAGGGGGTGTTCGATCAAGTCTGCCAAGCCTTGCATGGCCATGGTTACCCGCTTCCCAGCAGCCCGGAGCAGGGCCGCCAGCAAGCCCTGCAGCATTGCCGCCAGTACCGCGCCAAGCGCTGGCATCAGGCACCCAAATTGGTAGACGGCGTTATCCTGAATGTTCAGCAGGTCAACCAGCACTTGGCCCGCTGGCGCTACAACGCCACCCAAAATGAAACGACTACGCCCCAAGGACATTCCATGCCTCAAATCACCATAGACAACCACACCTACGCCCTCGACACCCTCTCTCCCGAGGCCCGTGCCCAACTCACCAGCCTGCAATTTGTCGATACCGAACTAGCCCGTCTGCAAGCCCAGACCGCTGTGCTGCAAACCGCCCGCATGGCGTATTCCAAAGCCTTGCAAGCGGCATTGCCGGTGTTGCCTGCGTGAAATTCAATTGAGGTGGTTAGGGTGCAATCTCGGGGCACATTGCCTTACCAAAAAGGGATACAACTCTGCAATTTCCTGCCATTCGAGGATGAGTTCATTGACTATTTCGATGTCTCAAGAAATAGTTAATACTTACAAGGTCAAGATGAATGCCAATGTTCAAAACCAAAACCAAAATAATCGAAAATTGGAAAAAGGGTGAGTCGATCCGGGTCTATTCGCAACTTGAAGACCCCCCTTTTCATTTTTCACCGTTGATTTCCCCCATTCGATTGTTCGGGCTGTATTACGGTAAGGATGGCAGTCTGTATACAGAGCACTATGTCGCCATAAGCGGTGCTACATACGAGCGCTTCGAAAACGGCCAAAAGATTCATTCTCAAGATGTGCCCATCGAAGCCGGAGCCAAGCTCAAGACGTCTCTTCACGGCTCTGGTCAAGTCGTAGGCTTTGAGCGCGTTATAGAAGAAGGGCCACGTGCCCACTTGGGGTTCGCCCTGCGTGATATTGATGGACCCCAACTGTTGGCAGAACAGCATATTGGAACTGCTGGCCACTACATTGGCAATTTTGAGGAATCCCCATCGCCGACAAGATATAGCGTTTTGGTGTCGGGACTATTTGAAACCATTGACCTTCCAGTCTTCTCAATCTGGGTTTCTCCAGAGGGGGCTGATATGCAAGATGGTACCGTCGTCAGCGCAACCACTCGGTTGTTGGAGAACAACAGAAAACTTACCTTCTCGATTATCCTCAGTCTTCGAAAAGTTCCGCAAAGAGTTGGCGACCATCGTCAAGTGGTTTTCACATCTTTAAGTCAGATGGCGACACCATGAGGTTCAATTGAGGCCGCCACACCGGCTGCATCCACGCCCCAAACCTGCCCCCACCCCCCGCCTTTCTGAGTCAAATCCGCCTCCGCGTTGCGAATGCGCAAGACAAGTAGGTAAAGTATGGCGAGCGTTCACCCCAAGCCACCCTGCGCCAAGACCCATCAGACTTTCACTGACGTATCAGTACGTACCAAAAATAGTTGAAATGAGTTTGAGAATTCGCACAATAACAACGCATGAGCTGTGTTGGGCTTGTCGAAATCTGCTGATTGCACCAGTTTGTGGCGAGAGTACGCCCGAAGAAGTGGTGGCGATAGCCATTCATGACCATGCCCACGGCGTTGGACTATTTGCCACCGCCACCAGCAAAGCGTCCTGAGATAGACGCAAAGCAAGCCCCATCACCCAAGCGTTACAAATCCGTTCGCATTTTGTTCGCATTGCGCGACAAATCCGCACACATTCCGTTCGCACCCTATGCCGTATCCGATGAACCGACCACCCACGGTGCAGGGCTTCACGCCGCCAGTTCATTCCCAGTCGCACACTTTGGCACCGGGTTGGGGCACACCTGCCAATGTGGAAATCTGGTGCCCAAATGGTTGAGTCAGTGTCGTCACCAGCATGGCAGACCATGTCACCGCTCGTTCTATGCAGGGGTGTGGGCACCGTCGTGGTGTTGATCATGTTCCGGTGGTCAAGCCTGGCCCATCCGTGCCCAAAAAGTATCATCAAATGCACCTATCCCGCTAAAAAATAGTTGACAATTTCTAGCATGAAAACTATAATTGATGCTCGATATGACCAACTTCAATCTAGTCTTCTTTATCACATTCGGCGCATGTACCAAGTACATACGGTCACCTCTCTGACCGCCATCTAGCGCCAACACCCCCCCTAGTTTTCCGTGTTTCGCTTGATTCGATGGCCAGCCATTGGATGTCGTTAAGCGGCCTTTGTTGTGGGCATCCAGTGGTTTTTTCTCCTCCTAGCAAGGCCGCAAGAAAAAATCATGGAACCACAATGTCAAAAACTCTCAACTCTCTCGCATCAACCGGTGCAAAAACCGGTGCAAAACCCGCCGTAAAACGCAGCACACAAGAATCCCTCGCCATCCTGCAACAGTGTTGCAAATGGCTTCACTTCACCTACTCGGGCGAGATTGCCGAATTGGCCAAGCTCCATGCTGGCCTGCGCGTGGGCGCGGTGTTAATTGAGGACCAGGAGGCGATCGACTCCCGCAGTCAAATCGCGCTCACCGTCCAAGACAGGCTGGTCACCGACGACATCATCTGTGGGCTGACGCTCACATTTATGGATGTCAGCCACCCCCCGGTGCAATTCGGCTACATCAGTTTTGCAAGCTTCACAGACATGGCGCGGCGATTCTTCAAAGACCTGCCCACCGTTAAGAGCATTTACCAAGCCAGGTCCGAGTTCGTGGCCGCCACGGGTCTGAGGCCTGCCCAGGCGCTGTCCGGGTTACACGGCCCAGAGGGTGATGGGGCGTGCGACTGGTTCAGGGACTCTAACCGGCCCAAACTCGAACATGTCACATCCTACTATTCGCTGCCCCAGCTCGCAGTCCTGGCCCAAAGCTACCGCCAGCTGGCCAAGGCTGCTGTTGAAGAAGGCACGACCCAGGCGCACACCAGGCAGGACTCAGCACAGGAAACAGCGGTTGAGGCTCCATAAAAGGCCCGGCTGATGTGACTGTGGGCTGACCAAACGCCCCTTTGAGCCATTGGATGTTGTTAAGCGGCCCTTGTTGGGCATCCAGTGGTTTGTTCTCGTTCCAGCAGGGCCGCAAGCAAAACTCATGAAAACACTATGTCAACAACTCTCAACCCTCTCGCATCCGTCAACACACAGACCACCCCCGTTGTTTTAAACACGCAGCCCAACGCGGGGCCAACGGCCAGCACGGCAAGTCCCATCCTCACCCTGGCATGGTGCAACGCCTGCCTGCAATTTACCTACGCCCATGAATTGGCCGAGTTGGCAGCGGTAGGCATTTACGTGCAAGCGCGTGCGGTGCCCGCACCTGGTCAAGAGATTAGCCCCAGGTCATCGGTCTTGCTTTGCGTCAAAGATGGACTCTGCAACGGCGAAGCCGGAACGGATGGAGACCTTACCTTCACGTTTTGGGATTTTGACCACGCAAAATTCGAGCTGGGTGCGCTCACCATGCCCCAGTTTCAAGCCATGGCACATCGGTTCTGGCAAGCGCTGCCCGATATCAAGGCCGTTTATCAAGCCAGAACCGACTACATTGCCGCACACATTGCCGCTACGGGCGACAGTCCTGCCCATGCCATGCCCGATGTTGAGGATCAAGCAGCCCAAGCAGACTCCATCAAATGCAATTGGTTCACAGGCAAGACGTTGCCCAAGATGGGTGAGTCCCAGTGTCACTACCCACGCTCAAAACTGGTAGCCCTCGTGAACACCTATGACCAAAGGGCTGAGACCTATGAGCGACAACGTGATGCCTATGACGATTGGATTGATGCGCAAGCACCGGAAATCGGATAACCAGGGCGCGCACCATGAACAACCACCAGCCAGCGAAACCGACAGCACCGACCGTGGTACCCAGCACGGACGTATTCGGGGCACATGATGGTGCTTAAACAGTCCAACCAGCCATCCGCCGTCAAGCCCCAAGCCAAGGGCAAAACTAAACCTCAGGCCAAGGGTAAAGTTAAACCCAAGGCCAAACCCAGGGCCAGAATGGGCGCAGACGGGCTGGCCGAGCCCGTGGTGGCCTACATGAACCATGCGCCGGTTCACCCGGTTTTTATCTATGCCAAGGGCTTGTTTCGGCCACTGCAAAACGGTACCCGCGCCCAGGGGGTGCAGGCTACAAGCCACTACACCCGGGGCGCCCACACCATCGAGTGTCGTTGGAGCGGGGAGGCTGCATTGGATATCACCGATCAGCTGGTATTTTTTTACTTGTGCCAGCAGGCGGCGATGGTCAAAAAAGCCATCCCTATCGACGCCGCGCACCACCAGCGAGACATGCTGGCCGCGACTCTTCAAATTGACCGCTTTCTCGCGCCGCAAGACGCTCTGGTAGCCGTCCAAGTCACGGGCGCCGCCATTGCCAAAGGCATTGGCCTGAGCAGCACCGGCACGAACAGCCAAGCGATGCTGGCGAGCTTGGAGCGCTTGGCCAAAACGACGATGCACAGAAGCGCAACCGGGCCACAAGGACAAGTACTGAGCGCCAACAGTACGCTGATTGCCTGCCTTGAACGCCCTGGCTACCTCAGTGTGGTGCTCAACCCCGAAGCGAGCAAAGCCGCCATGGAGCGGACCCGCGTGGCCTGGGTCAACATGACCGAGCAACAGAGCCTCAAATCCAAGCCTGCAATGCGCCTTAACGCCTGGTTAAGTGCTTGGGCAAGTCAAAGTACCACCAAGACCATCACCATCGATAAACTCATGGTCAATATCTGGGGGGATGAGCCCGCCACCGCCACCGCCAAAAAAGACCGCCTTCGTACTTTGAAGGCCGCCGTGGCAGAAGTCGCCGCCCTGCCTGGCTGGGTTTGTCAGTTCGAGCCCGACTCCGACATACTCAAAGTTCGCAAACCCATCTTTGCCGGTGAAACCGCAGCCAAAAACGCTGTAACGGCCACCCCAGCCGCTGCAACACCCACTCAGTCCGCTGTGACGCCCACCCATGCCGCTGTAACGGCCACGGCCTGAATCGTGAAAGCCAAGCGGGGCAAGGCTTTGCGGGGGTTTGCAAATTCGCCCTAAGAATAATTCAATACTCTTCAAAGAGTTATTTAATTATTGATGGTGTGAGAGACCCCATCCGCGTTGGAACGCGTCTGGTCTCACCCCCTCAATGGCATCGTTCCTGGGCTGAACCGCTTTTACCTACTTGGCTAAATCGTTCTTATCTTCTTGGCTGAATCGTTTCTACCCACTTGGCTTAACCGCTGTTAGGCCAAGCATG
>CALRWE010000224.1:0-5481 GCA_943371745.1 Rhodoferax sp. OV413
CTTGACAACGGCCGCGCCCATCTGTGCTGTGCTGACGCGGGTCGTACCCGCGCTGTAAATGTCTGTGGTGCGCAATCCTTGGTCCAGCACGGTCTTGACAGCAGACTCAATTCGCTGCGCCGCAGCTTCCTGTCCGAGGCTGAAACGCAGCATCATCGCCGCGCTCAAAATGGTTGCCAACGGATTCGCGATGCCTTGTCCCGCGATATCAGGTGCACTGCCATGGCTGGGCTCGTACAAACCCTGGTTGCTGGCATTGAGCGATGCAGACGGCAGCATCCCGATAGACCCGGTGAGCATTGACGCCTCGTCGCTCAGAATATCGCCAAACATATTGCCCGTGACCACGACGTCAAACCGTTTGGGCGCCCGGACCAGCTGCATGGCTGCGTTGTCCACATACATGTGATCGAGCTGAATATCGGGGTACTGCAGTCCGACATCGGTCACCACGTCTTTCCAGAACTGGAAGGTTTCAAGCACATTGGCTTTGTCGACGCTGGTGACCCGTCCTTCAGAGCCGGCCGCCTTGCGTTTGCGTGCAGCCTGAAAGGCGACATGCGCAATACGCTCAATCTCCGGGCGGCTATAACGCATGGTGTCAAACGCCTCTTCCGCGCCGGGGAAGTGCCCGTCGTTCGCGATGCGGCGGCCCCTTGGCTGGCCAAAGTAAATGTCGCCGGTCAATTCACGAATGATCAGGATGTCCAAGCC
The DNA here is from genome assembly GCA_943371745.1 of Rhodoferax sp. OV413. GTDB lineage: Bacteria > Pseudomonadota > Gammaproteobacteria > Burkholderiales > Burkholderiaceae_C > Rhodoferax. The sequence continues at coordinate 715 of CALRWE010000224.1, forward strand.
GGCAATGAGCTCGGGCTTGAGACTTGACGCGTCAACCAATTGCTCGTAACAAATGGCCGGGCGGAAGTTGGCAAACAGGCCGAGGCTCTTGCGCAGTCCCAAAATGGCCTGCTCCGGACGCAAAGGACGATCCAGTTTGTCGTACTTCCAGTCGCCCACAGCGCCAAACAGAATGGCATCGGCTTCCTTGGCTAGTTTGAGTGTGGCCTCTGGCAGGGGATGCCCGAACGCCTCATAGGCGGCACCACCGACCAGCGCTGTTTCCATCTCCAGATCAAGGCCGAGAACATTCAATACCTTGACCGCTTCAGCAACAATTTCTGTTCCGATGCCATCGCCTGGCAATACTGCAATTTTCATTTTGTCTTTCTCATTAAAGTGTGAGGCACAAGGCCCGCTTGACAAAGGCTGAGGCCCGTTACGCTAGAAACTTCGTGCCGGTTCAGGGGGGAGCACACGCTACGGCGCAGCTATGAAGCGTATGGGCTTTCAAAATAAATAGCGCCCTAGGTAGATATCGTCCGGGCTAGCCACGGTTTGCTCGCCAAACGTTCGGCTTCAAAGGTCTTGATTTTGTCGGCGTGGCGTAGTGTCAGACCGATATCGTCAAAACCGTTGAGCAAGCAATATTTGCGAAACGCCTGGACCTCAAAAGGCAGTTCTTCGCCGCCTGGCTTGACCACAACCTGTCTTTCAAGGTCAATGGTCAATGCGTAGCCGGGGAATGCCAATGCGTCAGCAAACAGCTTGCTGACTTGATCCTCGCTCAGCACGATCGGCAACAGCCCATTTTTGAAGCTGTTGTTGAAGAAAATATCCGCATAGCTGGGTGCAATGATGGCTCTGAATCCGTACTGGTCCAGGGCCCAGGGTGCATGTTCACGTGAGGAGCCGCAACCAAAGTTCTTGCGTGCAAGCAGGATGGATGCACCCTCGTAGCGGGGCTGGTTCAGCACAAAATCCGGATTTGGTTTCCGTGTTGTAGGGTCCTGGCCCGGGTAACCAGGGTCCAGATAACGCCACTCGTCAAACAGGTTCTGACCAAAGCCTGTTTTGCGAATGGATTTGAGGAACTGCTTTGGAATGATGGCATCTGTATCAACGTTTTCGCGATCCATGGGAGCTACCAGCCCCTTGAGCAAGCTAAATTTTTGCATAGTCGTGTTACTTCTTTCTAGCGACGTCTTCAATTCTCTCGCCTGCCTTTTGCAGGTCCTGGCCCACGCCCTTGACCGTGTTGCATCCCGATAGCGCAAAGCTCACGGTTAGTGTCGTGACAACGAGCACAATGATTTTTTTCATGGGGTATTGATGGGTGATGGTCTTAGACAAACTTCCTGACATCCACAAAATGCCCGTGGATCGCCGCTGCCGCCGCCATGGCTGGGCTGACCAGATGGGTTCTTCCTCCGGCTCCCTGACGCCCTTCAAAATTGCGATTGCTGGTGGATGCACATCGCTCACCAGGCTCCAGTCGGTCCGCATTCATGGCCAAACACATGGAGCAACCCGGCTCACGCCATTCAAAGCCTGCTGATTTGAAAATCTCGTGCAAGCCCTCGCGCTCAGCTTGATCCTTGACCAGCCCAGAGCCGGGGACCACCATGGCCAGCTTGATGTTCCCAGCCACTTTCTGGCCTAATTTCTTGACAACGGCAGCTGCCTCACGCATATCTTCAATGCGGCTGTTGGTACAAGAGCCAATGAACACTTTGTCCACGTACAGGTCATTCAACGCCTTGCCGGGCTCAAGTCCCATGTAGACCAGCGCGCGTTCAATCGCGCTTCGCTTGTTGGCGTCTTTTTCTTTGTCGGGGTCAGGCACACGGCTGTCGATACCCAGCACCATTTCGGGTGATGTGCCCCAGGTGACTTGAGGGATGATCTGGGTGGCATCAAGTTCGACGACGGTGTCAAAGTGAGCGTCAGCGTCAGAATGCAGGCCTTTCCAATAGGCCACAGCCTGATCCCATTCGACGTCCGCAGCACTGCTGTCGGTTGCGTTATGGCCTGGTGCCAGAGGGCGGCCCTTCACGTAATCGATGGTTTTGTCGTCAACAGCCACCAGTCCGGCGCGGGCGCCGGCCTCAATCGCCATGTTGCAGACAGTCATTCGACCCTCCATGCTCAGCGCACGGATGGCAGAGCCACCAAATTCGATCGTGTAGCCGGTGCCGCCCGCGGTACCGATTTTGCCGATGATGGCCAGGACGATGTCTTTGCCGCCGCATCCCCGAGGCAAAGTGCCGTCTACGCGGACCAGCATATTCTTGGCTTTTTTGGCCAGCAACGTTTGCGTGGCCATCACGTGCTCGACCTCACTCGTGCCAATCCCATGTGCCAAAGCACCGAAGGCGCCGTGTGTGGAGGTGTGCGAGTCACCGCAGACCACCGTCATCCCCGGCAGCGTTGCTCCATTTTCAGGCCCAATGACATGCACGATGCCCTGACGCTTGGACAAAAATGGAAAGTAAGCAGCTGATCCGAACTCCTTGATATTGGTGTCAAGGGTGATCACTTGTTCTTTGCTAGTGGGATCGGTGATGCCGTCATAGCCTCGCTCCCAGCCCGTGGTCGGCGTGTTGTGATCTGCTGTGGCCACAATAGAGCTGACACGCCAGACTTTTCTCCCGGCTTGGCGAAGGCCCTCGAAGGCTTGTGGGCTGGTAACTTCATGGACCAGGTGGCGGTCGATGTACAAAATGGCTGTGCCATCTTCTTCGGTGTGAACAACGTGTTCATCCCAGAGTTTGTCGTACAGCGTACGCCCGTGTGCTTGTGGATCAGTGCGGCTCATATGGTGTTTCCTTGAGGAGTGGCTATTTTAAGCGGCATGGAGGAGGCTTCTTTCAAAGCAAAACGCCCGCCGGTGTTGCCATCCGGCGGGCGTTTTAATTGGCGAGGATCAGCGCTGTGAAATTGGGACAACGTCACGCCGGACAGAACCTGTAAAGAGTTGGCGCGGACGGCCAATCTTGTATTCTGGGTCCCCGATCATCTCGTTCAATTGAGCGATCCAGCCCACTGTCCGGGCCAAAGCGAAGATCGCAGTGAACAGCGGCACTGGGATCCCGATGGCACGTTGCACGATGCCCGAGTAGAAGTCCACGTTGGGGTAGAGTTTGCGGGAGACGAAATATTCGTCTTCCAGTGCAATTTTTTCCAGAGCCATGGCCAGTTTGAACAGGGGATCGTTTTCCAGCCCGAGTTCCTTGAGGACTTCTTTGCAGGTCTCTTGCATCAATTTGGCGCGAGGATCGTAGTTCTTGTAGACGCGGTGGCCAAAACCCATCAGCTTGACGCCGGAGTTTTTGTCCTTGACCTTCTCCATGAATTCGCCAACCTTGGAGATGCCCCCCATTTTCTGGATGTCTTCCAGCATGTTCAGACAGGCTTCGTTGGCTCCACCATGTGCCGGCCCCCATAGGCACGCAACGCCGGCAGCAATAGCCGCAAATGGGTTGGTGCCCGAGCTGCCGCACAGGCGAACCGTCGAAGTGGATGCGTTTTGCTCGTGGTCTGCATGAAGCACGAAGATGCGGTCGAGAGCGCGTTCAATCACTGGGTTCACCACGTACTCTTCGCAGGGTGTCGCAAACATCATGTGCAAGAAATTGCCAGCGTAGCTCAACTCGTTCTTGGGGTACATGTAGGGTTGACCAACGGTGTACTTGTAAGCCATAGCGACCAAGGTCGGCATCTTCGCAATCAGGCGAATGGCAGAAATCTCGCGGTGCTCGGGGTTGGTGATATCGGTGCTGTCGTGATAGAAAGCAGATAAGGCACCCACCAAGCCGGTCATGATCGCCATGGGATGGGCGTCACGGCGGAAGCCGCGCAAGAAAAATTGCATCTGCTCGTTGACCATGGTGTGGTTCGTGACCAGTTTGGAAAACTTGGCTTTGCCATCCGCATCGGGCAAATTGCCGTACAGCAGCAGGTGACAGGTTTCCATGAAATCGCAATTGGTCGCCAATTGCTCAATGGGGTAACCGCGGTAAAGCAGCTCGCCCTTGTCTCCATCGATATAAGTGATCGCCGACTGACATGAAGCCGTGGACAAAAACCCCGGGTCATAAGTGAACATGCCCGTTTGAGCATATAACTTGCGGATGTCTATGACATCGGGCCCGATACTGCCTACATACATGGGTAAGTCAACACTGGGGCTGCCGTTGCTGAACGACAGGGTGGCTTTGTTATCGGCTAACTTCATTTTGACCTTTCGACGGTTTCTCTCAACATATTTAAAACTTCTGACACATCGGCGCAATCCAGGGCTGGGTCAACTTGGACCAGTGATTTCCTGCCCAAGTGGAGATCCAGCAGATCGTTATCGCTGAGATCCATTAGAGCGCCCATACCTTGCGCGTGCTTGACGGTCAACACAGATGCAAAGCGATTGAAAAACCGTTCAATAAATAAATCGTTCTCAAGCAATCCTCGGCGGCATCGCCACCTCAATTTGCTTAAAGCGCGCTCATCAATCAGTTCATCACCGCTATTCACAACATCGGGCTTCATGCCGTCAGACCGTACGCGTGACCATCATTTCCTTGATCTTGCCAATAGCCTTGGTCGGGTTTAATCCCTTGGGGCAGACATCAACACAGTTCATGATGGTATGGCAACGAAACAGGCGGTAGGGATCCTCCAGGTTATCAAGGCGCTCGGCAGTAGCCTCATCTCGGCTGTCTGCGATGAAACGGTAGGCTTGCAGCAGGCCGGCAGGGCCTACAAATTTGTCGGGATTCCACCAGAAGCTTG
>CALRWE010000225.1:0-5477 GCA_943371745.1 Rhodoferax sp. OV413
GATAACTCAGGGATGAGTAGCCGGTACCAAAATCGTCCAGTGAGAACCCCACACCGAGCCCCCGCAGCTCAGTCATCTTGCTTACGACGTCTTCCATGTCATGCACCAGCAAGCTCTCGGTCAGCTCCAGTTTGAGGCGCTGCCCACGCACACCGGACTGCGCCATGATGCGCTGCACTTGGACCACGAAATCGGTCTGGCGAAACTGTTGTGCGCTGACATTGACCGACAGAGTAAGGTGCTGCATTTCCTCCTGTTTCGCCCACTGGACCAACTGCTCGCAGGCAGTGGTCAAGGCCATCAGGCCCATGGGAACAACCATTCCGGATCGCTCAGCCAGGCCGATGAATTCGGCAGGTGAAACGAGCCCGCGCTGCGGATGTTGCCATCTCAGCAGGGCCTCGGCACCCACCACCTGGCCAGCAGAGGTAACCTGCGGCTGATAAACAAGAAAAAACTCTTCCCGCACCAGTGCTTTGCGCAAATCAAGCTCAAGCGCAGAAACATCCGTGACGTCGTTCACCATGATGTAGATCTGCCCGTACATGCCGCCAATGGCAAAGACGGTGTTCACCCAGGTGCCGACGACGCGCACGCCATCGGGCAGCACCCAGGCGGCATTCAACCCCCAGGTCGTGCTGGCCAGCACGGCAAATGCGGCACAACACACGCCTGCCACCCAATGCTGCAAGCCGGTGGGGTCATCTTTGAGGAAAATCAGTGAACTGAAGGCCACGACCAATAGAAAAAAATGGGTGGAGCGTGGCGCCGCCGCGCTGGGCACGTCCAATACCAGGCTGATGCCACAGATCACCACAAAGATGACACCCACCAACAGATAAAAAGCCAGGCGGGTGCGGTTGCGCTGGGTCAAGCCCCAAATGGCCAGGCCGGAGGCAACCAGCACCGCATCCAGGGCAACAATGCCCCAGTCACCCAAATAGGCGAAAAAAACCGCCCAGCAGATTCCCAGCACCACCAGCAGGATGGAGCCAAGTGACAGCAAACGCCGGAGGCGCCGCTGATGCAACGCACTGTCTGCCCGCAATGGGGGTGATATCGGAAAGTCGACCATGGCCGTGACTGTACAAGCTATTGTTGGGCAACTCGGTCTTCAGCAGTCATGGCGGTGACGCCCGCCGGGATGCGGCTGTCGGTGGAGCCGGCGAATCAGAGGCCTGCTTGAAGCCAAGTCGATGACTGGTTACAAAACACAACTGGTGATCCAGCAGCCAGGTGGACGTATTTTGCTCATGCTCCCTCTGGAGGCCATCACGTGGCACCACCTCCACCAGCCTCACACGACCCGGACACCGCTTTTCTGGTTGGCCCGCAACACGGCAAGCTCTTTTTCTGCGATGTCGATCCGGACACCGCCTTTCGCGACAAGAATCTTGGCCAGCTGGTCAACCTCCTCGCCAACAGCGCCTGCCATCATGGCGATGTTGTGGGAATGCAGTGACATGTGACCTTTCTGGATCCCGGTAGTGGCCAAAGCTTTCATCGCAGAAAAGTTCTGAGCCAATCCAACCGCGGCAATGATCCGCGCCAACTCGCCCGCCGATGCCACATTGAGAATCTTCAGGGCAGCGCGGGCCATTGGGTGAAGCTTGGTGGCCCCGCCTATCAGCCCAACGGCCATCGGAAGTTCGATCACGCCGGCCAAGTGCCCCTCGGGCGTCACCTCCCAGCTGGTGAGACTGGAGTAACGGCCATGGCGTGAGGCATAGGCATGCGCACCAGCCTCCACGGCGCGAGTGTCGTTGCCGGTCGCCAGTACCACCGCACTGACACCATTCATGATGCCCTTGTTATGGGTGGCAGCGCGATAAGGATCGGATTCGGCAAAGTGGTACGCCAGGATCATTCCATCGCGCACGTCTTCCCCACCAATGTCTTCAGTGCGCCAGATGCAGCGCGCTCGTGCCAATCGGCGATCGGCCAGGTTGGAGAGGATACGCAAGTAGGTCTTGCCACCCGTCCATTGCGCAATATAAGGCGCCAGCTTTTCGGCCATGGTGTTTACGGCATTTGCGCCCATCGCATCACGGGTATCCACGATGATATGGGTGATCACCATGGGTCCCGACTTGGACTCAATCACACGCACTTCCAGATCCTGGAAGCCGCCACCCAACGTGATCAGCAAGGGGTCACAAGCGTCACAAATTGTGCGTATTTCGTCTTTCTTCTCAAGAATACACATCCGGGCGTGGATCGGATCCGGGACGTTGACCAGTTGAATCTGCGCGATCATTTGGGTACCCGACATGGAAGTGGTAAATCCTCCGTTGTCATACGACTGGCGCGCCGCATTGCAGACTGCCGCAACGACAGACGATTCTTCAGTTGCCATCGGCACCAGCACATCCTTGCCATCGACCTTCATATTGGAGGCAATGCCGACAGGAATGGTCATGGTGCCCACAAAGTTCTCGATCATGTGGTTCCCGACCTCTTGCGGCAAGTTGCCGCAATTGGTCAGCAGTTCGCTATCTGCTGAATCAAGGTGGGTGAGTTTGGAGACAAGGGCAATTCGTTCAAGGACGGAGTGTTTGTGGAAACCGGGAATTCGGCTGGAGGCGAGGGTCTGTGTCATTGTTCTTCCTGTAAATCAATCATTGATGGGCTGATGCTTTTTCCTCAATGCTTGCCCAGATAGGCTTCACGCACAGAGGGATCGTTTTGAATTTCTTTGGCGGTGCCGGATGAGGTGAACACCCCGTTTTTCAGCACATAGGCTCTGTCGGAAACCCTGAGGGCCTGATTGGCCATTTGCTCCACGAGAAGAATGGTCACACCCTGATCCCGAACGCGCTTGATCACTTCAAAAATTTCTTTCACGATCAACGGTGCGAGTCCCAGTGATGGCTCATCGAGCAACAACAACCTTGGGCGCGACATGAGTGCTCTGGAAATGGCCAGCATTTGCTGTTCGCCCCCGCTCAGAGTTCCAGCTTGTTGGTTTTTTCTCTCCCGCAACCTCGGAAAGATCACGTACTGCGCCTCCAAATCACCAGCCAGTTCCGGGTCGCGCGAGCTGCGCAGGAATGCCCCAAGAAGTAGGTTGTCCTCTACGGTCTGGTCACCAAACACTTGCCGACCTTCTGGGGACTGCGATATGCCCGCCCCCACCCTCTTGTGGGATGGCATGCCCGTAATATTTTGACCATCCCAAATAATTGAGCCTCCTGCGGCGGGCTCCAAACCGGATATCGCCTTCATCAGAGTGCTTTTGCCGGCGCCGTTGCCACCGATGATCGACACCACTTCACCGGCATTGACCGAAAGGCTTACGCCACGCAAAGCATTGATCACGCCGTAATTCACGACCAAATTGTGGATATTCAGCATTGTGGTCATACGGTCACCATCTCGGGATCTTCTTCTGACGGGTCGTCTTCACCGAGATAAGCCTTGATGACGGCGGGGTTGCGCTGCACCTCATAAGGTGTTCCCTCTGCAATTTTTTCACCGTGATCGAGCACGACAACGTGGTCTGACACTGCCATCACCAGGTCCATGTGGTGTTCAATCAACATCACGGTGATGCCGTTGGCCGAGATCTTTTGAATCAACGCGATCAGGTCTTGGGTTTCCTGCGGGTTCAAGCCCGCAGCGGGTTCATCGAGCAACAGCAGCCTGGGGTGTGTCGCCAGCGCGCGGGCAATTTCCAAACGGCGTTGTAGCCCGTAGGGCAGGCTTCCCGCTGGCTCCTGTGCCCTGCCTAACAGGCCGACAAAGTCCAGCAAGGCGGCAGCTTCGGCTTTTGCCTCGTGCTCCTCCTTCTTGCAGGCGGGTACATTGAAGAGGCTGGACCAGAAACCACAGGGCAGATGGGGATGCAAACCGACCAACACATTCTCGGATGCGCTCATTTGCGGGAACAAGCGCAGGTTCTGGAAAGTTCGTCCGATGCCCAGCTTGCAGACCTCACTGGAGCGCATCTTCGCCACGTCTTTGCCAAAAATATGAACAGAACCACGATCCGGACGCACAACGCCGGACAAAATGTTGAGCAAAGTGGTCTTTCCAGCCCCATTGGGTCCGATCAGCGAATGCACATACCCTGGACGCAAGATCATGTCCACGTTATTGGTTGGAACCACGCCGCCATAAGCTTTGTAGATGCCCTGGGCACGCAGAATCACTTCGTTGGCATCTTTGACTGCAGCGTATTTGCATGTCCATTGCGCAGGCGTCTGAACTGGCCTGGCCACTGCAGATTTCCCAGAGGCGAGCTTGCGGTACATCGATTGAATAGCCCCAGCCAACCCTTGCGGCATGGCATAAAGAGCAAAGAGCAGCAGCGCTCCATAAGTGAAATGTTGCAGTTCCGGCCAACGTGCCAGGAAAGCGTCGAGCAGGGTCAGAGCGACCGAACCCAAAGCAGGGCCCCAGATGGACGGCCCGCCAAACAGCACAATCAGCAACAAAAAGATTGAAAGCCTGAAGTTGATGAAATCGGAATTGATGTACTGGTTCTGCTGAGCCAACAATGCACCAGCCACACCGCAGGTCACGGCGCTGATCACAAAAGCCAGTACCTTGAATCGATACACGTTCACACCAACGCTTTCAGCCGCCACTTCCGATGCCTGAACAGCCTGAAAGGCTCGCCCGTATTTGCCGTGCAACAAGTTGGCAATCAGAAAGTGTGTGGCAAACGCCAGCGCAAGAATCAACCATGCCCATTCACGGATGTTGAGCATTTGTCCGGAAAACGTGAGCGGCAACACGCCATAGATTCCTGCCTGACCACCGAACGGTTCTTGCCATTCGGTTACGACTTTTTCCACAACAATGCCAAAGCCAATGGTGACCATCGCCAGGGAAGGCCCCTTGACTCGCAGGGACGGAATTGCAATCAGCACCCCGAAGGCTGCAGCGACAAAAGCCGAGGCCATCAGAGCCAACCAGGGGTTCCAGCCCGCCTGCGCCGTAAGAAGTGCAGCGGTGTAGGCGCCCGCTGCGAACAAACCAGCATGCCCCAGTGATTTTTGTCCACTCCACCCGACAAGCACGTTAAGTCCAGCCGCTGCGATGTAGTACATCCCTGCTGTGAAAATGATCTTCAGGTAGAACTCATTCGTCAGAACAGCGGGAATGGCGACCGCCGCTGCAATCGCCAGAAGGGTGAGGAATCGGTTCTTGTTCATCGCACTCACACTTTTTCAAACGTCTTGCGACCAAACAAGCCTTCCGGCTTGACCATCAGCACCAGGATGATCAACAGGAACAGCGTGATTTCGCGCATTTCCGCGCGCCAAAGCCCCACCAACGCCTCGATACAGCCTAGCAAGATGCCGCCAGCGATACATCCTCGGGGACTGGATAATCCGCCCACGATCGCGGCAGAGAACGCTTTGAGCGCAATGGTCAGCCCCATGAACACCGATGCAGTGGTAATCGGCGCAATCAACAAACCTGCGATTCCAGCCAGGCCGGAAGACATCACAAAGGCGAGAACCACTATC
>CALRWE010000226.1:0-5369 GCA_943371745.1 Rhodoferax sp. OV413
CTCAAAACAGACGATCCGCCCTCCCCGCTCAAAGGGGAGTTCGGGCAGCAAAAGCGGGTGGCCTGGTCTGAAACGGTCCCGATCAAGGACGTCAAGGCCATTGGCGGGCGCTTTGGCGCCAAGGTCAATGACGTGTTGGTGGCCGCCATGGCCGGTGCGCTGCGCACCTACCTCAAGGGCCGGGGCGTGGAGGTCAACCACAGCAGCCTGCGCGCGATGGTGCCAGTGGACTTGCGCCCGCCCGCTCAAGCAGGCCTTCTTGGCAATGCATTTGGGCTGGTGATTCTTGAACTGCCCGTGGACGCTGCGCGACCCGCTGAGCGCCTGGCCCGCACCAAGGCCGCCATGGACGCCCTCAAACGCTCACCCGAGGCCCTTGCCACCCTGATGCTGTTTGACATCTTTGGGCGCGGCCCCAAGTCACTGCAAGACTTGAGCAACCACTGGTTTGGCAGCAAATGCAGCCTGGTCCTGACCAACGTGGTCGGCCCCCGTGAAACACTCTACCTGGCAGGAGTGCCCATCGACCGCATGATGGCCTGGGCGCCCCACCCGGGCGAGGAGTTGGGCATGACCTTGAGTATTCTGAGCTACCGGGGCCACGCCGCCCTGACGGTGATCGGTGACGCCCGGCTGGTCCCTGACCCAGAGGCCATCACTAACCTGTTCCACCAGGAATTTGAAGCGCTGAAGCGGGCCGCGAAGCCACGCCCTGGCAAGCGAAAAACCTCGACGATTAGTGCAGTAACTTCGCCATGAACGCTATCAATTTGGACATACCAAGTATTAAGATACGCCGGCCAGAAGCCAAAAAGGCTTAAAACCCATTAAAACTAGCCCTCAAACTGCGGGTGCAGTTGCCGGATGCGGCTCATGGCCATGACAGCGGCGGCGGTGCGGGTTTCCACGCCGAGTTTGGCAAACACATGTTCCAGGTGTTTTTTGACGGTCATGGGGCTGCTGCCCAAAATATCGCCGATGTCACGGTTGATCTTGCCCTTGACCACCCAGTACAGCACCTCGATCTTGTCACGCGCCAGCGGGCCAACGCCGCCTAATCAGAAGGGCCCGGATGTACACCGCGCCACATTAAACAAGGTTTTTCCTTGTGGCAGTGCATTCAAATTACGACAATGAAGGCGAAGAATGCATTTATACGAGGTGAAGCTATGGCCATGCTGACAGTACGCAATCTGCCCGACGACGTGCATCGCGCGTTGCGGGTCCAAGCCGCTCTGCACGGGCGCAGCACCGAAGCCGAGGTCCGCGAGATTCTGGCGACCGCGGTCAAACCGGAGGCGCGCGTTCGCATGGGTGACGCCCTCGCTGCGTTGGGTCGCAAGATCGGTTTGACAAACGAGGATTTCGAAGTCTTCGACCAAGTGAGTGACAAGACACCTGCCGAGCCGCTGAGGTTTGAATGATCGTCCTCGATACCAACGTCGTTTCAGAGGCCATGAAGCCAGAACCCCATGCGTCCGTGCGCGCTTGGCTGAATGATCAAGCCACTGAGACCCTGTACCTGTCCAGCGTCACACTGGCCGAGCTACTGTTTGGCATCGCCGCGCTCCAGGCCGGTCAGCGCAAAGACAGGCTGGCACAAGCCCCTGATGGTCTGATGGGCTTGTTCAGGGATCGGGTGTTGCCATTCGACGTCGATGCCGCTGGGCGCTATGCTGATCTGGCCATGACGGCAAAGACGCGCGGCCGAGGTTTCCCAACACCTGACGGCTACATTGCCGCGATTGCGGCCTCGCGGGGGTTTATCGTGGCATCACGCGACACGGCTCCCTATGACGCCGCCAGCGTCACCGTCATCAATCCCTGGAAAACACCGCATTGAAGTCAATTCTGAAGGAAAACCCTTAAACCTAGCCCTCAAACTGCGGGTGCAGTTGCCGGATGCGGCTCATGGCCATGCCAGCGGCGGCGGTGCGGGTTTCCACGCCGAGTTTGGCAAACACATGTTCCAGGTGTTTTTTGACGGTCATGGGGCTGCTGCCCAAAATATCGCCGATGTCACGGTTGATCTTGCCCTTGACCACCCAGTACAGCACCTCGGCCTCTTTAGGTGTGAGCTTGAAGCTCAGGGCCATGGCCCCGATCACGCTCTCGTCGCTCACCTCCTGCATGATGATGAGCCAGTCGCCCCCGCCCTCGCTGTCGCCAATCTGCTGATGCAACCGAAAGGTCAGGCGCTTGGGGCCCGCCTCGATACTCAGGCGCGGCGGCTCGATCAGTACCGCCACCTCGGCCACATGGCGACGCAGCCACTGCAAGACCGGCTCCGGCGTGAGCGGCGCGCTGGTGGCGTAGTAGGTGTGCAGCAGGTCGCGCGCCAACGGGGTTTGCCACATCAGTTTGCCGTCGCTCACCCGCACGGTGATGCTGGCATAGCCAAAGGCGTCCAGAGCCGACCGGGCCTGGCGCCGCTCGCGTGCGCCCTGCAGGTGCACCTGCATGCGGGCGAGCACTTCTTTGGGTTTGATGGGCTTGGTCACATAGTCCACCCCACCGGCCTCCAGCGCTGCCACCAGGTACTCGGTCTCGGTCAGGCCGGTCATGAAAATGATGGGAATATGGGCGGTTTGCGAGTTGGCTTTGAGGCTGCGCGCCACCTCAAAGCCGTCCATACCCGGCATCATGGCGTCCAGCAGCACGATGTCGGGCAGGGCTTGCGCGGCGCGTTTCAACGCCGCCTCGCCGTGGGTGGCCACCAGCACGGTGTAGCCCGACTCGTCCAGCGCGTCGTGCAGCACGGCCAGGTTGTCGGGCACGTCGTCCACGATGAGCACCACGTCGCTGTTGGCGCGGTCCAGGGTTTTGTCCAGGCTGGGTTTGGGCATGGGATTCTCGTAGGGGGTTCTGGTTGAAATCAGGTGGATGATGTGCCGTCAGGCCGGCAGCACAGAAGCCTTGTCAGCCAACGCTTTGCACAGCGCCTCCAAGGGCACCGCAAAAACATCGTTACCCAGCGGAATCGACTCCAGCCCCGGGTACACCACCAGACGGCGCGCGGGCAGCAAGTCGGCACACGCGGCATGAAAACCGCGCTCGACCTTGGGGTTCAGGGACCGCTTGACCTCAATCGCCCAGAGCTCGCCGCTCGGCCAAGCCAGCAGCAAATCCACTTCCGCGCCACCGCTGGTGCGGTAAAAGTAGCCGTGCACACCTGCCGGTGCGCAGCTCAGCAGGTTGTCGATCACAAAACCCTCCCAGCTCGCGCCCACCACCGGGTGGCCCACCAGGCCTTCTTTGGTTTCAATGCCAAGCAGGGCATGCACCAGGCCACTGTCGCGCAGGTAAACCTTGGGCGCCTTGACCAGGCGTTTGCCAATGTTGGTGGGCCAGGGCGGCAAGCGGCGCACCAGCAGCAGCGCGCACAAGAGGTCGATGTAGCTTTGCGCTGTTTTGGCGTCCACGCCCATGTTGCGCGCCAGCTGCGCCACATTCAGCAGCCCGCCCTGGTGGTGGGCCAGCATCGTCCAGAAACGACGCAGCGTGGCAGCAGCAATGCGCGGGCCAAACTGGGGAATGTCACGCTCCAGGTAGGTCTGGATGAAGTTTTGGCGCCAGCGCAGGCTTCTGGCGTCGCTTGGGGAGGTGAAGCTGTCGGGAAAACCACCCCGCAGCCATAGGGCGTCTGACGTGCTCGCGGTCTGGCCGGCGTTGGTCTCCAGAAGGGTCAGGGGCCCAAGTTCAAGGTAAGCGATGCGGCCTGCCAGGGTTTCGCCCGATTGTTGCAACAAGTCCAGCGACGCTGAGCCCAGCAGCAGGTACTGGCCGGAGCGCTTGCCCGCTCGCCGGGCCTGGTCTATGAGCCCGCGCAGCACCGGAAACAAGCCCGGGACCCGGTGAACCTCGTCAAGAATTACTAGCTTATCCAAATGGTCGCTTAAGTAAAGCTCAGGCTGCTGCAACTTGGCGCGGTCACGCTCAGACTCCAGGTCGAGGTAAATGCTGGGCAGGGTTTGCGCCGCCCGCAGCGCCAGCGTGGTTTTACCCACCTGCCGCGGCCCGAGCAGCGCCACAGCCGGGGCGTGCTGGAGTTCTTCGATGACCTGGACAAGCAGATGGCGAGGGAGTTGGTGAAAAACATTCATGCTTGCAATTATGGAGTTTGATTCCATGATTTACAAGGATAAATTCTGTTGGTTAGATCGCGGTGGTGCATCTTGCAGTGATCAATCAAGCGCGCGGGCTTCTTCCAGGGTTGCACTTCAAGGCTGGCCGGGTGAATTGAGTTGCTGCCCCAGCGCTTCAAACTGAAACTGGCGGGCCAGGGCGCGCAAATCGCTCACCCAGGCCGCGCATTCGGGCTGGGTCGTTTCAATCTCGTCCAGCTGATTAAGGATGCCACGGTAGTAGCCCAGATTCACCACCTCGCGCAGGGCATCAAGGTGCGCGGGCGTTGGCACCACCAGGGAGGCCATGGGGGTTTGCAGGGCGGGCAAGGCCGCCACCGGACTTTCCAGCCAGGTGAGTGACAGACGGCGCTCCAGCCAGTCCAGCAACTCGGAATGGCGCACCGGCTTCTGGATGAAGTCCTCGGCGGGCAGGCCCACATCGTTCTCCAGGCCCTTGTCAAATGCATTGGCCGACACAACGGCCAGTTGGGCGCGGCCGTGCCCGAGGGCGCGCAGCCGACGGATGGTCTCCCAGCCGTCAATGCCCGGCATGGCCAGGTCCATGAAAATCACGTCCGGCTGGTAGCCTGCCGCCAGCAAATCCAGGCAGTCGTGGCCGCTGGCGGCGGTGCGCAGCTCAAAACCCAGCGGCTGCAGCAGGTGCATCAGCAGCTCGCGGTCAGCCTCCTCGTTGTCCACCACCAGCACCCGCCGGCGCGGACCGGCATAGCCCAAGCGGGGTGGGCGAGTCCGGGCCACCAACGCGCTTGCGCTCCCCCGGGCCTCCGGCTTGGCATGCACCTCCGGCAAAAACAATTTCACCTTGAACACCGAGCCCACGCCCGGCGTGCTGTGAACGGTGAGTTCGCCGCCCATCAAATCAGTCAGCATCTTGGCAATGGTCAGGCCCAGGCCCGAGCCGGGGGCTGCGGGGCCGGAAGTGTTGGCGCGGGTAAAGGGCTCAAAAATCCGGTCATGCTCCTGGGCTGAGAGGCCGGGGCCGGTGTCTTCAATCTCGATATGGGCCATCTCCCGGGCATAGCGCAGCCGAAAACTCACCTGCCCCTGCGCCGTGAACTTGATGGCGTTGCCCAGCAGGTTGATCAGGATCTGGCGCACCCGCTTTTCGTCGGCGCGCACCACGGCGGGCAAGGTACCCGTCTCCTCATAGTGAAACGACAGGCCCTTGGCCTGGGCTTCCAGCTCGAACAGGCTGGCCAGGTCTTGCATGAAATCAGCAAA
>CALRWE010000227.1:0-5276 GCA_943371745.1 Rhodoferax sp. OV413
TCGCTGGCAGAGCCATAAAGCCCAGAGGCCACATGTTCACGAACGCGGGTCTCCAACTCCAGGGGTAAAGATATATTGAGGGTCATTGTTTTCTCCTTTGTATGGCAGGCTTTGCCATTTTATGACACATACCAACTGCATGGATTGACGCACAACACCCCACCCAACAGACAAGTCCATTGGGCGGGGCTGCCGTTGACGCCTCAACCAAAGCCAAATTCTCACCAGCTTTCGTACTTCGCGCTGGCCCCCAGTTCGTCCCTGCAGAATTGGCCGAAGCATCCACCGCAGCCAGCAAAGTCTCATTGGATAGGTGGCTGTAGCGCTGGCTGGTCTTCAGCTGGGTGTGCCCCAAGACCTTTGCCACCGCCAGGATCGACCTTCCAGAGTTCACCATATTTGACGCCTTGGAATGCCTCAGGTCGTGCAGCCTCACTTCAGGCAGCCCAGATGCTTTTCTCGCCGTATTCCAGCTGCAAAATAGGGTCACGCAGGGTAACTTCGTCTTAGGGTTGGCTACAACGTAGCTATACCCCGGCCACCGTGGCACCTGCGACAACACCGACAGCATGGCCCCCGACAGTGGCACATGGCGTGCTTTGTCGGTCTTGGTGGTAAGGATCCGCCAACTGCGCCGCTACAGGTGTAAATACTCCCATTTGGCGGCCAGCAGCTCACGCTTGCGGGTATCCGCAGCCATGGCAGAGCCGCTGTCACCGCTTTGCCTCTATTTTGCTTACATACGCATCACTGTTAGACAGCCATAAATTAATGGGAATCTGACCCCAGTTACCCCGTTACCCCACCAATTACCAAACGGTGGGTCTATTGCGTCTGCAGCACCAGCGACATCGTCACATCGGCGATGGGCACATTCTGATTAGTGCCTACTGTGGCTGTGGGCACTGCCGCAATGGCATCTACCACGTCCATGCCGCTCACCACCTTGCCAAAGACCGCATAGCCTGGGCTGGCCGCGCTTTGGTAGTCAAGGGCAGGGTTGTCAACCACATTGAAGTAAAACTCGGAGGTGGCGGAGTCAGGCACATTGGTTCGGGCCATGGCGACTGTGCTTCGGTTGTTGAGCAGGCCCGTGTTGGACTCAAGGGCAATTGGCGCCGCCTGGCCGGCCTTCTTGACCACGCCTGTGGTGTAGCCCCCCCCTTGAACAACAAAACCGGCAATCACCCGGTGAAACAAGGTGTTGGTGTAATAGCCAGAGCTTACATAGCTCAGGAAATTATTCACCGTGGCCGGTGCCTTGGTCGGGTCAAGCTCCATCACCACACTGCCCTTTGACGTGACCAAAGTGACCTGTGGCGCCAAGACGGTAAGCGTGTCAGAAAAAAGCACTGCACCGCTGGCTGACTTGATGGTGACAGCCAAGGGCCCGGTGGCCGTGACCTTGCAGGTCAGCGTGGCCAAGTCTGGCGTGCTGCTTGCGCTGTAGCTGGGGTTGGTGCATGTGCCGGTGTCGGCCACCATGTCATGGCGCATGAACTTGCCCGCCACAGAAATATTGGCGGTCTGCCCATAACGCAGGCTGTTGGCCTTGATCTGGTTCACGATGGGCTCAAAGCTGTCGCCACCCCCACAGGCGCTTAACAAGGCCACAAGGCCGGTGATGAGAAAAGTCTTAAGCATGCGGATGGGTAAGTGGTGAAGTACATTCAAACGGCTTTTTCATTTGGCGTCAGGCTAGCAGACTAACATGCTCAGCCGGCTACTTCGAGCTGACTCATTGCGTTTGGGATGCAGACTGAACCGTCACACTTTGGTTCGGAAAATCACTCAAGCCATATTGCGCAGAAGTAGAAATACCGACCAAAGCGTCAAGCAGTGACAGACCTGAGACGAGTTTTCCAAACACTGCGTAGCCTCCGCTTGCAGTATCCAGGGCCACGTTGTCTGCCAGATTGAAAAAGTATTGTGAAGTGGCTGAGTTGGCCTCAGCCGTGCGGGCCATGGCAATGGTGCCGCGCACGTTACTCAGGCCTTTACCCACTTCAAGTGAAATGGCTGCGCGCTGCCCGCTTTGAACCGCGGGCGCGGAGGTAAGCCATCCGCCCTGGGCGACAAAGATGCTGCTTGTGACTATCCGGTGGATGATGGTGTTGTCGTAGAACTTGTCGTTCACGTACTGCAAGAAGTTGGTGGTGGTCAGGGGCGTAGCAACCGCATCAAGCTCCACCACCATCGTGCCCAAGCTGGTGGTCATGGTGACCTGTGGCGCCAGCACATCAATGGTCCGGGCCAGCAGCACGGTGCCATTGGCCAACTTGGCCTCCACCATCACCGCAGAGGGACCTGCAGCGGTGATGTTGCAAGTAACCGACTTGGATGTAGAGCTGCCCCCCGCAACCAAGGCCAAACCAACGCAGCCCTTGGTGGAGACGGTGAAATCTTTGTCCAGCGCCTGTCCTGTAAATGTCCATTGGGTTGACTTTGAATACATCAAACGATCGCTTTGGATGGCGATCACTGCCGGCGACGTTGGCAACGGGACATCAAAAGCTTGCTCTTTCAGCACCGCGCCAGAGGCGGCTTTGGCCTGCAAGACCACGGCACCAGTGCCCACAGCGTTGACTGTGCAGCTCAGCGCCCGGCTGGTATTTGTCGCTCCCGGCACCTGGGTCAGATCTGAGCACCCTTGCGCGGAAACGCTGACGCTTTCGTCCAGCAGCTTCCCAGCAAGTGTAAACACGCTGGCTCGCCCATAGACCAATTGGTCAGGCGCAATGCTGGCCACTGCGGGGCCGGAGTCACCTCCGCCACAGGCGGACAAAGCGAGCCAACAGCACAGTGCTGAAGATTTAAACAAGGAATTTTTCATGATGTGTTTTTGGGTCAATAACATCGCCGTACACCAGTACCGAATGTTGCGTTTGCTATTGTCACATCAGCCGCGCCGGTCTGATCGTATCGGGATGCGACTTGCGGTACCTTGCCCGCATCAGTGCTCTATTCGATAGGACAACTGCCAAAACTGATTGCTCATGCGGAACTTGTAGACACGAATCCCAGCGAGGTCACCCACCTTTTCCTCGCCAATTTGCGCGTCACCCGCAACGGTTTTCACTGCCTCGTCAAGCTCGGCTTTTTGCGGACGATGTAGCTTCTTTTCCGCTCGATCAAAAGTCGGCGTAACGAGAATTCGCATCAGCCGAAGACGTACTCGCCCCCAGGCGCTTCTTGATCTGCAATCAAAATATCGCGGATCATGGAAAAGGGCAAGTCGGGGGTTTCTTCTGCGATCTTGCCAATCTGCGACCAATACTCAATTTGCTTGGGTACGGAGCGATGCTGAATCAAGGCGTAACGCTTCGCCTGCTCGACCAGTAACGGAGTAAAAGGTACCTTATGGGAACCTACCCGTATCACATCCCACCCAACCCGCCGATGGATGTCATTGTGGGCGGGTGTGGCAGGGGTGTTTTTTAGGCTGCGACCAAAACCAAATTGTCACCAGCTTTTGGAAGTGGCGCAGTGTTCTTTCAAACAGCTTCCAGCCGCTGCACCATGTCAGGAAACTGCCCCACCATACGGATAAGCAGAGCCGCCTGCGCATTCGGTTTTGCTCGACCTTGCTCCCAGTTCTCCAGTGTGCGTGGGTTAGTTCGCAAATAGCGCGCAAAGACTGGACGAGAAAAATTCAATTTCTCACGCACAGCCAACACTTCTTGCGGTGTCAGCACAGGCACAGGTTGTGCGCTAGCTTTGACTTGGCGCAAAGTCAATTTACCCTCACGCTCAGATTTCAGTGCATCAAAACCCTCTACGATTTCAGAGAAAATATCTCGTTTTGTCATGTTAATTCTCCTTGGATTGACGGTGTTTTCGCTCGGCTTCTAAGAGGCGTTTCAGCGCTGTACGCTGCTCAGATGTCAAATCATCAGCCTGGTCTTTGTCATACACAGTAAAGAGCCAAAACCGACCTCCTTCCAGCCACCAGTAATAAATGACGCGTAAGCCACCACGTTTGCCCTTACCTCTTCGTGGATCAGGCTGCCGCAACTTACGCAAGCCACCAGTGCCCTCAATGACATTCCCTGCGAGGGGGTTTTGCATCAGCTCGTTTTGCAACGCTCTGTACGCTTCGTCAGTGAGGTAACTGGCACGCAATCTTTCAAACGGTGGCAATTCAACGAATATGGCTTTCATTTGGATATTGTACGCAGATTGCGTATATTTTCAACGCCAACCAACTCCTGAATTCTCACCAGCTTTTGCCTTTTGCGCTGGCCCCCAGTCGATCCCGGTCGCATTGGCCGATGCATCCACCGCCGCCAGCAGGGTCTCATGAGATAGATGGGAGTACCTCTGACTCGTCTTCAACTCCGTGTGCCCAAGCACCTTGGAGGCCTCAAGAATCGACCGCCCTGAGTTCACCATATTGCTGGCCATGCTGTGCCTCAAGTCATGCATCCTCACCTCAGGCAATCCCGCTTGCTTGCGTGCCGTATTCCAGCTGCAGAACACCGAGACATAGGGCTGCTTCGTCTTCGGGTTAGGCACCACGTAGCTGCAGTCTTTCCACCGTGGCAACTGGGCCAGCACCGACAGCAGGGCCACCGAGAGTGGCACATGGCGGGCCTTGCCGGTCTTGCTGGTAGGTATGGGGGTCATTTTTCGGTCGGCGGCAACACGGTCGTTCCAAACCTGCTCTTCGCCAGTCACTGTGGCAAAGTTAAAGGTGTTGGCTGGGCTGACGCCGGAGACGTTGCCAATGAAGAAGTTTTCAATGTTGCTGTACTGAGCACCTGGCAACGCGCCAGCGGAGCCAGCATCAAGCGTAACGCTCAGAGCGTCTTTGCCTGCGCCGCCATTGATGACATCAGCAGCAGTCAGCGTGTTCTGATTGCTGGTCGCACCTGCATCGAACACACCGATGATGGTGTCGTTACCAGTAGTACCGGCAATGTTGTCCTGACCAGTAGTGAGCGAACTAGTAAAGCCAAGTCAAAAGTTGATTGTTTTCAACGAGTTGCAGCTAGTTCGAGGGTGCTGTTTTGGCCTCACCCACCGCCTTCCCAGCTGCAGAAAGTATGCATTGGCCGGTTTTGCAATAGGAGCGGTCTTTGCCCAAGTCGATGGCCATAGCCTCACCCACTGCCCACCCAACCCACCGATGGATGGCATTGTGGGCGGGTGTGGCAGGGGTGTTTTTTAGGCTGCGGTCGAAACGAAATTGTCACCAGTTTTGGACGAGCGCGCTGCAGTTTTCTTGATCGGTTGCAAGCGAATCGAGATCTCGCAGTTGGTCGCTTTGGCATATC
>CALRWE010000228.1:0-5236 GCA_943371745.1 Rhodoferax sp. OV413
CAATGCCCCGCGCTGGTTGCAGATGTTGATCAAGCACGGGTTCGTTCCGGCACCAGCCTGATCTGATTTGCGATTAGCTTGATTTGGCAATCGGCCGTCGCTGGGCCAGGCTTTCGCTCGTCCGCAGGTACGTTTCTTTCACGTTAACAAAGAAAGAGCTTAATTCATTCGAGGCTGATCAGGTCAATCGCATTGGCATCTTCGGCTATCTCAATCGAGACACGGTTACGGCAGAATGCAAGATAGCGAAGGCCGCGTTTTAGCGCTGAAGCCTAAAGACTTTCCGTAATTTTGGCGTGTAACGCATTCGAATCATGCTGATTCGGTACTCCCATAATATGGGATATGGACTGCTGCATTCCGAGGACTATAAAAAGTGTTATGCCGACAACCTGAGCAAAGAATTGCCCGTATTCCCGCAGTAACGAAATTTCTGGATTTCCAGGCATTTAACTTAGCCGAGCGCAAGCTGCCGGAATTGCATTTTGGTTATGTGAGACAAGTTAAAAGGCAGCATCGGCTCCATTTCTGACCGACTGAAGCAAGGATGCGCCATGAATAAATCTTCCACCAAACGGTCGTTTTGTTGACTCGCAAAAACCACGCTCTTAACCCGTACGTTTTGGCTTGGTTTGTGTTCACAAACTCATCCACAAATCAATGTGCAGCAAACGTTCGGGCCGGTGACGCAACGGAAATCGTCCAACCGGAGTTCCGATGATCTGCAGCTCATGACCGGCGCTCAACGCAGCGAACCCGCCCGCCACACGCGCGAAGCAAAAGCACTCCCCCACACCAAAATCACTACTATTTCTGTAGCTACCAAAGCAATCAAAACGACGGCCAGAGTCCTAAATCGCATAAAAATCCTGAAATCACACCCCCCCCTCAAAGTGCTTGCGATAGATCATCGCTGATGACGCTAGGGCAGATGGCGCAGCGAAATCAAGGAGGAGCCCGCAGAGCGGGCGGGGGACATTCGCGGAGCCATCTGCCCCAGCGTCATCTGCCTGCGCAAACCGGCTGGCATGAAAGACCGCTGCAGCGCTCACGTCTGGATGCAACATTGACAGGTGATGCGTGATCCGAATTCAAAAAAATTACACTTGACTTTGTGCAACCATTGCACAAAAATCCGCCAGTGCCAACCATCCACCGTTTTGCAAATATGACCGTTCGGGTCAATGTGCCAGATCATCGTCCACCCCACGTGCATGTGGTGATGTCAGACCGGCGTGATGCATTTGTTGACTTGGCAACGCTGGCAATAACAAGCCGCACCTTGCGTGCAGCGGATATATCCGACGCACTGATTTGGATTGAGGCCAACCGAGCCTACGCAACACAAGTTTTTACGGAGTGCAACCCATGATTCACGACCCACATCACACGATCACAGCACTGACCGTGCATCCACCCACCGGTCTAGCCGTCACTTTTGGCGATGGCATCACTTTTAATGTTGACTTGGGCCCCATGATCAAAGCCTATCCAACAATGAATGCGCTGCGTGATCCCGCGCTATTCATCCAGGCGCGCATAGACGCTCGCGGTGGCTACGTGGTCTGGATTGATGACGATTTGGAACTTGCTGCCGACAACCTGCGCAACATGGCCGTGGAGCAATCAGGCGGCATCGGACATGAGCGGCTGTGGGGCTGGATGGACAAGCACAGCCTGACCCAAGAACGCGCTGCAGTGGCACTTGGCGTGTCGCGACGGATGCTCAATTACTACTTGTCTGGCGCAAAGCCTATACCGAAAACCGTCTGGTTGGCCTGTCTGGGGTGGGAGACCACGTGTGCAAAACCACGCAGGACTAAACACACCGCGAGTTCTGCTGCTCGAGTCTAACTCTGGTAATTCAAGATGTTGCTTGACAACGCGAGAGCAGCCAGTGTTCTGACCGGTCCAACAATGCACCAGACACTCCAACAATTTTTCAACTTCACGGCATTCCGCCCCGGCCAGCAGGCCGTGATCAGCGCGGTGCTGGCCGGGCGATCTGCAGCGGCCATTTTTCCCACCGGCTCGGGCAAGTCCATGTGCTACCAGCTGCCCGCTCTGCTGCTGCCGCACCTCACGCTGGTGGTGTCGCCCCTGCTGGCCTTGATGCAGGACCAGCTGGCCTATCTGGCTCGCCATGGCATCGCTGCGGCCAGCATCGACTCCAGCCAGAGCCGCGAACACACGCAAGACGTCATGGCGCAGGCGCGCGCCGGCACGCTCAAGATCCTGATGATCTCGGTGGAGCGGCTTAAAAATGAGCGTTTTCGCAACTTCATCACCCAAATTCCCATCTCACTTCTAGTGGTGGACGAGGCGCATTGCATCTCGGAGTGGGGCCACAACTTTCGCCCCGATTACCAAAAGCTGCCCGACTACCAGCGCCAGTTCAACATTCCCCAGGCGCTGTTACTCACCGCCACCGCCACCCCCGCCGTGGTGGCCGACATGCAGGCCAAATTTGCCATTGACGCAGCCGACGTGGTGTGCACCGGCTTTTACCGCCCCAACCTGAATCTGCTGGTGGAGCCGGTCAGTGGGGCCGAAAAACTGCACCACCTGACCCAGTGGCTGACCCCACGTGCGCACCTGCCCGGCATTGTGTATGTGACCTTGCAAAAAACAGCTCAGGAGGTGGCGGAACACCTGAACCAGCACGGCGTGCCGGCTCAGGCCTACCACGCCGGCATGCTGCACGAGCAACGCGAAACCGTGCAGCGCCAGTTCATGGCCGGCGAAGTCAACTGCATCGTGGCCACCATCGCCTTTGGCATGGGCATTGACAAAAGCAACATCCGCCATGTGGTGCACTTTGACCTGCCCAAGTCGATTGAAGGCTACAGCCAGGAGATTGGCCGCGCCGGGCGCGACGGCTTGCCCTCAGACTGTCTGGCACTGTTCAACGACGAGGGCCTGGAAGTGCTGGAGGCCTTTATTTACGGCGACACCCCCAAGCCGGAGGGCATTCGCCGGGTGCTGGATGAACTGCTGGCGGTGTGCAGTGGCAAACCCTGGGAACTGACGCTCAGCGCCCTCTCCAAGCACAGCGGCATCCGCCTGCTGCCCCTCAAAACCTTGCTGGTGCAACTGGAGCTGCGCGCCATGATTGCGGCCCGCTACAGCTACTTTGCCGAATACCGATTCAAGTACCTGAGCCCGCCAGAGGTCATTCAAACCCACTTTTCTGGCGAGCGACTGGCGTTTGTGCAGGCCATTCTTGACAGCGCTTCCCGGGCCCGCACCTGGTGCACGCTGGATTTTGAGGCGCTGGCGCAGCGCTACCCTGCCGACCACAGCCGCGTAGTTACCGCACTGGACTACCTGGCCGAGAAAGGCTGGATTGAGCTGGAGGCCAAGCAGATGACCGAGGTGTATGGCGTGCTGCAAAGCAGCTTTGACGCCGACGCCCTGAGCCAGGAGTTGGGCGCGTACTTTCAGGCCAAAGAGGTGAGCGAGATCGCGCGCATTCATGCGGTGCTGGACTTTTTTGCCAGTGACCGGTGCCTGAGCCAGCGCTTGGCGGCGTATTTTGGCGACACCCAGGCGCCGCTGCACTGCGGGCATTGCGCGGTGTGCCTTGCGTCAAGCCGGTGAGTCAGGCGGGGCTTCACCGCTTTAATTCATCATAAAAAACTGATTGGACGAACAATAAGTTTTAATTTTCTTTATGAGTCAACCTGCCTAAAGTCGCACCCAGCACCTCTTTTTTGCGACTGACAACAGGAGATTTCACATGGATCAATCCAACCGCTATGCCGACCTGAACCTGACCGAGGCTGACCTCATCAAAGGCGGCAAGCACATTTTGGTGGCCTACAAAATGAAGCCCAAGGCCAGCCACGGCTACCTGGAGGCCGCCGCGCACTTTGCGGCCGAGTCGTCCACGGGTACCAACGTGGAGGTGAGCACCACCGACGACTTCACCCGCGGGCTGGACGCACTGGTGTACTACATCGACGAAGCCACGGAGGACATGCGCATTGCCTACCCGATGGATTTGTTTGACCGCAACATGACCGATGGCCGGATGATGATGGTGTCGATCCTGACGCTGGTCATTGGCAACAACCAGGGCATGGGCGACATCGAGCACGGCAAGATTCACGACATTTACTTTCCCGAGCGGGCCATTCAGCTGTTTGACGGCCCGTCCAAAGACATCACCGACCTGTGGCGCCTGCTGGGCCGCCCCATGAAGGATGGTGGCTACATTGCCGGCACCATCATCAAGCCCAAACTGGGCCTGCGCCCCGAGCCCTTTGCGGCGGCGGCTTATCAGTTTTGGCTGGGTGGCGACTTCATCAAGAACGACGAGCCGCAGGGCAACCAGGTGTTTTGCCCAGCCAAGAAGGTGTACCCGCTGGTCTATGACGCCATGAAGCGCGCGCAGGATGAGACTGGCCAAGCCAAGATTTTCTCGGCCAACATCACGGCAGACGACCACTATGAAATGCTGGCTCGCGCCGACTTCATTCTGGAGTCTTTCGGGCCAGACGCCGACAAGGTGGCGTTTTTGGTGGACGGTTTTGTGGGTGGCCCCGGCATGATCACCACGGCACGGCGGCAGTACCCCAACCAATACCTGCACTACCACCGCGCGGGCCACGGCATGGTCACCAGCCCCAGCGCCAAGCGCGGCTACACCGCCTTTGTGCTGGCCAAAATTTCACGCTTGCAGGGTGCCTCGGGCATTCATGTGGGCACCATGGGCTACGGCAAGATGGAAGGTGAGAACTCGGACAAAAACATCGCCTACATGATCGAGCGTGACGAGGCGCAAGGCCCGGTGTATTTTCAAAAGTGGTACGGCATGAAGCCCACCACGCCCATCATCTCCGGTGGCATGAACGCGCTGCGCCTGCCGGGTTTTTTTGAAAACCTGGGGCATGGCAACGTCATCAACACCTCTGGCGGCGGCGCTTACGGGCACATTGATTCACCGGCGGCGGGAGCGATTTCGCTGCGCCAGTCGTATGAGTGCTGGAAGTCGGGGGCGGACCCGATTGAGTACGCCAAGGAGCACAAGGAATTTGCACGGGCGTTTGAGTCGTTTCCCGGGGACTCGGACAAGCTGTACCCGGGCTGGCGTGAAAAGTTGGGTGTGCACCGGTAAGATTTTTTAGTGGTGGGGTTTGGGGGGAATTCGGGCGGCTACCGCGCTGGCTCATTGCGGCAGGCTGTCCTGCGCCGCTCATGTCCCCCGGTCCGGGCTTAGGCCCGGCCCTCCTCC
>CALRWE010000229.1:0-5235 GCA_943371745.1 Rhodoferax sp. OV413
ATTCGCGATGCTGATGGGTATTTTTTCATTCTGGGTCGCACCGATGACGTCATCAACGTGGCGGGTCACCGTCTGGGCACCCGCGAGATTGAGGAGAGCATCTCGGCCCATTCCAATGTGGCCGAGGTAGCTGTGGTGGGGGTGGCTGACCAACTCAAAGGTCAGGTGGCCATGGCGTTTGTGGTGACCAAGGACGCCACGCTGTTGGACGATGAGGCAGCGTGTCTAAAGTTGGAAGGCGAAATCATGAAGCTGGTGGACCGGGATCTGGGCGCCGTTGCCCGGCCGGCGCGCGTGCGCTTCGTCGTCACGCTGCCAAAAACTCGCAGCGGAAAGCTCCTGCGCAGGGCCATCCAATCGGTATGCGAAGGTCGCGACCCGGGCGACCTGACCACGATGGATGACCCAGCGGCACTCCAGCAAATCAGGGATCTTATGGTCGGATAGCAACGCCGGGCTTGGCCCGGGTTGACGGCTGTCATCTTTTTGGTGGCACAATCGCGGAGTTACTAGGCCCTTCCATCGCCACAGTCGCATCCGCCTAACGGTCAAGCCGTGCCGCGGAAGGTTAACAATCAACAGCTTTAACCAGCTAATGTTTCCTCAAGGGAAACGGAGTTCAGCGAAAAATGAGTGAGACAAATCAGGTTTACCAAGCCTACCAGGCGAATACCTACCTTTTCGGTGGTAACGCCCCGTACGTCGAAGAGATGTACGAGAACTACCTGGCCAACCCTGGCAGCGTGCCCGACACTTGGCGCGACTACTTCGACGCGTTGCAGCACGTGCCAGCAGTCGACGGATCGAATGCCAAAGACGTGCCGCATCAGCCAGTCATCAATGCTTTTGCCGAACGCGCCAAGCAAGGCGGCACCAAAGTGGTGGTCGCCAGTGACAGCGCCGAAATGGGCCGCAAACGGACCGCAGCACAACAACTGATCGCCGCTTACCGAAACGTTGGCCAGCGTTGGGCAGATCTTGACCCCCTGAAGCGCACCGAACGCCCGGCGATCCCTGATCTTGATCCTGCTTTTTACGGCTTCTCAGACGCCGATCAGGAAACAGTGTTTGACACGAGCAACACGTTTTTTGGCAAAAACAGCATGTCGCTGCGCGAGCTGCTCAATGCGCTTCGCGAAACCTATTGCGGCACCTTGGGTGCCGAGTACATGTACACCACCGACCAGGCTGAAAAGCGCTGGTGGCAACAAAAGCTCGAAACCATTCGAAGCAAGCCCAACTTCAATGCTGACAAGAAAAAGCAGATTCTTGAGCAGTTGACGGCGGCAGAGGGCCTTGAACGCTTTTTACACACCAAGTATGTGGGTCAAAAGCGTTTTTCACTCGAAGGTGGTGAAAGCTTCATTGCCGCGATGGACGAGTTGATTCAGTCTGCTGGTGCTCAAGGCGTCCAGGAGATCGTGATTGGCATGGCGCACCGCGGCCGCTTGAATGTGTTGGTGAACACCATGCGCAAGTTGCCCGCTGACCTGTTTGCCGAGTTTGATCACACAGCGCCAGAAGAGTTGCCGTCCGGCGACGTCAAATACCACCAGGGATTCAGTTCTGACGTTTCCACCAGCGGTGGACCCGTGCACTTGTCACTGGCTTTCAATCCGTCACACCTTGAGATTGTGAATCCCGTGGTGGAAGGCTCCGTGAGAGCCCGCATGGACCGCCGGGCCGATCCGATGGGCAAGCAAGTGTTGCCGGTGTTAGTGCATGGCGACTCTGCTTTCGGTGGTCAGGGTGTCAACCAGGAAACCCTGGCGCTCGCACAAACCCGTGGATACACCACAGGTGGCACGGTCCACATCATCATCAACAACCAGATCGGTTTCACCACGTCCGATCCGCGCGACATGCGCTCAAGCGTTTTTTGCACAGACATCGTGAAGATGGTTGAGGCCCCCGTATTGCATGTGAATGGGGATGACCCTGAAGCTGTAGTGCTGGCAACCCAATTTGCCCTCGAATACCGCATGGCGTTCAGCAAGGATGTGGTGATTGACATCGTGTGTTTCCGCAAATTGGGTCACAACGAGCAGGACACGCCTGGACTGACCCAGCCGCTGATGTACAAAAAAATCGGCATGCATCCCGGCACCCGTAAATTGTTCGCTGACAAGTTGGCAACTCAGGGTCTGGGCGAGACTTTGGGTGATGACATGGCAAAGGCCTATCGTGCCGCGCTGGATGCAGGCAAGCACCTCGGTGAAGCCGTGCTGACCAATTTCAAGACCAAGTTCACGGTCGATTGGGCACCGTTCCTGGGCAAGAAGTGGACTGACGCGGGCGACACGGCCATTCCGCTGTCTGAGTGGAAACGCCTCGCTGAGAGAATCACCACTATTCCCGACTCTGTGTCGCCCCATCAGCTTGTGAAGAAGGTATACGACGACCGTGCAGCCATGGGCCGCGGTGAGATCCCGGTGGATTGGGGGATGGGCGAGCACATGGCTTTTGCCTCATTGGTGGCGAGCGGTTTCCCTGTGCGTCTGTCGGGTGAGGACAGTGCGCGCGGTACCTTCACACACCGCCACGCCGTGATCCATGATCAAAAGCGTGAGAAGTGGGACACTGGAACTTACGTCGCCTTGCAGAACGTGACGGAGAACCAGGCGCCCTTCACCGTGATCGACTCGATTCTGTCTGAAGAGGCTGTGCTCGGTTTTGAGTATGGCTACGCCTCCAACGACCCCAACACCATGGTGATCTGGGAAGCGCAGTTCGGTGACTTTGCCAATGGCGCCCAGGTGGTGATTGACCAATTCATCGCTTCCGGCGAGGTCAAGTGGGGTCGCGTCAATGGCTTGACCCTGATGCTGCCACACGGTTACGAAGGCCAGGGCCCCGAGCACAGCTCGGCCCGCCTGGAGCGGTTCATGCAGTTGGCAGCTGACACGAACATGCAGATTGTCCAGCCCACAACAGCGGGTCAGATCTTCCACGTTTTGCGTCGCCAGATGGTGCGCAATTTGCGCAAACCCTTGATCATCATGACGCCGAAGTCGCTGCTGCGTAATAAGGATGCAGCCTCGCCCGTCAGTGAGTTCACCAAGGGCAGCTTCCAGACCGTGATTCCCGAGAACAAGGAGTTGAGAGCTGACAAGGTCAGGAGAATCCTTGCCTGCTCGGGCAAGGTTTACTACGATTTGGTTAAAAAGCGGGAAGAAAAGGGCGCGGATGACGTGGCCATCATTCGGGTGGAACAGCTTTACCCGTTTCCGCACAAGGCGTTCGGTAACGAGCTCAAAAAGTACCCCAACGCCACGGAGATCGTCTGGACCCAGGATGAGCCCCAAAACCAGGGAGCCTGGTTTTTTGTACAGCATTACATTCACGAAAACATGGCTGATGGTCAAAAGCTGGGCTATTCCGGGCGAGCTGCCTCAGCGTCTCCCGCTGTGGGCTATTCACACCTGCATCAGGAGCAGCAAAAGGCGCTGGTTGATGGCGCATTCAGCAAGCTCAAGGGCTTTATCCTGAGCAAATAAGCTTCCCGGAATATCGAAATTTTTTGGGCCCTGAGCACAGGGTCCCAAAACCCAGACAATAAATATTGAAAGAATTGACATGGCTATCGTTGAAGTAAAAGTCCCTCAGCTGTCCGAATCAGTGGCTGAAGCTACCATGGTGACCTGGAAAAAGCGGGTCGGTGAGTCGGTTGTTGCTGACGAAATTCTGATTGAAATTGAAACCGATAAAGTCGTTCTGGAAGTCCCTGCGCCGGCGTCGGGTGTACTCGTTCAATTGGTGCGCAATGACGGGGAAACCGTGGCGACCGAAGAGGTCATCGCGCGTATCGATACAGAAGGCGTAGCGGGCGTCAGCCCTCTGGAGGTGACGACAGCGCCCGTGACAACCTCAGCCGGGCCGGCCCCAGCAGTGAGTTCCGGTGGCGGCAAGGGCGACGTTGCCATGCCAGCGGCCGCCAAGCTGTTGGCAGACAATAATTTGGCTGTGAGTGCGGTTGTCGGAACAGGCAAAGATGGCCGGGTAACTAAAGGCGATGTTCTCAGCGCCATTGCTTCAGCTCCAGCGCCAAAAGCGGTGGTGGCTCCGATGGCTCCAGCGAAGGCTGTGACGGCTTTGCTGCCTCAGGTTGCTTCCGCCGCGCCCACCTTGGGTGATCGCCCCGAGCAACGCGTACCCATGAGCCGTCTGCGTGCCCGTGTGGCTGAGCGTCTGCTCCAGTCCCAGTCCACGAATGCGATTTTGACCACCTTCAATGAAGTCAATATGGCGCCCGTGATGGACATGCGCAAGAAGTTCCAGGATGCCTTCACCAAAGAGCATGGCGTGAAAATTGGCTTCATGAGCTTCTTCGTCAAGGCTGCTGTGCACGCCTTGAAAAAATTCCCGGTCCTCAACGCCTCGGTGGACGGCAATGATATTGTTTATCACGGATTTTTTGACATTGGTATCGCCGTGGGCTCCCCCCGTGGCCTGGTAGTCCCCATCTTGCGCAATGCCGATCAGATGAGTTTTGCAGACATTGAAAAGAAAATTGCAGAGTTCGGTCAAAAGGCAAAGGATGGCAAGCTCAGCATGGAAGAAATGACTGGCGGCACGTTCTCCATCAGCAATGGCGGGACGTTCGGCTCGATGTTGTCCACCCCCATCATCAACCCGCCCCAGTCGGCTATCTTGGGTGTTCACGCCACCAAAGACCGTGCGATGGTGGTGAACGGGCAAGTGGTGGTTCAGCCCATCAATTACCTGGCGATGAGTTACGACCATCGGATCATTGACGGCCGCGAAGCAGTACTTGGTCTGGTCGCCATGAAAGAGGCGCTGGAAGATCCATCTCGCTTGTTGTTCGATATTTAAGCTATTTTGTATGGAACCCACCCAATTGGCCGGACTTTAGCTCCCGCCCAGGGGTGGGTTTTTTTCAACCTGATTTTTGGAATATTCATGAGTAAACAATTCGACGTGATCGTCATTGGCGGTGGTCCTGGTGGTTACATAGCTGCCATCCGCGCTGCGCAGCTGGGTTTCAACGTGGCCTGTATTGACGAGTGGAAAAACGCCAAGGGTGGTCCGGCTTTGGGTGGCACCTGTACCAATGTGGGTTGCATACCCAGCAAGGCGCTGTTGCAATCCTCCGAGCACTTCGACCACGCAAGCCACCACTTTGCCGATCACGGAATTTCAGTGTCGGGCCTGAGCCTGGATGTCACCAAGATGGTGGGGCGCAAGGACACCGTGGTGAAGCAAAACAACGACGGT
>CALRWE010000230.1:0-5205 GCA_943371745.1 Rhodoferax sp. OV413
CACAGCGCGATTACGCCATTCCAGAGTCTGATCGTCGCTTGCTGGGCGAGAAGACCATTCAATCTTGGTACTACGCCTGGCGTAAAGGTGGCATTGATGCTCTGGTGCCCAAGACCCGGGTAGACCGCGGCCAGTCCAGACTGGCTGCATCAGTGCAGGAGGCGATATTGGCTGCCAAGCGGGAGAACCCCCGGCGCTCGATCAACCAGATTGGGCGTCTGCTGGTGGCGGCAGGACTGGTCGCCGATGAAAGCCTCTCGCGCTCCAGTGTTCACCGCACCCCTACTTCATCGGTGAATGTCAACACCAGAGTCGACTTTGCAAGGCAGATGAAAATCGATGGCAGATCTGACAAAGATCGCCAGAACTGTGCGCATTCAACCAACTTGCACAGCAGCTACCCCTCATTTTCTTAAGGCCGCCTACTTCAGGTCTTCAGCAATCATCTTTAAAATCTTCTGCGCGTTGTCTGAGCGTTCAGGTTGTCCGGTCGCATTCCGCACCGTAACAAGCGTCGATTTTTCCTGGCTCACAACTGAAATTCGGAACTTCAGCGGGGTCGCGTCCGGTTTTGAAAAGCTGAACAGTTTCCCAAGGAAACCTGGCTCTGACTTGCCAGCTGTTGGTTCTACATAGCGCACAAAATAGACGCCTTTGCTTCGGTCTCGATCTTCTACCGTGAACCCCGTGCGATCCAGTGATAGACCGACCCGCCGCCATGCTCTATCGAAGCCGTCATCAATCAGAACCGCTGACTGCCCACCAACTTCTGTCACACGCGAGCCGGCCTTCGCCGTCGGCGTGGCTAAAACTTCATTGGCCTGGGTTGGAGAAGCCCCAAGTTTAAGCATCAGGCGGCTGAGGAATTCAGCTTCAAGTTCCGGGTCGGCCTCTCTGGGTTGCCACACGGTCCGATCTTTTTGGGTGCTGTCAAACACCTCGATCATTCCCCGATGGCTAATGAACACGTCAGTGCCGCCAGCTGCATTGCGTTCAAGACGAGTGCGGAACTTGTCGCGCTCGCCCGTTGAGTACAGTGAGTCCACCAATCTGCCCAGTGTGTTGCGAATAACGTCACCCGGTATCTTGGCGCGGTTTTCAGCCCAGTCTGTTTCCATGATCCCCAAGCTAGCCTGGTCCAAGGTCAAAAGAAAGCCATTTCCTTGCCAGAACTCGCGCACGGGTTCCCAGAGTTTGTCGGCTGGCCTATTGATGACCAGCCAGCGCTGGGTGCCAGAGCGCTCGATACGCACGTCACCCACTGATGTGGTGGCGATGGGGGCGGCTTGACCAGGTTGCGCCCTCTGAAAACTGGACGCCGTTACAGCGCCATCGACTATGGCATAGCGACTGTCGCGAGACAGTTGGGTCAGGTCAGGTGGGATGTCCAGCGTCGGGCCCTTGCCCGTGCTTTTGTAGTCGACTTTTTCGGTGGTGAGCGTTGAACAGGCAGCCAGCGCCAAGGACAGGCTCAGCACTGTGAGTTTGGAGAAATGATTCACAAAAAAACCCTTAGAAATAGAGGATCGCGAGGTCCGCAGTAGTTAGATCAAGCCAGTGGCGCGCATCGCGCCTTCGACCACCGCTTCATTGGGCTGTGTCAGCTGAGTCATTGGTAGGCGCATGGTGGGGCCGCAGAGCTTCATTCTGGCCATGGCCCATTTCACGGGGATGGGATTGGATTCGACGAACAAATTCTTGTGCAGGGGCAGCAGTTTGAATTGAATCTCCATGGCCCGGCGGGTGTCACCAGCCATCGCGGCCACACACAGCTCATGCATCAGGCGAGGAGCCAGATTGGCAGACACACTGATGTTGCCTTGCCCACCGCAGAGCATCAGGGCGACCGCGGTGGGGTCGTCACCCGAGTAGATCGCAAAGCCCTTGGGAACTTCCCGAATCAGCCATTGCGCTCGCTCGATGTTGCCCGTGGCTTCCTTGATGCCCACAATGCCAGGTACGGCGGTTAGGCGCATGACCGTGTCGTGGGCCATGTCAGCGACAGACCGGCCGGGGACGTTGTAAAGCACCATGGGGAGGTCTACTGCTTCAGCGATGGCCTTGAAGTGGAGGTACTGGCCCTCCTGGGTGGGCTTGTTGTAGTAGGGCACCACCTGCAACTGGCAGTCTGCCCCCACCTTCTTGGCAAAGCGGGTCAGTTCAATCGCCTCGGCCGTTGAATTGGCACCACAGCCCGCCATGATCGGCACACGCCCAGCGGATTGATCCACTGACACCCGGATGATTTCGCAATGTTCTTCCACATTGACGGTGGGTGACTCGCCTGTGGTGCCCACCACGCCAATGCAATCGGTGCCTTCGGCAATGTGCCAGTCGATCAACGTGCGAAGCGCGGGGTAATCCACGCTGCCATCTTCATGCATGGGGGTGACCAGTGCCACGATGCTGCCCGTGATTTGGCGGATTGAGGATGTCATGTCTGAGTAGGTGTTAACAGTAAAAGAACATTCTAACTAGAGCGTGTATCGGGCGGGTATCGGGCCCTTGCTGCCCGGCTCGCCGGGAGCTGAAGCGACCAGTCGCTGGATAAAACGGGCCGGATCTGCCAGAAAACCCTGCTCAAACGCGATGATGTGCAGGTGGGAAAAAGCGCGCAACAACTCAGCCGGCTGCAATAGAAAATCAGGGCGTGAGGGCTTGCCGACCGTCTCGTTGCCCAAGGCGAAGGTCTCATAAATGAGAATGCCGTCCGGTGCCAGGCTCTGGCTGATGCGCTCAAACAGCGGGCGCCACAGGTAGTTGGTCACGATGACCGCATCAAACTGGCGAACTCCCTTACCCTGCATCAGTGGCCAGGGGCCATTTTCGATGTCGGCCAGTACCGCCTCACCGAGTGTGGCGACGGCATGCACAGCTTCTGGCGACCTGTCCACGCCAGTGACCGCATGACCTTTGGCCCCAAACCACCGCATGTGCCGCCCGTGCCCACAGGCCAGGTCCAATACGGTGCCTGCCGGTCGCACAAGGTGGGACCAGCGCTGAACCCAGCCGGAGGCTTCTCCCAAACCATGAACCGGTGCGGTGGGCAAGGGATGCATCATGTCAGTCATCTTTCAAAAGCAGGACCAGACCTCATTGGCCAGGGTGAGCATGAAGTCGGGCCGGGTATACAGCGAAAAAATCGCCAGCAAGATGCACAGCACTGTGCCAAAGACAAGCGCCTTGGTTGCAAGGGGGGACAGCCTGCGCTTCATGGACTCATATAGCCTGTGCGGCAGGCCGGCGCGTGATCATGGCTTCCTTCACAGGCAGGTTCACCAGTGCAGCCAGTACGCCCAGGGCAATTGCGATGTACCAGACCAAGTCGTAATTGCCGGTGCGGTCGTACAGAAAGCCTCCCGCCCAGACGCCCAGAAAGGAGCCGATCTGGTGGCTGAAAAACACAAAACCGCTCAACATCGACAGGTGCGCCACACCGAAGATCTGCGCTACGGCCGCATTGGTCACCGGCACGGTGGAGAGCCACAGCAAACCCATGACGGCTGAAAAAATGTAGACGCTCATGGGAGACAGCGGAACGATCAGAAACAGCGAGATCGCCACGGACCGGGCCAGGTAAATGCCTGCCAGGATGTTCTTTTTGGGCAGCTTGTGCCCTAAAACGCCCGCAATATAAGTGCCAAACACATTGAACAGTCCGATCAGGGCCAGGGCGTAGCTGGCGACCTGGGGCGACAAACCCTGGTCTTTCAGATAGCTCGGCAAGTGCACACCAATGAACACCACCTGAAAACCGCACACAAAATAGCCCGCCATCAGCATCTGGAAGCTCGGGTACCGAAAGGCCTCAGTGAAGGCCTGAAGTACCGTTTGCTCGCGCCGCGGTGGTGCGCCGTTGGAAAAGCCGGGTTCACGCAAGCCCCAGGCCAGCGGCACGATCATGAGTGCGGCCAGGCCGAGCACGATCAAGGCGTCTTTCCAGCCCAGACTGTCAATCAGGAAACCTTCGGTGGGCACCATCAGGAATTGCCCGAACGACCCCGCCGCCGCCGCCACACCCATCGCCCAGGCTCGCTTGTCGGCGGGCACGTTACGGCCAATGACGCCGTAGATGACCGCATAGGTGGTGCCGGCCTGGGCCATGCCGATCAGCACTCCCGAGGTCAGTGTGAACACCAAGGGCGTCGTGGCCAGGGCCATGCCGATCAGGCCCAGGGCATAGAGCCCGGCACCCAGCACAATCACCTTGAAGGCACCAAACCGGTCGGCGGCCATGCCGGCAAAAATGCCGGTCAGGCCCCACATCAGATTTTGAACCGCAATGGCAAACGCAAAGGTCTCGCGCGTCCACCCCTGGCTTTGGGTGATGGGTTGCAGCCAAAGACCGAAGCCGTGGCGAATGCCCATCGACAAGGTCACGATGGCGGCGCCGCAAACCAGCACCTGAGTCATCGACAGTGTTTTTTGAGAAGTATTCATGTGCGCGGATTATCGCGCGCTGGATTCCATGGGGGGCGAAGCACGCGATGCCACTGGGGCACACAGTAGCCACAGTGGGTACCGTAGTAGGGGCATCTGAAACCAAAACGACCGGTAACCCCGGAGCAAGAGCCCGACGTGTATCCGGACAACTTTGCGGTTGTAAAGCAGGCCCAGTTCGCCCACCAAGCCGAGCTGGTTTTGATCTGCGGCAAGGCGGCTGGAACCAGCAGATGCTCATGATCTTGCTATTCATAATTCATCCGAAGTGCAATAAATATGCTGGCTACAGGCTGATGCGGCTTGAATTGTGGCCTTCAGGACGGTGCGACGATCACCATGCGGTCTCTTGACCCGGCAGATCCCCACGTCCATCGTCGCTTTGCGCAGTTGGGTCAGTCGCTCGGTCAGAAAAACGTCGGCAGGCGGGCTCGCAATCAAGTTGAATCCATTGGTCAGCAGTCCGATGCGCAGACTGCGTGACAGCTCGGCCTGGCTCATGGCGTGTTCGTCATCCGGATCCTTAATGGTCAGGTCCAGGGCGACAACAACAATTCGCAGAGGTTCATTCAGAGAAGCGCAAATGCAAGAAACGCGCCATCGGGCGGATGATGCTTCATCAAGTGGTATCTTCAGCTGTCTCTTCCTTTTTGGGCAATGTGTGCGTAATTGGCGGAACTGGATCAAAATCAACTCGGGCGTACTGACATTTCTATGTTGGGTGCTCGCGCTGGTCTTCTTGTGCGAGCTGCTGGTGACCTATGC
>CALRWE010000231.1:0-5179 GCA_943371745.1 Rhodoferax sp. OV413
TGGGTCAGGGTGGAGCGGTTGGACAAAGGCATGGCGATTCTTTCTGGGGTTTATTTGAATAAGTGGTGACGCGGGGTGGCCTCAGGCCCGCCCGGTGCGCGCAGGCTCACCGTGCCACTCGCGCAACAGCGCCAGATTGACTTGGCCCAGGTCTGGCACCACCCGCAGGGCCGCTGCAAAGTCGTGGTGCGCCGTAAAACGGGTTGGCGTGATGAGCGTGGCCAGCCCGGCAGCCGTGGCAGCGCGCAGGCCGTTACCGGAATCCTCCAGCGCCAGGCACTGGGCAGGCGGCAGCTGGAGCGCCTCCAACATTTGCAAATACACCTGCGGATGGGGCTTCTTGAGTGGAGAGGTGGATGCGTCCCCAATGGCCGTGAAGTTCAGCCGCCAGTCCGCACCCACCGCATGGCGCAGGAGCGCGGCGATGTTGACCGGCGAGGTGGTGGTGGCAATGGCCAATTGCATGCCGCAGGCCAGCGCTTCATCCATCAGCTTGAGCACGCCGGGGCGCAGGCTCACGGCACCGCTGTTCACGGCGGCCTCGTAAAACGCGGTTTTGAGTTCATGCAGGCGGCTGATTGTGTCGGCCAAGGCCATGCTGCCCAGCTCCTTGATATCGGGGTTCACCCGCCGCCAGTAATGCAGCATGCGCTCTTTGCCGCCCGAGATGTCCAGCAACTCGGTGTACAAGGCCTCGTCCCAGTGCCAACCCAGCCCCAGCTCGGCGAACGCATGGTTGAAAGCGACCAGATGAACGCTTTCGGTATCGGCCAGGGTGCCATCCACATCAAAAATCAGGGCTTGCAAGGCGGCGTTGGACATGGGTTTCTTTCAAGGACCAAGGGTGAGGTGGGTCATATATAAGTCGCAGTTGATTTACTTTAACCTCTCAAACCCATAAACTCCAATCATGTTTTTATTAAAAGTCATCAGATAAGCCTGATGATTAAGACTGCCATGCGACCCTACACCTTCAAGCAAATCCAGACCTTCATGGAAGTCGCACGCCAGCGCTCGGTCTCCAAAGCCGCCGAGCGCCTGTTTGTGACGCAACCCGCTGTCTCCATGCAGCTTCGCCAGCTGGAAGACGCCTTTGGCCTGGCTCTGGTGGAGCCGCAGGGCCGCAACATCCGGCTCACCCACGCGGGCGAAGCCTTTTTGACCCACGCCACAGCAGCCATGGGGCAGTTCAAGGACCTGGAGGCCGCCATGGCCGAGCATGTGGGTCTGAAAAAAGGGCGCATTGACCTGGCCGTGGTCAGCACCTCCAAGTACTTCATTCCCATGCTGCTGATGCGCTTTGGCAGCTTGTTTCCCGGTGTGGATGTGCAGCTCAGGATCGACAACCGCGAAAATATTTTGGGTCTGCTGACCCGCTTTGAGGTCGATCTGGTGGTGATGGGCCGCGCCCCGGCTGACCTGGATGTGGAAGCCACGCCCTTCGCCACCAACCCCATGGCCATGCTGGCCGCACCCAGTCACCCCCTGGTGCGGCGCAAGCAGTTGCCCTTCTCTGCCCTGGCCGAGCACCGTTTTCTGGTGCGCGAGCGCGGCTCCGGCACCCGTGCGGCCATGGAGCGCCTGTTTGCAGAGCACCAGACGCCGCTGGACGTGGTGATGGAAATGCCCAGCAACGAGACCATCAAGCAAGCCGTGATGGCGGGCATGGGCATGAGTTTTTTAAGCCTGCGCACGGTTCGCCATGAGCTGGCCAGCGGGCACATTGCGCTGATTGACGTTGAGGAACTGCCCCTGGTGGGGCACTGGTATGTGACCCATTTGAGTTCCAAAAAGCTCTCTCCGGCCACGCTGGCGTTCAAGGATTTTTTGATTGAGCAAGGCGGGGCGTTGATGGATTCGTGGAGTTGAGGTGCCACAGCTGGCATGGCCGGTACGGTTTGTGGGGGCCGATGACACCGGGGTGGATGAAAGGATGCCGGACTTTGAGTCCGTTTTTTTGCTATCAAATAGTTGACTTCAGTCCAATATCCACGCCGGCTACAGAATTTTTCTATAAAAATATAGACAGCAACGGTCTAGCGCGTTATCCCAAGTGCTTGCCACAAGAAGTCATATGAAATGGGTGGGCGATCCTGCTGTGATGCCTGCTCTGCTTCGCTCGATTCATAACTGCGCAGCAGCCCTTTGACCCGCTCCAGACCCGCCGATGTTTGGATGGCTTGGCGTGGTGTTTTGTGATCGAGTGCCGGAATTGGCTCATCAGCCCATTGGGCATACGAGTTGTGAATGGCGGTGGACATCAATTGCGTCAGGGTGGCGGCATCAAGCTCGGGGGCCGAGGTGGCCAACGATTTGCCATTTTTGGACGGTGCCCGGTCCCTTTGTTTTTTTGCAGCAGCCATCACATCCGCAGTGTCCTGGACTTTTCTTTTCACAAACGTGACGCTTGCGCCCACCAAGGCCTCAAACCACCCCCGCCCCTCGTCTGCATAGCGTTGTGTTCTGTAAAACAATTCGATCTGATCCGCCTTCTTGCCAGGATTGATATGCACCCAGGCGCGGATCTGTCCGTCCGTGCAGTCCATGTGGCGCGACCATCCCTCTTGCCTGTCGCCCTCCACATCGGTCTGGGTAGCCAGTGCCTGCGCCAGCGCCGCCTCGTCGTTTACACGGTAATGGTCGGTAATCATTTTCATGGGGTCGCCTGAATAATGGTCGATCAAGGTGGGCATGGGCGCTGGTTTGAGCCAATGCTGCAGCCATTCGAGCATGATGACCAGTCCCATTTTTCGGGGTGAATCCAACTGCTGACCAAACGCCTGGCTATGCTCACGCACCAGCTCCAGCACCTTGGACCCCGAAAACAATGTGAACAGATAGGCCGCCCCCGACATTTCAAAATGATCCCCCGCACGCAGGATGCGACAGCCCAACAAGTCACCAGGCTTCAGAGTCTGCGTGCCTGAACGCTCCCGCACAACCAACGGCTCGGCCTCTTTATCGAGCGCATCACACAGCGTCATTTGTTGGCCTTGCACCACGTCCGTTACGTCATACAGGCGCAGCGGGCGTTGACCCATCTGTTGCAGCCAGTCGCGCTGGGCAGCATGAAAACCAGGGCCTGAAGGGCTGAGCAAATAGTCGTTGATGCGCCGAATGCCGCCACGGGCATTGATGTCACCCTCGGCCAGCAGCCATTCGATCAGGTTGAGTTCAATGGCTTGAATAGTGTCTTTATCCAAAGCAGCCATCTTTTTGAGATCTTCTTCGGAAAGCAACTCTTGGTACAAATTCATGAATGCGTTTTGCCAGCCCTTGCGATGCAAGGAAGACAGCCAGCTGACGCAGATTTCAATGGCACCTTGGTGCGGGGCAGGCGTTTGGTAGTAGGTCATGGTTGGATTTGAACTAAATTAATAAGTCAGTTGGAGTATGCCTATTGATCCCGTCGTGTGAGGTGGGAGTGACCCAGTTGATCGTCTAAAGTCTCCCGATCTGCCAACTACCCACCATTATTCAAAGGATTTGGCCATGCCCACCACGCTCAAAGACACACTGCAAAATTTAGTCGTTTCTGATTTGAAGGATTTGCTGCGCTACGTGCCAGAAACCCAGACCCTTGGCCGCAAAGACGAGTTGATCGAGCAAATAGCCGGCGCGATGCTGGGCATCAAGTTGCAGTCCATTTGGTTGCAGCTCGACACCTTGCAGGCTGCCGCTGTGGCCGAAGCTATTCACCATCCGCAGGGGGAGTTCTCGCCCCAGCGCTTTCGTGCCAAGTACCAGGGTGACCCCGCGTTTGAGGTGGCTGGCGCAGCATCAAACCCCTACGCCAGCACCCGAAAATCAGCCTTGGCCTTGTTCATTCAATACACGCACAAAGAGCGTCGCTATTTTGTGCCGTCTGACCTGCAAGCCAGCCTGCTCGCGTTTGTGCCCAAACCGTCCGCTGTGCCATTGAACAGCTCCGAGGCGCCGCCCGAAGGTGAGGGGCTGACAGAGCGATTGACCGAGCATGAGGCCTTGCAGGAGGTGGTGGTCATGCTGCGCACCCTTGAGCAAGTACGCATCACGGTCAGCGAGAAAACGGCGCTGCCCAGCAGCAGCGCACTCAAGGGTCTGGCCGACAAGCTAGTTTCCGGCGACTTCTATCCGGTGGTGGAGAAAGTGGACAAGTGGGACCAGACGATTGGCCCGATCAAGGCCTTTGCCTGGCCCATGTTGCTTCAAGCCGGTGGGCTGGCGCTGCGCACCGGCACGCGCCTGGCGCTGAGCCCCAGTGGCGTCAAAGCCTTGAACGCACCCCCTGCAGACGTGCTGCGCACGCTATGGCGCAAGTGGCTCAAAACCACGCTGCTGGATGAATTCAGCCGGGTGGATGCCATCAAGGGCCAGAGCGGCACCGGGCGCATCATGAGTGCTGTGGCCCCAAGGCGCGCGGCTGTAGAAGCAGCCTTGCAAGAGTGTCCGGTGGGGCGGTGGGTGCTGCTGGATGATTTTTCAAGCTTCATGCAGGCCACTGATCGTTTTTTTGTGGTCGCTCACGACCCCTGGAAGCTCTACCTGCTCGACCGCCAATACGGCAGCCTGGGCTATGAGGGCTCCAATGGCTGGAATATTTTGCAGAACCGCTAGATCGCGGCACTTCTGCTGGAATATGCCGCCACGCTGGGCATCGTCGATGTGTCCTACTTTGACCCCTCTGAGGGGCATGATGACTATCGGGACATGTGGGGGGCCGATGACCTGCGTTTTTTAAGCCGTTACGATGGCCTTTACAGCTTCAGAATCACCGCGCTGGGGGCCTACATCCTGGGGCTGGTCAGCACTTACCAGCCGGTGCTCCAACCCAGCACTGTGGCTATTTCGGTTCTGCCAAGCCTGCAAGTCAGACGGGTACGCGGCACGCTGAGCCCGCAAGATGCGTTGTTGCTCGAACTCTGGGCAGCGCCAGTC
This sequence comes from Rhodoferax sp. OV413, assembly GCA_943371745.1. Lineage (GTDB taxonomy): Bacteria > Pseudomonadota > Gammaproteobacteria > Burkholderiales > Burkholderiaceae_C > Rhodoferax. The sequence continues at coordinate 4,918 of CALRWE010000231.1, forward strand.
GAGGCCGATATCTGGCAACTGGACCGCCAAAAAGCCTTGACCGCCATCGAATCTGGCCACGACATCGGGGTGCTCAGGCAGTTTTTGGAAAATGGCGACGACATGCCTTTGCCGGAGTTGGTTGATTCGTTTTTGAAGCGCTGCGCACGCGACGGCCAGGCGCTCAAGGCCGGCGCCCCTGCCGTGCTGATCGAATGCCGCGATAGTGATACCGCTGATTTTGTAGCCATGCACAAGGAGACTGGCCCACTGTGCCTGCGCG
>CALRWE010000232.1:0-5094 GCA_943371745.1 Rhodoferax sp. OV413
AGTAAAGACAAAACCAAAGGTTTGGCCAATGCTTTCACCCTGCACCAGCTTCGGGCCAAGGGCAGCGGTGAGACCGAGCTGGTCCATCACTTGCACTGCGGCGGCACCGTAAGGGGCCACTTTGGGGGAGGCGTAGGCCAGTTTGCGGAAGGTGCCAGCCTTCAGTACCGCGCCCTGGGCATCGACTTTGGTCGCATCAGCGGACCACAGCACCAGTTTGCCAGTGGCGTAAGTGAAGCGACTGCCTGCCTGGGCCAGGCCGTCGGCCTCCAGTTGCGCCGGCGCTTTGGCATCGGCCGCCAGCAGCACGTCAAAGGGTGCGCCGTTTTTGATCTGGGCATACAGCTTGCCGGTGGCGCCAATGGTAATTTTGAGCGTGTGGCCAGTTGTTTTTTCCAGTACAGCAGCCACTGCTTTCATTGGCTCTAAAAAGTTGGCAGCCACAGCAATGTGCGCCTGGTCAGACAGGCTCGGAGTGGATATGCCTAAACCAACCAGCGCAAGGCAAAGACCGCACAGGCGTGTCAGTGTGAATCTTTTCCTTGGGCGAATTGGCATGGATAAGTATCGCAGGCAGTGCGCTCAAACAGACTGAATGGTTGAATCGCGGGAAGGCGGGACGGACTACCTGGCCGGGGGCTTGCTGCCCAGCTTGCGGTACACCGTGGCCCGGCTGATCCCCAGCGCCCTGGCCGCCTCGATCACGTTACCGCGGGCCTGGTCCACCGCCTGACGGATCAGATCGTCTTCGATGGCTTTCAGGGGTCGGTTATCACCCGAGGGGACTTGGCGGATGCCATGGACGGGGCGCGCTTCATACGCGGCTTCGATCGGCAAGGCCTGCAGACACAGCCCGGTCCACAGCGGGATGTCAAGCACCGTGCCCGGCCGTCGTGCAGCCTCAAACAGCCGATCGAAAGCCACACCAAACAACTCGCCCACATGAATAGCGCTCTGGTGAACCGGGGCCAGACCTGGCACCATCTGGCGCGCAATCGGGTTGGCACCGGTCACCCAGCCGTCGGCGTCCAGGCACACGATGCCGTCGGCCTCGCTGCCCAAGGCATAGCCGGGCCAGTTCAGGCGAACCATCAGGCTGTGGACCTGAGCCAGCACCAGCGCATTCTCGATCTTGCTGGCCGATTGGGTCACCAAGTGCTTGAGTTCCGGGCGCTCCAGGGCGTCAATGCCGGTCAGGTCCAGCATGCCGACACAAGCCCCATCTGGGCCAAACAGGGGCGCACCCGCGCAGGTGTAGTGGCCATTGGACGAGAAAAAGTGTTCCCCGCGGTGGAGCCACACTGGCTGCAATTCGGCCAGTGCCGCGCCTATGGCCGTGGTGCCCATGCTGGCCTCAGACAAATCCGTGCCTATGCGGGTGATCATGTCGGCGCGGGGGTCCGAGCGGTCAATGGGGCCGCTGACATCGACCACCACGCCGCTTGCGTTCGTGAGGATTGCAAAGTAGCGCGTGTTGACAATGGCGCGTCCCAGACTCTCCAGCAGGGGTCGGGCCGTGTGCCGCAGGTGTTGGTTTGCCTCAAGCGTGTGGCGTTGGTGAGACACTCCCGCGGCCTCAAAGGCCCGCAGCTGACCAGGCTGTAGACCCTGGTGGATGCAGCGCTGCCAAGATCGCTCAATCCAGGGGGCGACCCAGCCCGCCGGCAGCGCAGCGCCCTCGCGCAGCGCGACCCGACGTGCCTGCTCGATGCCGGCCAGGCGGCGGGCAGCGGGCTGGCTGGCCGCCAAGGGGTTGACTGCATCCGGCATGGTCTGGGGAAGGGTGTGGCTCATGGCTGCATTGCGTGTTCGGCAAATGTTAACCATCTCACCGGCACCGTCAACATGGGTTGTGCTGATTTGTTCCAATTTGAGAATTTCATTCGTTTTGTAATTCCCGACTAGGGTTATCCCTAGGCGATAACTTAACCACAAGCCCAACAATGGCTATGTATTTCATTTCATAGGCAAGGCTTTGCATAGGTTGCAGGGCCGCTACCCCCAGGAGACCCCCACATGCAAAAGGTGTTGCACATCAACGCAGACAAATGTACCGGCTGTCTGCAGTGCGAAATGGCCTGTTCTTTCGAGAACTACGGCACCTTCGCCACCGCCAAATCCCGCATTAAGGTATTTGACTTCCATCACACGGGCAAAAAAGTACCCTACACCTGTACCCAGTGCGACGAAGCCTGGTGTCTCCATGCTTGCCCCGTAGAAGCCATCACGGTCGACAAGGCTACCGGCGCCAAGGTGGTGAACGAGTCCACCTGCGTGGGCTGCAAGGTCTGCACCATCGCCTGCCCGTTCGGCACCATCAATTACGTGCAAGAGACTGGCAAAGTACAAAAGTGTGACCTGTGCGGTGGCGAGCCGGCTTGCGCCGACGCCTGCCCCACCGGCGCCATCACCTTCATTGACGCCAACTGGACCGGCCTGGGCAAGATGGCGGCATGGGCGGATAAATTGGGCAACCAGCCCTCGGCTATTTAAGGAGACATCACCATGTCATGGGCAGGAAAAATTCTTCGCGTTGACTTGACCGCAGGAACCGTCAAGTCTGAACCCCTCAATATGGACTGGGCGCAGGCCTACCTTGGCTCACGCGGCCTGGGCTCCAAATACCTCGTCGAAGAGGTAGATGCCACGGTGGACGCGCTGTCACCCGACAACAAAATCATCTGGGCCACCGGCCCACTCACCGGCACCATGGCCTCCACAGGTGGCCGCTACACCGTGATCACCAAGAGCCCGCTCACCGGCACCATTGCCTGCTCCAATTCGGGCGGCTACTGGGGCGCCGAGTTCAAGATGGCCGGCTGGGACATGGTCATTTTTGAGGGCAAATCGCCCAAGCCGGTGTACCTCTATGTCAATGACGACGTGGCTGAACTGCGCGATGCGGCCCATTTGTGGGGCAAGAGCGTCTGGCAAACCGAAGAAATGCTCAAGAAGAGCCTGCAAGACCCGCTCACCCGAGTGTCCAGCATCGGCAAGGCGGGCGAAAACGGTGTGTTGTACGCTAGCGTGGTGAACGACCTGCACCGTGCGGCAGGCCGCTCGGGTGTAGGTACCGTGATGGGCAGCAAGAACCTCAAAGCCATTGCGGTGCGCGGCACCAAAGGCGTGGGCAACATCAAGAACCCCAAAGCCTTCATGAAGGCCATCGCCGAGAAGAAGAAAATTCTGGCCGAGAACGCCGTGACGGGCCAGGGACTGCCGGCTTACGGCACCCAGGTGCTGATGAACGTCATCAACGAGATGGGCGCGCTGCCCACCCGCAACCACCGTGACAACGCTTTTGAGAGCGCCAAGGATATCTCGGCCGAAGCCATGGCCACGCCCCGCACGACCGACGGCAAGAAGCAACTGGTCACCAACCAGGCTTGCTTTGGCTGCACCATTGCGTGTGGCCGTATCAGCAAGATGGACGAGAGCCACTTCACCGTGGCCAACAAGCCGCAGTACTGGGGGGCATCGGGCGGTCTGGAATATGAAGCGGCCTGGGCATTGGGTGCTGCCAACGGCGTGAAAGACCTGGAGGCCCTGCAATACGCCACCATGTTGTGCAACGAAGAAGGCATCGACCCCATCAGCTTTGGCGCCACTGTGGGTGCGGTGATGGAGATGTATGAAATGGGTGTGCTGACCAAGGAGCAGATCGGCATTGAAGCGCCGTTTGGTTCGGCCCACGCGCTGGCATTTTTGACCGAAGAAACCATTTACGGCCGCGGCTTTGGTGTGGAAATTGGTCAGGGCTCCAAGCGTCTGACTGCCAAGTTCGGCCATCCCGACCTGAGCATGACCAGCAAGGGCCAGGAATTTCCGGCCTATGACGGTCGCGCCATCCAGGGCATTGGTCTGGCCTATGCCACCAGCAACCGGGGCGGCTGTCATTTGCGCGGCTACACCATCGCCTCTGAAGTATTGGGTATTCCCGTCAAGACCGACCCGATCGAGCATGAAGGCAAGCCCGAGCTGGTCAAGGCGTTTCAGGATGCCACAGCGGCATTTGACTCGTCGGGCTTGTGCGTGTTCACCACCTTTGCCTGGGGCTTGGCCGATCTGGCGCCGCAAATCTCGGCTGCTTGTGGCGAACAGTACACAACCGAAGAGCTGGAGAAGATTGGGGAGCGCGTCTGGAACATGGAGCGCGAGTTCAACAACCGCGCCGGCTTTACCGCCAAGGACGACAGCCTGCCCAAGCGCCTGCTGACCGAGGCCTGCAAAACTGGCCCGTCCAAAGGCAAGGTCAACATGCTGGCCGAGATGATGCCCAAGTACTATGCCGTTCGTGGCTGGGACTCGGAGGGTCGCCCGACCGCCGACACCAAGGCGCGTTTGAGTCTGTAGAGCTTGCGTCGACGTCATTGCGGGGAGCGCGCCCCCTGCAATGACGCAGCTGAGCATCAAACAAGCGGCTTGCAGAGCCGCTTTTCATTTTCAGGAGAAATCACCATGACCCATCACGTCATCATTGGCGCCGGCCCGGCCGGTGTCATTGCCGCAGAAACCATCCGCAAACACGCACCAACTGACACCATCACTCTGGTGGGTGATGAGCCCGAGCCGCCGTATTCCCGCATGGCCATTCCCTACTTGCTGATCGGCAATGTGGATGAGCATGGAACCTACCTGCGCAAGAGTGCGACGCATTTCGCTGATTTAAGGATAAATCAGCTGCTAGCCAGCGTTAAACATGTGGATGCAGAATTAAAAATAATAGCATTTCATGCTGGTGAGCCTTTGAAGTTCGACACCCTGTTGATCGCCACGGGCTCCCATCCGGTGCGCCCGCCGATTCCCGGCATCGATACGGCGGGTGTTCACCCCTGCTGGACCCTCAAGGACGCCCGCGCCATCATGGCGCTTGCCACGCCGGGTGCGCGCGTGCTGCAGCTGGGTGCCGGTTTTATTGGCTGCATCATCATGGAAGCCCTGGCGGCGCGCGGTGTCCAGTTGAGCGTGGTGGAGATGGGTGACCGCATGGTGCCGCGCATGATGGGGCCCACTGCGGGCGGCATGATCCGCGACTGGTGCGAGACCAAGGGCGTGGAGGTGTTCACGGGCACCCGGGTGGAGGCGATTGAGCCT
>CALRWE010000233.1:0-5065 GCA_943371745.1 Rhodoferax sp. OV413
CAGCGGCCAGCCGGCCCGCATCAAGCGCCAGATCCCAAGCACCCCCCAATTCATTTCTTACAGATTTTGCAAGCACCGGCCTATCGGCCAAGCTGTTGATCAGTTCAAAAGCTACGCCACGAGTTACGCCAGCGGCTGGCATCTTGGCAATCTCAGCGGTAGCCGTGCGCAGGCGGGCCGCGACTGCTTTGGCCCCGCGTGGCTCGCGGTTGGTGGCCAAGTGCCCGGTGATGTAGTCATCAACCGCGTGGCCCACGGTGTAAACGCTGGCTCGGGCGGCTTTGCGGGTGTCTTTTTTGGCTTGGGCGGGGTCTTGGCCAGCGTCCCGCAGGTCTTTGACCTCCTGCCAGCGCGTAGCAGCCATGCCCGCAGCCATGGCGGGCCACTGCCCCAGCTTGACTTGGCGCATAAGGCTGTCCACGGGCGATTTGTAACGGTACACCCAGGCGCGCCCCTGCGTTGACGCCACCAGCCGCAAGCCGGGGCACCCATCAACGACAATGTGTTTACCAGGCTGCAGCAGCTTTGCCGCCCGCGCATCAAACTGCACCGCCAAACCCCTTTTAAAACCGACGCCAAAAGCTACGCCAACGGGGTAAGTGTAATGGGGTTGCGGTGGGGTTGCGGTGGGAAAGAAGCTACGCCGGATTTTTTGAAAGTTACGCCGTTTACCAATGAAGAATCAGAAAAAACACTGAAAAATCATGGGGTTACGGAGGGGAATTATTTATGAACATTGTGATACTCGATGATTACCAGGATGCCGTTCGCAAATTGCAATGCGCTTCCAGGCTGGAACCTTACCAAGCCAAGGTCTACACCAATACCGTCAAGGGCTTGGGCCAATTGGCCGTCCGCCTCAAGGACGCGGACGTCATTGTCCTGAACCGTGAGCGCACCCATGTGCCACGGCAATTGATTGAAAAGCTGCCCAAACTGAAGTTGATCGTCCAAACCGGACGTGTGGGCCCTCACATCGATGTGGACGCATGCACCGAACGCGGCATTGCCGTCGCTGAAGGTACAGGTTCCCCAGTCGCCCCGGCCGAACTCACTTGGGCACTGATCATGGCGGCCATGCGGCGCTTGCCTCAGTACATCGGCAACCTCAAACACGGCGCCTGGCAACAATCGGGGCTCAAAACCGGCTCAATGCCCGCGAATTTTTGCATCGGCAGCGTGCTCAACAATAGAACTCTTGGCATTTGGGGCTACGGGAAAATTGGCCGTTTGGTGGCTGGCTACGGCAAGGCTTTTGGTATGCGGGTGGTGATCTGGGGTCGCCCACCGTCGTTGGAGCGCGCTATTTTGGACGGATTTGAGGCAGCTGCAAGTCGCGATGACTTTTTTACCCAATGTGATGTGTTGTCCCTGCACCTGCGGCTGACCGAAGAAACTCAGGGCATCGTCCGGGCGGATGATCTCGGTCGCATGAAGCCGACCGCGCTGCTGGTCAATACCTCGCGTGCTGAATTGATCGAGCCTGATGCCCTGATCAGTGCCCTCAACCGCGGCAGGCCCGGTCTGGCGGCCATCGACGTCTTTGAAACCGAGCCGATTCTGCAAGGACACGCCCTGTTGCGGCTGGAAAATTGCATCTGTACGCCCCACATTGGCTACGTGGAGCAAGACAGTTACGAGTTGTACTTTGGTGCGGCCTTTGACAACGTGATCAACTTCATCAAGGGTACTCCGACCAATATCGTCAACCCAGGCGCCTTGCAGGTTCGGCGTTGAACGGGCGGGGTCCGGTGGCGGCAGATGCCATGCCCCCGGTTTTGTGGGCGCTGCTGTTCGGTAATTTCGTTATCGGCACAGGAGTGATGGTGGTGCCCGGCACACTCAACGACATCAGCAGTTCGCTGGCCGTATCAGTGCCCGAAGCTGGACAGCTCATTTCGGCGGCAGCGCTCGTGATGTGCCTGGGGGCACCACTGATGGTGGCTGTGGTCGCCAAGTGGGATCGGCGGCGCCTGCTGGCATTGGTCATGCTCTGGTACGGTGTGTTGCATGTGCTGAGCGCGGCCATGCCCACCTTTGGCTCACTCCTGGCTGTTCGGGTGCTGACAGTGATTTCACCGGCCATCTTCACGCCGCAAGCAGCGGCATGCATTGCGTTTTTGGTATCGCCACACCAAAGAGCCAAGGCCATCAGTCTGGTATTTTTGGGCTGGTCCCTGGCCTCTGTTCTGGGCATGCCGCTGGGCGCCTTGGTGGGCGGAACACTAGGCTGGCGATTTGCATTCTGCTTGGTGGGAATGTTATCCGTGCTCAGCGCGTTGTGGGTCTGGCGTGCCATGCCGGATGGTGTCAAACCGCCCGCCTTTTCGTTGGCGACATGGCATGAAACACTCAGGTCCAGACCCTTGATGCTCTGCGTGCTCGTCACGGCCTTGTATTCGGCTGGACAATTTGTTCTCTTTTCTTATTTCGCGCCTTATTACAAAGCCACGTTCGACATCACACCCACCCAACTCAGCCTGATGTTTGCCTGGTTTGGCGTGTTCGGATTTTTGGGTAATCTGTGGGTCACACGCAATATCGAGCGCTTGGGGCCCGCCCGCACCGTGCTGATGGCCATGGGCAGCATCGCACTCAGCTTGTTGTTGTGGCCTTTGGGAACCAGCCTCTTGCTCACCGCACTGGTTCTGATTCCTTGGGCCCTGGGCTGCTTCTCGGCCAATTCGGCACAGCAGGCCAGGCTGTCCGGCATGGCACCCGCCTTGACCTCGGGCTCCATCGCCTTGAACACCTCGGCCATGTACGCAGGCCAGGCCCTCGGCGCCACCAGTGGCGGCTGGTTGATCTCTCACGGGCAGATGTCGAACCTGCACTGGGCCGGCCTGGCAGGGCTGCTACTGGCAATGACCGCCAGCATGCTGGCCACCCGCAGTCAAACCAGACAAGCCCCTGTCACCTGACAACGACCCATCGGGTTCGCTCACACGCCTTGCCCTTGACCTTTTCATCCTGCGCTTGAGCGCAGCATCAGCGGCTGAACCAACGGGTCTTATTGCCCCGTTGCCGCAGTTCATAATCTTGCACATGAAACCAAAATATTTGACCATTGGCATCGTTGGTGCAGGCGCCATGGGCCGCGGCATTGCGCAAATCGCTGCGCAAGCTGGTAGCACGGTCCTGCTGTTTGACCTTCAGTTCGAGGCCGCCCAAGCGGCGCAAAAGAGTGTCTTCGGACAGTGGGACAAGCTGTGCGAAAAAGGCCGACTGGACGACACCCAGACGCAACTGTACAAATCCCGCCTTCAATGTGCGGATACCCTTGCTGCGTTGTCCGGCTGCGGTTTAATTATTGAGGCCGTCGTGGAGCGCCTGGACGTCAAGGCGAGTTTGTTCATTGAATTGGAGGGATTGGTTGGCACCGACACCGTGTTGGCCACCAACACATCGTCCCTGTCGGTGACTTCTGTTGCAGCCCGGCTCAAGCGTCCTGAACGCTTCGCCGGCTTTCATTTCTTCAACCCCGTACCCTTGATGAAAGTGGTCGAAGTCATTGCAGGGCTGAAGACCGACCCCAGCGTCTGCGCGGACCTGGCCACCTACGCACGGCAAATGGGGCACACGCCAGTGCAAGCCCAAGACACGCCCGGTTTTATCGTGAACCATGCCGGGCGAGGCTATGGCACCGAGGCCTTGCGCATCGTGAGCGAAGGGGTGGCAGATTTCGCCACGGTGGATCGGATTTTGAAAGACCAGATCGGATTCAAACTCGGGCCATTTGAGTTGATGGACTTGACCGGACTGGACGTGTCCCATCCCGTGATGGAATCGGTCTACCACCAGTACTTTGAGGAGCCGCGCTATCGGCCCAGTGTCATCACGGCCCAGCGGCTGGCGGGCGGCATGATCGGCAAGAAAGTAGGCGAAGGCTTCTACCGCTACGAGGCCGGAACAGCGCAGGTCAGCCCGGAGCTACCCGCTCCTGCCGTCGACGAGATGCCGCCGGTGTGGGTCTCCCCGAGGGCAGCGCGGAAATCTGAGTTACTGCAACTACTCAAGAACCTGGGCGCCAAAATTGAAACTGGCGCATCCCCCTCGCCTTTGGCGCTGTCCCTGGTGGCGCCGCTGGGTTTTGACGTTACTACGGTGGCGGTGGTTGAGCGGCTTGACCCCGCGCGAACGATAGGCATTGACATGCTGGTGGACGACGCCACCACCCGCAGGCGGGTATTGGCCACCAATCCTGCAACCCGACACGACATGACCCGCGCCGCCCACGCCCTGATGGCGAGGGACGGCAAGGCGGTGAGCGTCATTCGGGACAGTGGCGGCTTTGTGACCCAACGGGTGGTCTCAACCATCGTCAACATTGCGTCGGACATCTGCCAGCAAAGCATTTGCTCGCCCGCTGATCTGGAAAAGGCCGTGACACTGGGACTGGGTTATCCGATGGGGCCACTCGCCATGGGTAATCTTTACGGTCCAACCAATATTCTGGAGGTCCTGTTCAACATGCAAACTGTTTACGGCGACCCGCGCTATCGCCCCAGCCCCTGGCTGCGCCGCCGCGGTGCCATCGGTCTGAGCCTGTTGCACGAGGAAGAGTAAGCTTCTTCTATTGAGACATCCCCAGACCATGACCACCGAACTCAAGCGCAGCAGTGAAGGTCAAACGCTGATTCTCACTATTTCGAACCCAGCTCATCGCAATGCCCTGGGGCCGGAAATCTACACCGAGGGCATTGAGGCCCTAAGCCGCGCTGAGCGCTCTGCAGACGTTCGCACGGTGGTCATTGCCGGTGAGGGCTCCCTGTTCAGTGCGGGCGGAAATCTGCAGCGCTTGCAGGCGAACCGGCAGCAGCCGGCCTCCCATCAGGCGCAAAGCATTGACGCACTGCACACCTGGATTGAAGCCATCAGGTCTTTCCCCAAGCCGGTGATCGCCGCCGTTGAAGGTGCTGCGGCCGGTGCCGGATTTTCACTGGCTCTGGCCTGTGATTTCATCGTGGCGGCGGACGATGCCGTCTTTGTCATGGCCTACAGCAATATTGCGCTGTCGCCCGACGGCGGCGCCAGTTGGAGCTTGGCACGAGCCCTGCCACGCCAG
>CALRWE010000234.1:0-5045 GCA_943371745.1 Rhodoferax sp. OV413
TACCCGTCGCCTGCTCGGGCTCGGGTTGGCGCTGGCTGCAGAGGCGCAGAGCCGCAAGCTCAACGCCAATACCTTTGGCGTGGCCCGCCTGTAGTGCACAACGTTTCCCTCAAATCTTCATCCTAACGAAAGACAGCCATGAAATTCACGCCTGAACACGAGCAAATTGCCGATACGGTGCGCAAATTTGTTGCCAAGGAAATCAACCCGTTTTTGCCTGAATGGGAAGCCGCAGGGCAGTTCCCTGCACACCAGGTCTTCAAGAAGATGGGTGACCTGGGTCTGCTGGGCATCAAGTTCCCTACCGAGTTTGGTGGCATGGGCTTGGACTTCAGCTATTCCATGGTGATGGCAGAAGCCTTGGGAGAATGCAATGCAGGCGGTGTGCCCATGGCCATTGGCGTGCACACCGACATGTGCACGCCCGCCTTGGCGCGTTTTGGCTCGGATGAACTCCGCCGGGAGTTCCTGGCACCCAGCATTGCGGGCGACATGGTCGGTTGCCTGGGGGTCAGTGAAGCCAGTGGCGGCTCCGATGTGGCAGCGCTCAAGACCACGGCTACCAAGGACGGAGACGACTACCTCATCAATGGCTCCAAGATGTGGATCACCAATGGCATGCAGGCCGACTGGTGCTGTCTGCTGGCCAATACCTCGGATGGCCCCGCGCACAAAAACAAGTCCTTGATCATCGTGCGCATGGACAGCCCCGGCATCACCCGACAAAAAATTGAAAAAATCGGCATGCATTCATCCGACACGGCGCAATTGTTTTTTGACAACGTGCGCGTGCCCCGGCGCAACCTGATTGGGCAGGAGGGCATGGGCTTTATGTTCCAGATGCTGCAGTTTCAGGAAGAGCGTTTGTATGGCGCAGCCGGTTGCCTGCGTTCGTTGGACCGCCTGATTGACCAGACCATTGACTACACGCGCCAGCGCCAGACTTTTGGCAAATCCGTATTGCACAACCAAGTGGTTCACTTCAGATTGGCCGAGCTGCGCACCGAGGTGGAGGCGCTGCGTTCCTTGACCTATCGGGCAGTCGAGTCATATGTGTCGGGCAAGGACGTGACCAAGCTGGCTTCCATGGCCAAGCTCAAGGCTGGCCGCCTCAGCCGGGAGGTCGCCGACAGCTGTCTGCAGTTCTGGGGCGGCATGGGCTTCACTGCGGAGAACCCGATTTCTCAGGCCTACCGGGATAGCCGTCTGATCTCTATTGGAGGCGGTGCCGACGAGATCATGTTGGGCATCATTTGCAAGCTTGAAGGCACCTTGCCGGGCAAGGCGTGAATCGCATGGTGCAACTTGCTTCAGCGCTGGAGGTCGGACAAGCCAGCCTCCAAACCCTGATGGTGAAGCGGGAAGGGCCTGTCCTTCATGTCACCCTCAACCGGCCCGCGCTGCGCAACGCCATGTCACTGCACATGGTGGCCGAATTGCGCCAAGTGCTCGCTGACGCCGAAGCTGGTGGTCAGTCCCGGGTAGTGGTGTTGCGTGGGGCTGGTGGGCACTTTTGTGCCGGTGCAGATCTCAAGGACATGGCCAATGCGCGCATGCAGGTCATGCAGGCGGCTACCCCGGCGAAAGATGCCGACGCGACGATGGACGCGGTGGCACAGGCCAATCTTCAGTTTGGCGAGCTGTGTGCTGCCTACGCTAAAACGCCGCTGGCCCTGGTTGCCGTCCTGGAGGGTAGCGTGATGGGGGGCGGGCTGGGCCTGGCCTGTGTGGCAGATGTGGCGCTAGCCAGCGAGACGGCTGCTTTTCGTTTGCCAGAGACAGGCCTTGGTGTGGTGCCAGCCCAGATTGCCCCGTTTTTGGTCGAGCGTTTGGGCTATTCCCAAGCCAAACGTCTGGCAGTGACGGGTGGGCGGCTCAGTGGCTCAGAAGCCCTGACTATCGGTCTGGTGCATGCTGTGCATGCGCCGGATCAGATGGATGTGGCGCTTGGAACCGTGCTGGCTGACATCCTGGCGTGCGCCCCCGGTGCGCTGGCAACCACCAAAGCCCTGATGGCGCGTGCTCGCCTGACCGAGCCCTCGCATGTGCTGCGGGACGCCGCAATCATCTTTTCAAATGCAGTTCACGGCCCCGAGGGCCAGGAGGGAACGATGGCCTTTCTCCAAAAGCGCAAACCAACCTGGGCCCTGCAATGACCTTCTCCAAAATTCTGATTGCCAACCGTGGCGAGATTGCCTGCCGCGTCATCCGCACCGCCCGCAAGCTCGGTTACCGAACCGTGGCGGTCTACAGCGATGCCGACAGGTTAGCGCCCCATGTGCGCCAGGCGGATGAGTCGGTGCATCTTGGTGGCTCTGCGCCCGCCGATTCCTATTTGCGCGTGGATGCTTTGCTGGCTGCGGCTCGCAAAACCGGTGCTGATGCCATTCATCCAGGCTACGGATTCCTGAGCGAAAACGCGGGCTTTGCCCAAGCCTGCCTGGACGCCGGCCTGGTTTTCATTGGGCCACCGCCCGGTGCGATCCAGGCCATGGGAGACAAAGCGCTGGCCAAACGCCGCATGCTGGAGGCCGGCGTCCCCTGCGCGCCGGGCTATCTGGGGGGCGAGCAGGATGATGCGCGGCTAACTGAAGAAGCCTTGAAGCTGGGCTTCCCGCTTTTGGTAAAGGCCGTCGCAGGTGGCGGGGGGCGTGGCATGCGCCTGGTGCGCAGCGTTGATGACATGGCACAGGCGATTGTGGGCGCCAGGCGGGAGGCGCAGAGCGCTTTTGGCAACGACACCCTGATGCTGGAGCGAGTGATTGACAACGGCAGGCATATCGAAATTCAGGTGTTTGCCGATGCGCATGGCAATGCCGTTTACCTGGGTGAGCGCGATTGCACCGCCCAGCGCCGCCGACAAAAGGTAATCGAAGAAGCGCCGTCACCCGCTGTCAGCCCTGCCATGCGCGAGATCATGGGCCAGGATGCCGTGGCTGCGGCGCTAGCGGTTGGATACCGGGGGGCCGGCACAGTTGAATTTATGGTGGATGCTGACCTCAAACACTATTTCCTGGAGATGAACACGCGCTTGCAAGTTGAGCATCCGGTGACAGAGTTGGTCACCGGGTTTGATCTGGTGGAGTGGCAATTGCTGGTAGCGGCCGGGCAGCGCTTGCCTGTGGCCCAGGCCGACATCACGCTCTCGGGCCATGCGATTGAGGCGCGCTTGTACGTTGAAGACCCTTACGCCGGATTCGCGCCACAAACCGGAACTGTGCGGTGGTGGCGTCCGCAGCAGGCCTTGCCGGGTGGGGTGCGCATCGATGATGGTATCGAAGAGGGCAGTGAGATATCACCTCATTACGACGCCATGGTGGCCAAGATCATCGCGCATGGGCGTGATCGGGATGACGCGATTCGGCGCTTGCGCGCTGCGCTGGAGAACAGCCCCTTACTCGGCCTGCGCAACAACGGCCGGTTCCTGGCGGACCTGTTGAATCATCCCGCCTTTCGGGGTGCTGCCATGACCACCACAATGATTGACCAGTGGCAGGAGGCCGGGGACCCGCTGTTGCAGCGCCCATTGGCAAGCGACGAGGCCTGGTGTGTGGCGGCGGCCACACTGGCCCTGCAGCACGGAGCCCATTGGCGGGCTGACAGTGTCGCGGCCTTTGACATTCCCCTTCGGTGCGATGAGGTCACGCAAACGCTGCGCGTGCAGCCTGACCGGGTTGGTAACGTGGGTGTCAGCCTGCGAGGACGGCAGCAGAATGTGCGAATCGTGAGCTTTCAGGACGGTGATTTGCGCTTTGAAATGAATGGCATCCATCGAAAGGCGATTGCCTTGATCCATCAGAACGCGCTGTATATGGCCCTGGGCGGTTCTTCATTCGTCTTCCAGGAGGTGTCTCCGTTTCCGGAAAAAGACATGGCGATGGACGCCACGCGAGCCCGTGCCCCTGTGGCTGGCAAGGTCACGCAAATTCAATTCGCGGTGGGCGAGGGCGTGCAACCGGGGCAGGCCATGGTGTGCGTTGAGGCCATGAAGATGGAGATGTGGCTCACCGCGCAAGCTGCGGGCACCGTGGTGGCCTTGCATGTGAAACTGGGCGAGCAAGTCGAATCCGGCGCTTTGTTGATTGAAATTGAATTGGACGAGATAAAGGAAACATGATGGAAAAAGCAATTCTGACCTGCGCCCTGACGGGCGTGCTGACCAACCCCAAGCAGCACCCGGTTCCAGTTACTCCGTCGCAAATGGCCTCTGAGGCACGGGATGCTTTCAATGCCGGGGCCTCCATCATGCATGTGCATCTGCGTATGCAGGATGAGGGCATGGGACACATGCCGTCCTGGGATCCCGATGTGGCTGAATCCGTGGTGGGCGCGATTCGTCAAGCGTGTCCTGGCGTGATCATCAACTTGACGACAGGCGTCGTGGGCAAGGACATCACGGGTCCTGTGGCCTGTATCCGACGCGTCAAGCCTGAAATCGCCGCCTGCAATGCGGGCAGTCTGAACTACCTCAAGATCAAGGATGACGGCCAATGGGCTTGGCCTCCCATGCTGTTTGACAACCAGGTGGCCAAGGTACAGCAGTTTCTGGACGTGATGGAGGAGTGCAACGTGCACCCCGAGTTTGAATGCTTTGACGTGGGCATCGTTCGCTCGGTGGGCATGTACTTGAAGGCCGGCCTGCTCAAGCCCACCATGGGCCGTGCGGAATACAACCTGGTCATGGGCGTGGCTTCCGGCATGCCGTGTGATGCGGATCTGCTGGCGCTGTTGCCCCGATGGATGGCCCCTGACAGTGTGTGGCAGGCCACGCTCATTGGTCGTGCCGAGATTTGGCCCGTGCACCAGAAAACAGCTGACCTGGGTGGCATGCTGCGCACCGGTCTGGAGGACACGTTCTACCTGCCAACCGGCGAGCGAGCCAAAGGCAACGGCGAGCTGATCACCGCCTTGGCCGAGTGCGCTCGCCATGCGGGGCGTTCAGTCGCCAGCCCGGCTGAAGCGCGTGCGATGCTGGGGCTTCGTCAGGGATGAGTGCCAGTGCCATCATGATCTCATTGAGAAAATGTAGGCTGAATAAATAAGGA
>CALRWE010000235.1:0-4980 GCA_943371745.1 Rhodoferax sp. OV413
CATGAAATGAAAATGGACGGTGACGTCATGAAAATGCGGGCCGTACCGGGTGGGCTGGACCTGCCCGCCGGCAAAACCGTGGAACTCAAGCCCGGTGGTTACCACGTCATGCTGATGGACTTGAAAGCCGCGTTGCCCAAAGACACCACGGTGCCACTAACCTTGGTGTTCAAGGATGCCAAGGGCGTAGAGAGCAAGATGGACCTGACCGTGCCCGTGGCCGCCATGGCGCCCGGCGCCAAGATGGACGGTAAACCCGTCATGAACCACGGCAAGCATTAAATCCCCCAGACCCGGATAAGACTCCGCGACCGTTGCCTTGCCTGCCCATGACCCACACACCGCGCTTTGACCCGCTGCGTCGCACCTTGGTGGTGTGGTTGGCCGTGTGGATGGCGGTGTTTGGCGCGCTGGCGCCCACGGTGTCGCACGCGGTGGCGTGGTCGCAAGCGGACGCATCGCCTTGGGTCGGGATTTGCACGGACGCCGGCATGCGCTGGGTGGACGTCACCACCGGCCAAATCCAGACGGACTCCCCTGTAGGGCAGGTGGCCGAACCCTCACTGGTTCATTGCCCGTTTTGCCTGTTGGCCGTTGACCGGGTGCTGCCGGCACTCCAGGTCGGGACCCACCTGTTCATCGATCGGGCTGATCTTGCCGTTCCTGCTGCCTGGCAGGCGGTTTTTTTCTCCACCCACGTGGCACTGCGGCCCCCGCCGAGAGGGCCGCCTGGACTCTTGAACTATTGAATCAATAGCGTCTCAAGCTGTATTTACAGCGGCTGGAGACGGTTTATGGCAATTTTTTAAGAGTTTTCATGCGAATCGATCGTCGTCAAACAAGCGCGCCAGGTCGGCGCCTCCCGCTGGTCTGTGCTTGGGCGCTGGTGCCAGCGATGGGCTTTGCCCAAGGTGTGGCCACCGAGGCCCAGTTGCAAACCATCAGTGTCACCGGTGCGCGAACCCAGCTCGCGCCCAACCTGCCCAGCAGCACCGCCAGCCGAAATGCCGAGCAGTTGCGGGAGCAAAATATTTTCAATCCGGAGGACGTGGCCCTCACTCTGCCGAGCACCACCGTGCGCAAGCGCTACATCGGTGACCGCAATGCCAACATCGGCGGGCGCAGCTTTGGCGTTCTGCAACCGGGTCGGGCGCTGGTCTATCTGGATGGCTACCTGATCTCCAGCTTTCTGGGGCGCTTTGATGCACCGCGCTGGAACATGGTCAACGTCGAGTCCATTGAGCGCATCGACGCCCTTTACGGGCCTTACTCTGCCATTTATCCCGGCAACTCCATCGGCACAACGCTGGCGATCTCGGAGCGCAAGCCCACGGGTCTGGAGGCGTCGGTCAGTGTCAAGGCCAGCCACCAGTCCTTCAGCGAATACGGCACCTCCGAGGGCTATTCGGGCACCATGTTGTCGGCCCGGTTGGCCTCCAGGCTTGACTCCGGTCTGTGGTTTTCGCTGGGTGTCCAGCACCAGGACAGCGAGGGCCACCCCATGGGTTATGCCAACGCCGTACGCGGGGTGACCGCAGCCTCTTTTGCTGCGCCAACCTCGGGCACCCGCGTCACCGGCATTCGGTATGACAAAGACCCCCAGAGCCGGGACCGCGCCGTCTTTGGGGCCACCACCATCGATCACTCGGTGCAGGACACGGTCAATTTCCGTCTGGGCTACGACCTGTCGCCCACCCAGAGCATTGAAGGTCGGGTGTCTTCCTGGCGCAGCGACAGCACGGTGCGCAACCAGACCGACCTGCGGGACGCGGCAGGCAATCCGATCTGGGCCGGCGTGGTGAATGATGGTGTCAACCGCTTCACGGTACCCGCCAACACCTTTGCGCCAAGCCAGCGCGACGAGCTGCACCGCCAACTCGGGCTGACCTGGAAGACCCGTCATGCCACAGGCTGGAATGCGTCTGTGGTGGCCACCGACTACACCATGTTGAGCGACGCCAACCGGCAGGCCAATCAAGCGGACCCGCTGGCGGCGCTGGGTGGCCCGGGCACCGTCACCCGCCGTGATGGCACGGGTTGGAACACCTTTGAAGTGCAGTCAACCTACACCCCGGTCAAAGGCGACTTTGGCGATGGCCGGCACGCACTCACCTTTGGCTTGCACCGCAACCAGTACCAGCTGCGCAATATCGTCAACAACTCGACCGACTGGCGCCAGAATGAGACAACGCTCAATCAGAACTATGTCGGCAAGACCACGGTCACCGCGCTGTACGCGCAAGACGCCTGGCGCCTGCGCCCCGATGTGTTGCTGACCACAGGGGTGCGTCTGGAACGGTTTGAATCTGGGAGTGGTTCGCAGTTTTTTGCCGGACCGCCCATCGCGCAAAGCGCCTACCCGGCGCGCACGATCAGTGCGAGCAGTCCCAAGGTCTCAGTGGCCTGGACCGCCACCGACGATGTGTTGTTGCGGGCCAGTTGGGGCCGCGGCGTGCGCTTTCCCAATGTGGACGAGTTGTTCAACGGCACCAAGACGGGCAGCAACATCACCACCAGCGATCCCAATTTGCGCCCCGAGCGTTCGGACTCCCTGGAGTTGGCTGTTGAAAAAACATGGGATACCCAGTCCCTGCGCGCCAGCTTTTTTCAGGATGACGTGATCGACACCATCTCGCGCCAGACGGATGCCACCGTCAACCCCACCGTGACCCGCGTGAGCAATGTGGACCGGGTGCTCACCCGGGGCGTGGAGCTGGTCTGGGAGGCACGCGACGTGCTCACCCCGGGCCTGGACATGGGCGGCAGCGCCACCTTTGCAGACGCGACGGTCAAGGCCAATGCAGCCAACCCGGCCCAGGTGGGCAAGCAGTGGTTGCGCATCCCGAAGCAGCGCTACGGGGTGCAGGTGAGCTACCGGCCCAATGCCCAGTGGCTGCTGGGGGCGGTTTGGCGCTATAGCGGGCGGCAGTTCAATACCGAGCTCAATCTGGATGACAACCCCGACACGTTCGGGGGCATTTCCCGGGTCAACCAGCTTGACCTGAAAGCTGTCTGGCGTTTTGCCAAAGGCTGGGAGTGGGGCGCGGGCATCAACAACGTGGGCAACCAGAAGTCCTGGCAGGCCCACACCATGCCCCAGCGCTCGATCCAGACCGAACTGCGCTACAGCCTCAAGTAGGGGCTTTGGCCTGGCATGGCGACGCAGGTCGCCATGCGTTGGGTTTGTCCGGCCGTTGAACTTCAACATTTTTTGGGATTTCAAATGACTCCATGTTTTCTTGCACGCTCCTGGCGCTGGTTGACAGTTTGGCTGCTGGCCACGGTGCTCAGTGGCGCCAGCGCCTGGGCGCACCAAGTTCAGGAGTCCGCCAAACCCCTTGGCGCGTCCAGCGCAGCGGCGGTCAGCCCGGCCAAGCCGGCTGCCCGCAAGCCCCGTGTGCCTTTGGGCACCGGCGCTGCGTTCGCGCCTGATGGTGCCTTGTGGCTGGTGGGTCTGAATGCACAAAGCCAGCTGTTTATTCAAAGTGCGCCCGCCTCGGGCGGGGCTGCCCTGGCCTGGGGTGCGCCACGGGTGATTGACACCGCAGGCGACGCGGTTGCGGCAGATGGTGAAAGCCGCCCCAAGCTGCTTTTTGGGCCCAACGCCACCGTGCTCATCTCCTACACGCAGCCACGTGCCAAGCCCTACACCGGCTTTGTCCGCCTGCTGCGTTCGGTGGACGGCGGTCAGACATTTGCGCCGCCAGTCACGGTGCATGCGGACCGCCAGGAGATCACGCACCGCTTTGAGTCGATTGGTTTTGATGCCAGCGGTGTCTTGCACACCCTGTGGATTGACAAGCGCGATCTGGAGCTGGCGCCCAAAGCGGGGAGCAAGTCGAGTTACCGGGGCGCAGCCATTTATCGCAATACCTCGGCCGATGGTGGAGCCACCTTTGGCCCTGACATCAAGGTGGCCGACCACTCCTGTGAGTGCTGCCGCATTGCGCTCGGACTAGGGGCCGATGGGGTGCTGCACGCCCTGTGGCGCCACGTCTTTGAGCCCAATGTGCGGGATCACGCCTTTGCTGCCCTCACACCAGCGCGGACGCCGGATTCGCCCCCGGTGAGGGCCACCTTTGACGAATGGCGGGTGGATGGTTGCCCGCACCACGGGCCGGGGCTTGCGCCTGCTCGCGACGGTTTCCATGCCGTCTGGTTTGGCATTCGCCAGGAAGGCGCGCAACCGGTGGCGGGCGTGCGCTACGGCCAACTCAAACCCGACGGCAGCCCACGCCTGGAGACGGTGCGCCGTTTGCCCGATGACCGGGCGGAGCACGCCGACGTGGTGGCCGCGGGTGAGCGTGTCGCCATCGTCTGGCGCAGCAGCGAGGGCCAAATCAGCACACTCAAGGCCTGGTTGTCCAGCAATGGCGGTCAGACCTTCAAGCTGCTCACCCTGGGCCAGATGCAGGGCGACAACGATTTTCCCCGCCTCATCCAGCACGGCCAGCGCATGGCCGTGGTGTGGCGTAACGCAACAGAGACCCAGTTTCATGAAATCACATTCTGACCCGATGCCCAACACCCCGGCTTTGCCCCCATCAACGCGCCGTGGCCTTCTGGGCATGGCTTGGGCAGGCGTATCACTCGTTTTTTGGCCTAATGCGCCGCTAGCCGGCGTATCTATTGGCAAAGGCCAGGTTAATTCAGTAGCAAATTTTGATGAAACAAGCTGGGCCAGCTTGGTTAAAAGCGGGCCCCGCCCGGCGGCCTATGTGTTCACCACCACCTATTGCTCGACGTGCCCTGATGCCTTTGAGAAATTGCAGGCCTTCATCACAGCGTCGCGGCAAAAGGTGGAGTTGGCCGCTGTGGTCATGGATGAGCAAGGCGCGCGCGCGCTCAAGCATGCGCATCACTACGCAGGGGCCACCCGGATTTATGCGTTTGACGGGTTTGAGCCTGCCATTCGCCAAAGCGTGGACCCCAACTGGCCCAATGTCACGCCATTCGTGGTGCTGATCGGGCGCAGTGGGG
>CALRWE010000236.1:0-4904 GCA_943371745.1 Rhodoferax sp. OV413
GCCGAGTGGGGGGTGCGCACCGAACGCCTGGTGGCCGAGCATCGCCTGAGCGGCGCTGGCGCCACCCTGCTGGCCACCGAGGCCGGCTTCAGTGCCTACCAACCCGCCCGCCGAACCGCGTGGATGCTGGGCTACAGCCCCACAAACACGGTGGACCTGCGGCTGGAGGCGGGCAGGGAGTCCGTGGCCGGGATCGATGCCCGCTTTGTCGTGCTGCGTCTGGTGGCCCGCCTGGACTTCTTGTTTGCCGGGGGCAAGCCATGATGCCGGCAACGGGTTTGCAGCTCACCGCCGGGTGTGGCAACTGCAAAGCGCGTGGCCTGTGTTTGCCCAAGGACTTGAGCCCCCGGGACTTGGAGCGTGTGGACGCGTTGGTGGGTATTCGGCGCAAGGTCAAGCGCGGTGAGGCGCTGCTGCTCCAGGGGGAGAAATTCGCCAATTTGTATGCGATACGCACCGGTTTTTTCAAAACCAGCGTGAGCACGCACGACGGGCGGGAGCTAGGCCGTGGCTTGCCAAAAGGCGGGGGCAGTCGGCAGGGGTGGCAGGCCGCCCGGGGTGAGCAGGGCCAGCACCAGGCTGCCTGCTGCCATTACCCCCGCTTGCACCGCCGCGAGGGCAAGTGCCGAGGCGCTGCTGTGGCGGGTAAGCTGGCTGGTTTTGCACACGGTGATGGCCCGCAGCGCGGCAGCCGTGAGCATCAGGGCATCGCCCCAGTTCAACCCCGCCGACAGCCCGCCGCTCAGCAGTGCGGCACCCACTACCGATACCCCTGAAAACATCCCTATGGCCGGCCCGGGGCGCTGGCCCAGCAGCCACCACTGCGCCAAAGGCGTCAAGACCACGCACAGGCTGATGAGCAAGGCCGCGTGGCTGGCCAAGGTGTGCGCCACACCATAGGTTTCAGATACAAAAATGCACAGCATCAACCCGCCCAGCGGCAGCCCTGTGCGCAGCGCGTCGCGTTGTTGCCCACGGGGTGCGTGCAGCAAGGCGGGCAGCAGCAAGACAAAGGTTGTTGTAGCCTGCAATGCATTGGTCACCAGCGCAACGGTTGTCAGGTAGGCTTTGCCCGCCCAGGGGTAGCCTAGCCACCGTGAAATCTACGTGAATAGCTATCAATTCAGGAGTGACCGGGCTTTCCACTGACAGAAGAGAAGTGCGTAATGCTGGATATAAACCCAGTATCATGAGGCACCCAGCCCATGCTGGCACCGCCCCATGCCCGCCACTGCACGCTCAACGCAAGCGCATTCTCATGCGGGCGGGCCAGCGGGTGCAAAGCCCAAGCTCTACAACCCGCGCCACCCCGAGCGGACTCTGCTGTACCAAACCATAGCCGAGCACTTCGTGACCTGGTTTGAGTTGGCCAGTTGCGGCCAGTTCGACGGCCAAGGAGATCACCACACCCCCAAGCCCTATGTCCGTCAGGCGTTTCGCAAGTATCTGGAGTGCGGCATCTATGCCCATGGCTTTGCCCGCGCCTGGTGTGATGACTGCGGCCACGACTACTTCGTCGCCTATTCCTGCAAAGGCCGTGGTGTCTGCCCCTCATGCAACACGCGACGCATGGTGGAGACGGCGGCGCACCTCTGCGATCGTGTTTATCCCCGTCTGCCGGTGCGCCAGTGGGTGCTCTCGGTGCCGAAGCGGTTGCGCTACTTCATGCAGCGCGACGGGGCGGT
Organism: Rhodoferax sp. OV413; assembly: GCA_943371745.1. GTDB lineage: Bacteria > Pseudomonadota > Gammaproteobacteria > Burkholderiales > Burkholderiaceae_C > Rhodoferax. The sequence goes on from CALRWE010000236.1 coordinate 1,686, forward strand.
ACTGAACATGGTGCTGCGCGTCTTCCTGCGCGTTATTGCGCAAAGCCTGCAGGGCCACTGCGCCGGCGCGGACCAGGTGGAAAAGGCGGCGCTGCACATCGGCGCAGTCGCTTTCATCCACAGGTTCGGCTCCAGCCTGAACGGGCATGTGCACTTCCATGTGTGCGCGGTCGATGGGGTGTTTGAGGAAGTGGCGGGCGCGGGCGACGTTGATGCAGCCCCTCCAGCCGCATCGCCGTGCATCGTCTTTCACCCGGCCAATGGGATTGATGCCACTGCCGTGGCACAGGTGCAGGCCGATTTGCGCCGCCGCATCCTGCGCGCCTTCGTGGGCCGGGGCCTGATCGAGAAGGCAGATGCCAAAGAGATGCTGGCCTACCAGCACAGCGGCTTCTCGGTGGACGCCGGTGTGTGCATCGAAGCAGACGACCGCGCAGCCCTGGAGCGGCTGTTGCGTTACTGCGCCCGCCCACCTTTTGCCATGGAACGTCTTCGCAAAGAGGGCGCTGCCCTGGTGTACCGCTGCGCCAAACAGCACAGCGAGCCTGGCTCGGACAAGCGTGGCGCCAAGGCTGACGAACTGCACCTCACGCCGCTGGAGCTGATAGCCCGCATTGCGGCGCTGGTGCCTCCGCCGCGCACGCACCGGCACCGCTATTTTGGTGTGCTGGCTCCGAACTCGCCGCTCAGGGCTGCGGTGACGGCGCTGGCACAACCGGCCAAGCAAGTCGTCGTGCAGGCCGACCCAGCCAACATGAGTGAGGGCGCGCCGGGGGTGGTTCCGCTGGGCCATGCGAGCCCACCAACGCCCGAATCTGCACCATCCAAATGTTCACCGGCGCATTACCTGTGGGCGGTGCTGATCGCCCGCATCTACGAGGTGTTCCCGTTGCTGTGCCCGATGTGCGGTGGGCAGATGCGTCTGATCGCGTTCATTACCGAGGGCATGCAGATCAGACGGATTCTGGACCACATCGGGGTTGACTCCGAGCCACCACACATATCCCCGGCGCGCGGGCCACCATTGTGGGATGACTGCGATGCGCATGTCGGTGAGGGTGTTGCGGCCGAGCCCGACTGGGCAACCGAATGGGATGGGGCAGCGCAACCGGCCCCCGACCACGAGGTCGATCAGCGCATCAACTGGTGACCGGGCTGGACTTGGGGTTTTGCCAAAACGGTGACTCAGACCCGCCGCCGGGTAGCAGTGCGCCCGGCATATCCGGCGCACCGCTAATCCCTCTTGTGAGCAGCGCATTTTGGCGGTGGATTGGCCAGGTACGGCCTTACTGCGGGCGTGGCCAGAGTTTCTACGTGGGTTGAGGGCTCTTCCAAGGGGCGATACTTGGCCTCATACGGTTGAAATGCCTATCCGTGGAGGGCGGTGGGGTGCTCAGTGCCAATGTGTTCCGTCGGAATATCAAGGACCTGATCCGATACCAAACCAGCTTGCAGACCGTGAATTGGTCGAATCAAACGCGCTGGGTGTCTACGCCTCAAAACGTGGGCGATGCGGTCACCCAAGGCATCGAGCTGGAAGCCAAATTCCGCTTGAACCAAGCTTGGGCAGAGGCTTGGCCTGTGTACATTCGCAGCAACGTCAGCTTTTTCCATTCCAAGGTCAAGGAGGTTCCAGGCCCCGACAACCGGCTGGACCAGCAGCCCAGCATGACCGCGAACCTCGGCGCCGATTACCGCTTGCGCGGCTTGCCGTTGACCGTGGGCGGTAATGTCAACTGGAACCCTGACTACGACACCCGTAGCAGCCAAGAGCAGTTCTCATACCAGGGTGTCAAGCGCGTGGTTGATGTGTATGGTCTGTGGCGTTATTCTGCTGCGACGGCCTTGCGCTTGACGGTCAGCAACTTGCTGCCCCGTCACTACGAGACCGCCACGACGTTCAGCAGCGGCGGTGCGAGCGAGACAGCCCGAACCACCGACCGCAATTGGCGCAATGTGCAGCTTCGAGTGGAAATGAAAATCTAAAAAAGGAGACACCCATGCCCAAAAAAGACGCCGCCTGGCACGACCGCATGTACAACAACCGGGCGCTGGTGCCTGACTTTGCCGACCATTTTGCGCATTGGAAAAACGCCTCTGAGCAGGCACGCCAGACCTTGCCAGCGCAGCTGGATGTGCGTTACGGCGACGGACCCAACGAAACGCTGGACATTTTTCCGGCAGCCCGTGCCGATGCGCCTGTGGTGATCTTCATCCATGGTGGCTATTGGCGCAGTCTGGACAAAGCGGACCATTCTTTTGTGGTGCCTGCGCTGCGCGACATGGGCGCTTGCGTGGTGGTCGTCAATTACGCCCTGTGCCCCGGCACCGAGGCGCAGCCTGTGACCGTGCCCGACATCGCCTTGCAAATGGCACAAGCCAGTGCCTGGGTTTGGCGTCACATTGGCGCGCACGGGGGCGACCGCAACAACATCACCGTGATCGGTCATTCGGCGGGTGGCCACTTGGCCGCCATGTTGCTGGCTTGTGACTGGAAGAAGCTGGGGCGCGATTTGCCTGCCGGCTTGGTGCGCAAGGCTTTGTCGATCTCGGGCCTGTTCGATCTGGCGCCTGTGCGCAAAACACCTTTTGTGCAGGGCGATCTGCGCATCACCCCAGCCCATGTGTGCATGGCCAGCCCGGCCAAATGGCAGAGGCCTCGCCAAGGGGTTTTGTACACCGTGGTCGGGGGTGACGAGAGCGCTGAGTTTTTGCGGCACAACCGCTTGATTCACCAAGCCTGGGGGCCCAAGACCGTGCCCGTCTGCGAAGACCTGCCCGGTTTGAACCATTTCAGTGTGGTCACAGACCTCACCCGCCCTGGCAGTCGCCTGAACGTGCTGGCCCAAACCTTGATCGGGCAGAAATCGGTCTGATCCCAAGCCCACACCCCAAAAAAAGGGCAAGCCATTTGGCTTGCCCTTTTGCATAACAGTGCCGCAGGTTCAAGCGGGCAAGAATCGCTCCACCAGCAGCGACCAAAAAGCCGAGCCGATCGCCACGTTTTTGTCGTTGAAGTCATAGCCGGGGTTGTGCACCATGCAAGCGCCGTGGCCGTCACCTGTGCCGTCGCCATTGCCGATCAGCAAATAGCTGCCCGGCACCTCTTCGAGCATGAAGGCAAAGTCTTCACTGCCAGTCAGCGCGCGGCCTTGTCGCACCACTTTGTCTGCGCCTACCAGTTCTTCGGCCACCGTGCGGGCAAAGTCGGTTTCGTGC
>CALRWE010000237.1:0-4900 GCA_943371745.1 Rhodoferax sp. OV413
ATCAAGGACCGGGAGGGCAAGCGCGAGGTGGCCCGGGCCATGAAGGTCCACCGGACCAGACGGTTTATCGCTTCATCGCAAGGCGGAAAGTGGATGCGCCTCCGGTGCCCACGGGCTATTGAAAAATGGATTGACCATGGCCACTGACACCGCTTCAATCCGCACCGGGTTCCAGCGTGGCGTGTGGTCCTTGTCCACCGCCAGTGCACGAATGCCCTCTACCGTCTCACTCTCTGCGGCGCTGCGGCCGAGATGCTCGGGGTTAAAACAGTGGTGCACCATATCGCGCTCCATGCGCAGATCGTCGGCCAGAGACAGCGTGCGGGCCCGACGTATCTGCTCCAGCACCACCTGCAGCATCAAGGGCGAGCGCTTGCGCAGAACGGCCGCCGTCTGCTGGGCCCAGAGATCGGCATCACCCTCCAGCGCCCGGACGATCTCCTGTACCGTGTCCAAGGCGAAATAATGATCTATTTTCCCTCTAGTCGGCAAAGAATAAGGAGTTGATTGTTCTAAATAGATAGCAAACCAGCCTGCCAGTGCCTCCGGCTGGTCCAAGTCCATGGTGGCCAGCGCATCCCAGGCGGATTGCAATTGCTCCACCGCGACAACACCATCCGCCAACCCAAGGGCTATCGCCTGCCCTGCCCCGATCACCTCCCCCGTTAAACCCAGCCATTCACCATAGCGACCCGGGCAGCGGCTTAAAAAGTAGCCACCCCCGACATCGGGAAACAGGCCAATGTGGGTTTCAGGCATCGCCATCTTTGTGCGCTCGGTGACCAGCCGATGAGAAGCGCCTTGGCTGATGCCCATGCCGCCTCCCATGACAATGCCATCCATGAAGGCGATATAGGGCTTGGGATAGGTGTGAATCAGGTGGTTGAGGCGGTATTCCTCGGTGAAAAAATCACCCAGGGCCGGATCACCGGCCAGCGCAGCCTGGTGGAAGAACCGAATGTCGCCCCCAGCGCAAAAGGCACCAAATGCGCCGTGCTTGTTGGTGCCCCGGATCGCGACCGCCTGGACGTTGACGTCGTCGCGCCAAGCCATCAGGCATTCGCTTAGCAAACGAACCATCTCCAAGCTCAACGCATTGAGCGCCTTGGGGCGGTTCAGGGTGATGAAGCCGACCCGGCCACGGACTTCCGTCAGGACGGTTGACGCCTCAGTGGGGGTTGGGGTGTTCACGGAACTCTGCATTGCGGTTTCTCCATCCTATTAATTCATTGATGACCAGCGCGCCAATGACCACGCTGCCACCGATCAACACCGAGTTGCTCGGCACTTCGTGCGCGCCAACCCAAGCCAATAAAATGCCAAAAATGACTTCGAGCAAGGCGAGCAGGGAAATCTCGGGCGCCTTGAGAACGCGCGCGCACAAGACCGACAGCACGCACGGAATCGCCAGCTGCCCCAAACCCAGAAAAGCCAGCCAGGTGAGATCGTGGGCCGTGGCTTGAAACGGAAAGGCCAGCGGCAGCGTCAAGACCGCCGAGATCACCGCCCCGACCAGCACAGCCGGTACCAGGTCCACATCCTGGCCTTGCGCGTGAGAATGTTGGGTCACGGTCCAGTTCACGGCACCGGCGAGCGGTACACACAGCGTCACCAGGGTGGCCACCACCGAGGCGCCAGACACCTGCGCCCCGTACATGTAAGCAATGCCTGCGCCGGCCGCCACAATGGCCAGCCAGGTGCGCAGGGGAATGCGGTGCCCGATGAACACCCGCGCCACCAGCGCGGTCAGCAAGGGCCCCAAAGCCATGGTGACCAACACATTCGCCACACTGGTCAACGTGAGCGCCACCATGAAGGCGGTGAACATCACACTCCAGCACACCCCTGACACCCAGAACGCCGTGGACCCTTGCCAGATTTTCCGAAACACCCGGCGCCCCTGAAAAAGCGGCAGGATCACCAGCAGGGACAGCGCCGTGAAAGCCGAACGCCAGAACGTGATCTCGAAACTCCGGGCCGACTCCAGTTGACGCGTGACCACCCCCGCCGTGGACCACATCAGGGCGACCGCGATCATCAAAAAAACAGCCCGGTTGTGACTTAACTTCATATCAACTTAGGTCCTTGGTAAACCCATCAAAAAAATCCCGGATCAAGTCCGGGATTTTTTACACAGCCTCTCGGCCAATCAGTCAGTCAACTTAACGACCAGCGCGCTTGCGCTCGCTTTCGGTGAGGTAACGCTTGCGTAGACGGATCGACTTGGGCGTGATTTCGACCAACTCGTCGTCTTCGATGAATTCCACACCATATTCCAGCGTGCATTCAATTGGAGGCGTGATTTTGGCCACATCTTCCTTGCCCGACACACGGAAGTTGGTCAGCTGCTTGGTGCGCGTCGCGTTGACCACCAGATCGTTGTCACGGCTGTGGATACCCACAATCATGCCTTCGTACACCGGATCGTTGGGCTTCACGAACATGCGGCCACGGTCGTCGAGCTTGCCCAGCGCGTACGTGAAAATTTCCCCTGCGTCCATGGAGATCAACACGCCATTTTTGCGACCGCCGATATCACCTTTGTGCGGCTCGTAGCTGTCAAAGATGTTGGAGATCAAGCCGCTGCCACGCGTCAAATTCAGGAATTCATTGGTGAAACCAATCAGACCCCGTGCAGGAATGCGGTATTCCAGGCGAACCCGACCACGGCCGTCCGGCTCCATATTGACCAGGTCGCCCTTGCGCTCACCCAAAGCCTGCATCACGCCGCCCTGGTGCTGCTCTTCGATGTCGGCGGTGACAAGTTCGATCGGCTCGTACTTCTCACCGTTCACGTCTTTCATGACCACGCGAGGCTTGGAGACAGCCATCTCAAAGCCTTCGCGGCGCATGTTCTCCAGCAAAATGGTCAGGTGCAATTCGCCGCGACCCATGACTTCAAAGATACCTTCTTCATCGGTTTCCTTGACGCGCAGCGCCACGTTGTGTTGAAGTTCTTTTTGCAAGCGGTCCCAGATTTGACGGCTGGTGACATATTTGCCTTCACGACCCGCCAGCGGGCTGGTATTGACGCAGAAGTTCATGGTCAAGGTAGGCTCATCCACCTTCAGCATGGGCAGCGGCATCGGAGTGACCGGGTCGGTGATGGTCACGCCAATGCCGATGTCGCTCAAACCATTGATCAGAACAATTTCACCGGGACCTGCTTCGAGCGACTGCACGCGCTCCAGGCCCTGGAATGTCAGCACCTGGTTGATACGGCCCTTGACAGGTTTGCCGTCCGGGCCCTCCATGACCACTACATCCATCATCGGGCGGATCGTGCCCTGACTGATACGGCCCACGCCGATTCGGCCCACAAAGGTCGAAAAGTCGAGCGCGGAAATCTGCAGTTGCAGTGGCGCTGCCGGGTCACCCTTTTGCGGGGGAACATGCTTAAGCACCGTGTTGAAGAGCGCCGACATATCGGGGCCCCACTGCTCACCCTGCTCACCCTCAACGAGCGAGGACCAGCCGTTGATGCCGGAGGCGTACACCACGGGGAAGTCGAGCTGTTCATCGGTCGCGCCGAGCTTGTCAAACAGGTCAAACGCAGCATTCACCACAAAGTCAGGACGCGCACCCGGCTTGTCCACCTTGTTCACCACCAGAATAGGCTTCAAACCAAGAGCAAGCGCCTTCTTGGTCACGAAGCGGGTCTGGGGCATGGGGCCTTCTTGCGCATCAATCAGCAGTACCACGCCGTCCACCATGGACAGAGCGCGCTCAACTTCTCCACCGAAGTCCGCGTGTCCGGGCGTGTCAACGATATTGATGTGGGTGCCTTCCCAGGTCACGGCACAGTTTTTTGCCAGAATCGTGATGCCACGCTCTTTTTCAATCGCGTTGTTGTCCATCACGGTGTCCACGACTTTTTCGTGTTCAGCGAAGGTGCCGGACTGGCGCAGCAATTGATCGACCATGGTGGTCTTGCCATGGTCGACGTGGGCGATGATCGCAATATTGCGGATTTGTTTAATGCTCATGGTTGCTTTCTCTTAAATCTTCTCAAACTCTGTGGTCGGGGTGTTTGCGGCCAAGCCACCCACTATTTGCTCAATTTCAACAGGGCTTAACAGCCGCCCAGGTATCAATTCACCGCCCTTCACGTGCGCCGATCCCAGCAAGGCGTGAGGCTCGGCACCGTAAACGACAACCTTCTCATCATCTGCCCAGGCCCCCCTGCGGCGCACACCGCTCAGGAAACGACCTGCATTCTGACTGTCCAGCGTGACAACCGTGTGTTCTCGCAAGAGCGAGTCCACGGGCATCAGGCAATTCAGGCGCTGCTCTTCAGTCATGGCCTCCAGGGCCTCCAAGGTCACGCATCGCGAGACATCAAAGCCACCCGTTTCCAGGCGACGCAGCGCGCTCAAGTGCGCACCGCACCCAAGCGCTTCGCCGATGTCTTCTCCCAGGGTCCGAATGTAGGTGCCTTTGCTGCACTTTACTATCATTTTAATAGCTTCTGACCCTTTAAACGTGCTGGCTAAAGTCACTTTTAGTTCATAAATAGTGACTTCACGCGCTTCTCTCTCAACCTCGATCCCTGCACGTGCATACTCGTAAAGTGCCTTTCCGTCTTTCTTCAAGGCACTGTGCATCGGTGGCAACTGCCGGATCGGACCACTGAACCGTGCCACCACCTGCAGAAGATCGGACTCCAGGACATTCACCGCCCGCTCTTCAATCACCTCACCCTCAGCATCCGCTGTGCTGGTTTTGACACCCAGGCGAGCCGTCGCTTCATAGGTCTTGTCAGCATCCAGCTGAAGCTGACTGAATTTGGTCGCTGCACCAAAACACAAGGGAAGTACCCCGGTGGCCAGCGGATCAAGCGTGCCGGTGTGGCCTGCCTTCTCTGCCCGCAGCAGCCATTTGACTTTTTGGAGTGCGTCGT
>CALRWE010000238.1:0-4879 GCA_943371745.1 Rhodoferax sp. OV413
TGAGGGTAGGCGTGACCCAGGCGCCCCCCTGGTTTTCCAAGGATCCAAAAAACGGCGAGTGGGCCAGCGGCGTCGGCGTGTCCCTGGGCAAAGCCATGGCCGCTGCGCTGGGCCTGAAGTTTGAGCCAGTGGAGGTAACCTGGGGTACGGCGATTGCCGCTCTGCAGGCCAACAAAATCGACGTGATGTACATGATGGACGCAACGCCGGAGCGCGCCCAGGCCGTAGATTTCCCAGCATCGCCGCTGCTCTACTACTCGTTGGCCGTGCTGGCGCGGGACGACCTGATGGTCAAAACCTGGGCCGACCTGAACAAGGCCGCCGTGCGCATCGCGGTGCCACAGGCCAGCAGCATGGACAAGTTTCTGAGCGAGACCACGCCCAACGCCACGATCCAGCGTTTCCCGGGCAACGCCGAGGCAATTGCTGCATTCCAGGCGGGGCGTGCCGATGCGGTGTGCCTGTTCCACCCGCCTCTGCTGGCGGCGCGTCAGAAGCTGGGCAGCGGCAAGATTGTTGTGCCGACGCCGGCCAAGTCGCAGGCGTCCAGCGCCGCATTGCGCAAGGAAGACAAAGCGTTCCAGGATTTCGTCGACAAGCAGCTGGCCGACTACTACAAGTCAGGCCAGACACAAAGATGGTACGAGGAGTTTCTGGTTAGCTTCGGCCTCGACCCGAAAGCTTCACCACCGGTTATGAAAGAGATGCTGTGATCCCCGGCTGAACCAGCACGCAGCACATGTACCAGTGGGACTTCACGCCGATCCTGGCCAACTCCGGAATGCTGGCCGCTGGCCTGCTGAACACCCTCAAGCTGACCGGCACCGCCTTGGCGTTCGGCATTCCGCTTGGCCTGGGGCTGGCCTTGCTGCGCCTATCCCGCTTGCGAAGCCTCTCAATGCCAGCTGGTTTCCTGATCGAGTTTTTCCGTACCACGCCGCCACTGGTGCAGTTGTTCTGGTTCTTTTTTGCACTACCCATCCTGATCCAGGTCGAGATGACGCCGTTCATTGCAGCCTCACTGACCTTCTCGATCCAGTCCGCCGCATTTTTTGCCGAGGTGTTTCGCGCCGGCATAGTGTCCATTGATCGCGGCCAGAGCGAAGCAGCCCACGCTCTGGGCATGAACGGCGCCCAGGCAATGCGCCGGGTGATCCTGCCGCAGGCGGTCAAGCGCATGATCCCGGCCTTCATGGAGCGATCCATCGAACTGATGAAGACCACCACTCTGGTGGCCACCGTGTCGTATGCCGACCTGCTGTTCCAGGCCAATGAGGTCGCCCAAAAGACGTTTCGTCCGCTGGAGGTGTTTACCGTCACCGCGCTGATCTATTTCACTGTCATCTATGCCGCCAGTCTGATCGTGCACCGCATTGAGCGACATTTGGCCGTCAGCGGTGAAACGACTGTGCACTAAACATGAACCACCAGTGGAACTTTAGCGCTGTCTGGGACAACCCCGAAGCACTACTGGCCGGCGCTGCTGGCACGTTGCGCATCTTTGTGATTTGCCTGGTTCTGGGCCTTTCGCTCGGTCTGCTGGTCGGCCTGGGGCGCTACTCCAAACGCCAGTGGATCTACATTCCGGCTAGCGTGTTCGTGGAGTTCTTCCGCAACACACCGGTGCTGGTTCAGATCCTGTGGTTCTACTTTGCTCTACCGATGCTGGCACCGTTCGAGATCAGCCCGCTGATGGCAGCGGCACTGGGCATCTCGCTGAACTCGGCGGCATTCTCGGGTGAAATCTTCCGCGCCGGCATCCAGTCATTGGAGCGCGGCCAATGGGAAGGCGCGCAGGCGCTGGGCATGACACAGGCCCAGGCCCTGCGCCGCATCGTCCTGCCGCAGGCTGTCAAGCGGATGTTACCGGCGCTCACCAACCGCGCCATCGAGATCTTCAAGATGTCAACGCTGGCCTCGGCCGTGGCTTATGTCGAGCTGCTACAGCAGGGCAAGCTGATCGCCTCCCTGAACTACAACCCGATTGAGGCCTACACCGTGATCGCCTTGTTGTTTTTTGCCTTCCTGTACCCGCTGGTACAGGCCACCTATGCCCTGGAGCGCAAGCTGCGCCAGGGCGACTGACGATCACCGACCCATGACAGCAACTGACACCTCTGCGCCCAAGCTGCGCGTGACCGGGCTACGCAAGCATTTCGGCAAGGACGAAGTCATACGCGGCATTGACCTTGACGTGGCGCCCGGCGACCGAATCGCCATCCTCGGTGCGTCAGGCTCGGGCAAGAGCACGTTCCTGCGCTGCCTGAACTTCATGGAGAAGCCAAGCGCCGGGCGCATCGAACTCGCCGGCAGCATGGTCGGAGCCCAACGCCCGGGACCGGGTGGCCGCCTGGAGACGGTGTACACCGAGCGCGAGCTGACTCAGGTGCGTCAGCGCGTGGGCATGGTGTTCCAGCAATTCAACCTGTTCCCGCACATGACCGCCATCGGCAATGTCATGGAAGGTCTTCGCACCGTCAAGGGCATGGACCGCGCGGCGGCCGAAGCCAAGGCGCGGGCGCAATTGGCGCGCGTCGGCCTGGAAGACAAGGCCGACACCTACCCTGCCCGACTGTCTGGCGGCCAGAAGCAACGCGTCGCGATCGCCCGCGCCTTGGCCATGGAGCCCGACTTGCTGCTGCTCGACGAACCCACCTCGGCACTGGACCCCGAGCTGGTCGGCGAGGTGCTGCGCACCATCCGCACACTGGCCGAAGAAGGCCGCACCATGCTGCTGGTCACGCATGAGCTTGGTTTTGCCTACCACTTTGCCAACCGCATCCTGTTCATAGCCGACGGTGTCATCCACGAGCAGGGCACGCCAGACGAGGTGCTGAAGAATCCCCAGCGCCCTCGCACGCAGGCTTTCCTGGCGCGTCACAACGAGTTCCATTTTTAGCCCGGATGCGGGCAGCACCCCGCGGCCTGCCATTCCCAACCGAAACCCTCCTGAAACCGACGACACGCACATGACCCACACCTCCTCCGAAAGCGCGCAAGGCTACGCCGCTGACTCCCGCAACGATGCCGTTCTGGTGTATGTGAACGGAGAATTTTTCCCCCGCCACGAAGCCAAGGTATCGGTTTTTGACAGCGGCTTTGCACTTGGCGACGGCATCTGGGAAGGCCTGCGCCTGGTCAAGGGCAAGATCATCAGCCTGCAGGCCCATCTGGACCGGTTGTTCGAGGGAGCTACATCCATCGCCCTCGATATGGGCCTGGACCGCCAGGCCATGGAGAAAGCACTGTGGCTGACACTGGAGCGCAACGGCATGACCGACGGCGCCCACATGCGCCTGATGGTAACCCGGGGCACCAAGAAGACGCCCAATCAGGATCCGCGCTTCGTCATTGGCAAGGCCACGGTCGTCATCGTTGCCGAATACAAGACGCCCAAGCCCGAGACCCGTGCCCGCGGCCTCTCCTTGATGACATCGACCTACCGCACCAGTGGGCCCGACGTGTTTGACCTGCGGCTGAACTCGCACAGCCGCCTGAACCTGATTCAGGCGTTGATCCAAGCCATCAACATGGGCGCTGACGAAGCCCTGATGCTTGATCCTCGTGGTTTTGTCGCCAGCTGCAACAGCACGAACTTCTTCATCGTGCGCGGTGATGATGAACTCTGGACATCGACCGGACTGTTCAGCTTCAAGGGCATTACACAGGCTAACGTCATCAACGCCTGGAGGGCGGCCGGCGGTGTGGTGCGCGAATGCGATTTCACACTGGCGCAGGTGTATTCGGCAAGGGAGGCTTTTGTCACTGGCACTCTGGGCGGGGTCACACCAGTAACAAAAATTGACGGACGGGTGATCGGCGATGGCAAGCCGGGCGACATCACGACTCAGACAGGGCATTTGTATCAACAGCTCTGCCTGAAAGACTGATCTGAAATGGGTTGGCACACATTGACGGATAGCCCGGCACTTGATCGAGATCCGCTACCGACATTGTGATGAGAAGATTCAGGTGCAGACTCAGGCTCGCACCCAACCGGGGCTGCCGATGAAATGAGGGAGTTCCACCATCCTGACCCACGACTACAAGCGCAACGCAACGACCACGCACTTTTCCGTACCTAACTTGACGGTCAGCTCATTTCCCAATGGCTACAGCGTCGTCATCATCTGGTGTGCTTGAAGTCTGTGGTGCGCCAAAGAACACAGCAGTGCATTTGACGGCAGACAACTACGCGATGCACCGACATCTACAGGTTCAACAGTGGCGGGCCCAGCACTTTCGAATCACCATGCAGGTCAGAGGCCCACCAGCGTTTAGTGACTCAACACGGTGGTGCTTTATTTTAAGCGACCTGTCTGGAGAGTGGCAGTACAGCCGGGTCTCAGCCTTGTCGGCACCCATCATCGGCACTGTCCTTCATGAGCGCGATAATGTATTTGTGATTGGTGCATAGCAACGTAAACACCTTGTAGATAATCGCCATCAACCCTCCAACAGTCAGCTCGTTGCTAAGCTGTGCCGCTAACCCAGGCGTGGCCTCTCCCGTAATGACTGGCTGCGCCGGCGCATATGCGGTGAGTAAGGAAACCGCAATGAAGGCTTTCAATGCTGGGGGAGTATAGGCATCTCATCTATCTTGGCCCCTCGCCTGTCACTAATCGACTGGCTGTGCTTTGGGTGTAGCGGTAAAACAAGACAGCGCCGTATTGTCCCATGCTCTCCATGACAAAGACTTAGCGAACAAAGCGTTGCTGGATTTAATGAAAAAATGGAGCTTCGTTGAATCCACTGTGATTTTTCAAGCCATAGCTAAGTTCAGCTTGCCACAATGAAACAGAATCCTTGCCCGGTAGTTGGTGAAGTTTCGGAACCCGCGCGCATTGGCTTTGATAAGCTGGATGGCACTGTTGAAGCC
>CALRWE010000239.1:0-4578 GCA_943371745.1 Rhodoferax sp. OV413
ATGTATTGGCGCATCCGGTGGGCGTTCAGGGCTGGCCGCGCACGTCGAATTCGACCTTCCAGCGTTCGCTGCCCTGGGCCGCCACGGCGGTCAACTCCAGCGTGCCGGTGTCGGTCGCCATGGCGCTCAGGGTGACCTGCACCACCTCACCCACCTGGCGGCCTTCAGTGGGTAATGTGGCCTGGATGTCGCCCAGCGCTTGCAGTTCGTCCGGTTGCCAGAAGTCGAGCAGGGTGCCAAGCGGGTCCTGGCGACGCACGGACGAGCCGTAAAAGCGCAGCACCACCGGCTCCCCCACTACCAGCCCAAACTCGCGGGTTTGCAGCTTGGCCTCGGTCCCTTCCTCCATGCCAAAGGGTGCGACGCACAAGGCTTGCATGGGCGGCTCCATGCCCGGAATGGCGGGCATGGCGGACTCGATGCCGACGTAATAAGCCCGTGCCGTGCCGCCCCGGATGCGCACGCCCTGACCCCGGCGCACATAGCCGTAATACGCTGCACCACGGGCTACGGCGAGGTCCATGTCGGCGCCGGCCAGCATGCGCGCCGGGGCAGCGGTTTCATGGACCAGCCATTGGTTGAGCGTTCCCAGGGTGCGCTCGATCAGCACCTCGGACTTGAACACGCCACCATTGAACAACACGGCGGTGGGGTGCAAAAAGCTGGCTTCCCCCTGGCGTGTATCAGTAAACCCCGCCAATTCGGCGGTGGCGCCGGCCTGGCGGCCCAGCAGGGCGGCCAGATGGCGGGTGACGCCGGCGTCTTGCGCGTAGGGCAGGCCGAGTTGGGTCAGTCCGCTGCGGGTCCGGCTGGCAGGGCGGGCGGCGGCGTCCACCTCGGGGAAAAAGCCCTCCAGGATGGTGGCGCGCACCTCGGCCTGGGTGAGTTCGGTGCGAATGGCGCCGCCAATCAGCTTGGCGCCCCGGCTGGGCACCACGATGGGCTGGGTGGCCAGGGCGGCGTCGCTTAGCAGATTTTCTTTGGCCACACGGCAGGCGTAGGTGAGGGCGCGCATTTGCCATGGGTCAAGCGTCTTGCCCTCACTCGAGAGTTTGCGGGCGACGATGTGGGCCAGGGTCAGGTCCATGTTGTCGCCGCCCAGCAAGATGTGGTCACCCACGGCCACGCGGTGCAGCTCCAGCTGGCCCTCGCGTTCCAGCACGGCAATCAGCGAGAAGTCGCTGGTGCCGCCGCCCACGTCCACCACCAGAATGATGTCGCCAGGCTTGACGTCTTTGCGCCAACGGCCGGCGCTGCCCTGAATCCAGTTGTAGAGCGCGGCCTGCGGTTCTTCCAGCAGGGTGAGCTGCTTGTACCCCGCGGCGCGGGCGGCCTCGGCGGTCAGTTCACGCGCGGCGGGGTCGAACGAGGCGGGAATGGTGACGGTCACATCCTGCTGGTCAAACGGATCTTGTGGGTGGGCCTGGTCCCAGGCCTGGCGCAGGTGGCGCAGGTAGCGGGTGGAGGCTTCCAGTGGCGAGATCCGGGCGACCTCGGGTGGGGCGTCAAAGGGCAGGATGGCGGCGCGCCGGTCCACACCGGGGTGGCACAGCCAGCTTTTGGCGCTGGATACCAGGCGAATGGGCGTCAGTGCCCCGCGTGCGCGGGCAAATTCGCCCACCACAAAGTCTTGCGTGTCGGACCAGGGCAGGGTCAGGTCGCCACGTGCCAACTCATCAGGGTGGGGCAGGTACAAAAACGAGGGCAGCAGCGCCAGGTTTTCGACGCTGCCGGGGGCCGTGAGTTGGGGGATGCCGAGCACGCCGTAGCGGGTGTTTTCGCCGTCACTCTCTGACAGGTCGACATAGGCCAGCGCGCAGTGCGTGGTGCCCAGATCAATGCCGATGGCATAGCGCGGGGTGCTCACAGCTCCACCTCGGCTTGGGCCAGCACGGTCACGTCATGGCCTTCGGCCAGCTTGGGCAGGCGGGTCTCGCTGGCACGCCAGCCACGGTGGCACAGCGTGCCGCTGAACGGCGCCTGGCCGACCACGTTGCCGGTGAGGCGCATAGCGCGGGCATCAAAGCCGGCCGGCAGGGTGAGGCGGCTGCCCTCGGCCTCGGGGCGCACGGGGGTGAGCGTGAAATGCTCGCGCAGCACCTTGGCGCAGCCTTCATGCATGACGCGGGCCACGCCGCCGATGTCGGCGTCGGTGTACTGGCTCAGGTCTTCCTGGGTGAAGTCAATCAGGCGGGCGTCACGCTGGAACAGGCCCAGCAATTGCAGTGCGGCATCTGGCGTGGCTGCTTTCATCATGGGAGCCGGTGGCGCGGGCGCTGCCGCGACCGCAGACGTGGCCAATGGCTCGCGCAAGGCGAGCACCCGGGCGGCAAAGGCGGGGTTGCCCAGTACCTGAAAAAACGCACCAAAGGCGATGGGCAGTCTTTGTAGAAAAGAGGGCTGTGCCTCGGGCTTGAAAGCAGTCATGTGAAGTTTCCTGAGGAGTGGGGGCGCGGGCCCCATTGCAAGGGCAGCCGGTGCCGCAGGATCGCGGCGATGCCATGGTCTGGATTTTAAGGAGCTGCGGGGATGCGACATCCCGTGGACTCTCCTGCAGTCCGCCGGAGCCCGCAGGCGTCGTCTGACCTGCAGCGCATTCAGCGGTGGGGCGACTCAAATCGCTGGCGTCAGCGTCTCCAGCCAGGCGCTGATCTCCTGAGCCGCCTGGTCGGTGGCGGCCATCAAGGCGCGCACGCCCCCGGGCGCATCGCTCGTGGTGGCCGCGTGTTGCACGATCACGCTGCGCTGGGCGATCAGCCGCTCTCCAGCGGGCCCGGGCTGTACCAGCGTGACGCGCAGGCGCAGCAGCCCGCTGCTTTTATTGGGTGACTCAAACAGGTGACTGAATTCCTCCAGTTGCAGGCGCAGGGTGGGCGGCGGTGGGGCGTCTGCCGGGCCGACGTCGCCCGGGGTGAGCACGGCGCGGCGCTGGCCCAGGTGCTCGCGCAGCCGCTGTCGCAGCAGTTGGGCCGGCGGCATGCTCCAGCGCGCCAGTGTGTAGGGGCGCAGCTGCTGGCTGTCGCTGTAGGCCAGCCGGTACAAGACGGCGGTGCTGTCCAGTGCGGTGGGGGTCTCTACCTCAGCCAGTGCCAGTGGCGCCAGGTTGGCCTGGCGGGTGGTGAGTGGCTGGCTCAAGGGGCCGGGGCCAAAGTCATAAACGGCGGGGCGCGCGGGCGGGTTGGGCAGGGCGCAGCCTGTGAGCGCTAACCAGGTCAAAAATATGGAAAATCTGCCTCTGGCCAGCGTTTTATATTGGTTTGATAGTGTCATTTTCATAGCATTTACCGGGGTGCAGCTGATCCGCCGGAGAAGCCCGGCTCACCCGGGCCGGGCGTGAGCGGCGCGTTGCCCAGGATCAGGGACTGGGGGTTGTCGTTGACTGCTGTGGCGGTGCGCCCCACCTCGCGCAGGGCGCGGGCGGCGTCGTCCACGGCGCGGTTGAGCCGGGGGAGGGTGGCGGCGTTGAGCGTCTGGGCGGTGGTGGCCAGGGTCTCAGTCCCCTGGGTGACCTGGTCGAGCATGCCGCCGGGGGCGTTCATGCGTTCGGTCACGGTTCTGAAGGCGCGGGCCGACTTGCGGGCCTCATCGGCGCTGTCGCCGACCCGGTCGGAGGTGTCTTTCATGATCTTGAGCGTCTCGGTGGCCTCTGCCGTGAGCTGGGGCAGCGATTTGGCAGCGACGTTGGACACCGCCGTGATGCTGGCCGCGGCCTGACCCAGGCTGTCCACGGCGCCCATCAGCTGCTTCTGGTTGGCGGGTGCGAGCAGCTCGTTGATGCGCTGGCTGCTCATCTGAAGTTGCGACATGATGACTTCGCCCTGATCGGTCAGCCGGGACATCAGGCCGGCGCGCATCGGGATGCGGGCCGGTGGCGTGGCATTGGCGGGCAGGGCCTCAGCGGACTCGCCGCTGTCATCGAGCTGCACAAACGCCAGCCCGGTCACCCCTTGAAAACCCAGCGAGCCATAGGTGGACGCGGTGATTGGCGCCCGCTCGTCAATGGCAATGCGGATCAACACGTTGCCAGGCGTCTGTGCGTCAAAGCCGATGGCGGTGACCTTGCCCACATTCACACCCTTGAAACGGACCGAGGCTTGCGCCTGCAGTCCCGTCACAGCCTCTTTGCTGGAGAGCTCGTAAATGCGCTGCACACTGGTGTCGCGGGTCAGCCACACGGCCAGGCCGACCAGCAGGGACAGCAGCACCAGCACAAAGGCACCGGCGGCCATGGCATGTGATTTGTTTTCCATAAAGTCTCTTTTTACATCTTCGGGGCGGTTTCGCTCAGCAAGGCGGTGGCGCGCTGGCCCCGCTCACCCAGGAAGAAGTCGTGAATAAAGGGGTGCGGGTAGGCCATGACCTCCCGCGCGGTGCCACTCACAATCACCCGTTTTTCAGCCACCACGGCAATGCGGGTGCTGAGCTCAAAGAGGGTGTCCAGGTCGTGCGTGACCATCACCACGGTCAAGCCCAGCTCCTGGTGCAGTGAGCGCAGCAGGCGGCAAAATTCATCGGCGCTATCAGGGTCCAGACCGGCGGTCGGTTCGTCCAGCAGCAAGAGCGGTGGGTCCATCACCA
>CALRWE010000240.1:0-4514 GCA_943371745.1 Rhodoferax sp. OV413
TGGGGTTTGTTCAGTAGGGTTGAGCGGATTCGGAGGCGCGGATCGTCATCGGCGCAGCGATGGCGCTCAGGGCGAGCTTGACAACTGGTACACCGACGTCCCCGCCCGCAGGTTGGGCAGCCAGCGCACCGTGCGGCCGTCCTGCAGGCCAAAGCTGTCCAGCACTCTCAATCCGCTGCCCAAGGCCAACGCCGCCAGATCGGCATGCGTGCCCACGCGAATGTTGGGCGTGTCATACCACTGGTAAGGCAGGCGGCGCGTCACCGGCATGCGCCCGCGCAGCACGCTCAGGCGGTTGGGCCAGTGCGCAAAATTGGGGAAGGCCACGATGCCCACCCGGCCCACGCGCACGGTCTCGCGCAGCATTACCTCGGCGTTGCGCAGGTGCTGCAGGGTGTCGAGTTGCAGCACCACGTCAAACGAGGCGTCGTCAAACATGGCCAGACCTTCGTCCAGATTGAGCTGGATGACGTTGACCCCGCGCTGTACGCAGGCCAGCACATTGGCGTCGTCAATCTCCACGCCGTAGCCGGTGCAGCCACGCGTTTGCTGCAAATGCGCCAGCATGGTGCCGTCACCACAACCCAGGTCGAGCACGCGGGAGCCTTTGGGCACCATCTCGGCAATGGCGTGTTTGGTGGCGATATCGGTCACAGCACGGCTCCCACATTCTCAAAATAAGAGCGCACCACGCCCATGTAGCGGGCGTCGTCCAGCAAAAACGCATCGTGCCCGTGGGGGGCGTCAATCTCGGCGTAACTCACATCGCGCCGGTTGTCGAGCAAGGCCTTGACGATCTCGCGGCTGCGCTTGGGCGCAAAGCGCCAGTCTGTGGTGAAACTCACCAGCAAGAACTTGCAGCTGGCCCGCGCCAGCGCGTGGCTCAGATCGCCGCCATAGGTGCGCGCCGGATCGAAATAGTCCAGCGCCCGGGTAATCAGCAAGTAGGTATTGGCATCAAAGTACTCGGCAAACTTGTCGCCCTGGTAGCGCAGGTAGCTCTCGATCTGGAATTCGGCCTCCAGCGTCGAATACTTGTAGGGCACCGGCTGGGCCGCCAGCGCAGGGTCAGGGCTTCGCGCGGCGTCCTGGGCGAGAGTTTTCAATTGCCGCCCGAATTTCTCGTTCATGACGTCATCACTCAAATAGGTGATGTGACCAATCATGCGGGCAATGCGCAGGCCGCGCTTGGGCACGGTGCCGTGCGCATAAAAGTGCCCGTCATGAAAGTCGGGGTCGGTCACGATGGCGCGCCGCGCCACCTCATTGAAGGCAATATTCTCAGCCGTCAGGTTGGGCGCGCTGGCCACCACCACGGCGTGGCGCACCCGCTGGGGGTACTGCAGCGTCCAGCTCAGCGCCTGCATGCCGCCTAAACTGCCGCCCATCACGGCCGCCAGGGTCTCAATGCCCAGCGCATCGAGCAAGCGGGCTTGGGCGTTGACCCAGTCTTCTACAGTGACCACCGGAAAATCAGCGCCATAAACCCGGCCCGTGTCGGGGTTGACGTGCATGGGCCCGGTGGACCCAAAGCAGGAGCCCAGGTTGTTGACGCCAATGACAAAAAAGGTGTTGGTATCCAGGGGCTTGCCCGGCCCGATCATGTTGTCCCACCAACCTTCGGACTTGGCTTGCCCCTCATAGATGCCCGCCACATGGTGCGAGGCGTTCAGGGCGTGGCAGATCAGCACGGCATTGGACCGGGCGGCATTGAGCGTGCCGTAGGTCTCATAGCTCAGGGAATAGCCGCGAATGGAGGCACCGCTTTGCAGGGGCAATACGGCATCAAAGTGCTGGGACTGTGGTGTGGCAATCATAAAGTTGAGAACAGGGGTGGCCCCAGAGGCAGGCCTGGCGGCGCTGCCTGCTGCATCGGCTAGAGGGAAGCCATTCTAGGCTGCGCACCGTTCATCATCGCAGGACGGGCTTCGCCTAACGCCTGCGCTTTTTCAAATAGCCAAACTCAATTGAAAAACCCAGCCGAAGCTGGGTTCAAGAAACCCTGGAGATATCTTTCGGTCAGAACTGGTGATTGATACCGGCCCCGAAGAACCGCACTGAACTCGCATTCGGGTTGCGCCCCAGGGCGGCGGTGTACAGGGCTTCCTGCATATAACCCGCTGTCAAACTGTTGTTGGCCAGAATGGCGTTGAGCGAAGTCCGCTTGGATAGCGCGTATTCAGCAGAGATCACCGTGGTGTCCTTGTTGCCATTTCGGCCGGCAACGTTGTTCAGGTCCGTCCCTTTGTCCATGTAGTAAGCACCGCGAACCAAAACGGCCGGGGAAGCTCTCCAGGCCAGGCCCAGGGCTGTAATCTTGTTGAGCTGCGTCTTCAGGCCGGCGGTGGTCGCGCTGTCAAGGGTCGAGCTGTAGTACGTAAGGTAGGGTGTGAGCGAGCCGAAATTCATGGAACCACCCACAGACCAGACCTCATGCGTGGGCAAAATGTTGTTAGGACCCACGGTGTTGAGGGCATTGAAACTGGCCATCCCTGCGCCTACATTGAAATCAGCACCCACATACGCCAGATCCCAGGAATAGCTTGATCCTTTGGAAGAACTGCCTGCCACTTCGCCCATCGCGTAACTGATACCGGCTTGCAAACCATTTGGCTTGTCCAAACGGTATTTGATCGCATTGTTGGCGCGGTTGTCATTGCCCGAAAAGCGGTTCACGCCGTAAAGCGCCAGAGGCACAATGTGGGCGTTCGCGGGTGCCACGTTATAGATATCCAGGCTGCGAATCGTCCGATCCGTCAGGGCGTGAAATTGTCGGCCAAAAGTGACTGTGCCCCAGTTGGTGCTGGTCAAGCCAACGAAGGATTGACGATCAAAAAACGCGGTTCCGTTTGGCTTGCCAATAACCCCGGTATCGGGTGCCAAGGTGGCCTCCATTCGGAATACCGCACTGAGGGAATCACCCAAGTTTTCGCGGCCACGAAAGCCGAGGTAGGACACAGCCATGGAGTTTGTGCTGAGTTCAGACACCGATCCGCTTGCAGCGCCCTGGTTATTTTTGGTGGTGTAACTTGTGCCAACCAGTCCATAAATTTCAACACCAGATTGTTGCTGGGCATTGGCAGCCACTGTGGCTGCGGCCATGGAAAGGAAAAGTACTGTAGGTAGGGGTTTGCAAGTCATGGTCTGATCTCCGTTTTTTTGGACACATTTTTTCAGCAAGGCACTTGCCGGCCGTTGAATGGTTTCACATTGACCGTTAAAACTTTGTCAAAACTCGGACATTTCCTGCACACATCACCGGGGGAAAACCCTAGGAACAAACATGCGATTCATGCATTTTCAAGATACCCGCCTGCCGTCCCTGACCTAGGGCGACTTCAACCTCAATCGTTCCACGACGCTCTTCTCCTCAATCAAGGCCGTCCTTAACTGCGCCGAGAACGCAGCAGGTGACGAACTCAACTCGGCTACACCCCCCCCGCGGGCTATGAGAGCCATGAAGTCCGGGCTGCTGGCGCTGGCTTTCACAGCCTCAAAGATACTGGCGACGACGGTTTCCGATGTTTTTGCCGGGACCATCAAGGCGCCCCAAGTGTCAAAGCTATAGCCCGCAATGCCTGCTTCGGAAACGGTTGGAACCTGTGGGTACAAGGATGAACGGGTCGCACACGTGATGGACAACGCACGCAGCTTCCCTGTCTTGATATGCTCATTGACGTTGGACAAAAGAGAAAAGGTAAAGTCGACTTGTCCACCCAACAGTGCGACTACTGCATCAATGTTGCCCTTGAAAGGAATATGCGTGGCCTTCACGCCACCGGAAACTCGGGTGTCCATCCATTCAAATGCCAGGTGAGACGGCGAGCCGTTGCCGCCCGAACTGTAATTTAGCCGCCCGGCGTTCGCCTGCATGGCTGAAATCAGTTCGGCCTGAGTCCTGTAGGGCGAGTTGCCGGACACCACCAACAGAAGTGGCCAGCTACTCAGTTTGGTAACCGCCTTGAACTCGGCCAGGATGTCCAGCCGGCCCGTGATGACCTGCGTGGTGAGTAATCCAGGATGCAGATAGAAGATCGAGCTGCCATCGGGGAGACCTGCCGCTGCGGCCTTGGCCGCGATCAGCCCGGATGCCCCGACCCGGTTCTCCACCATCATGGTTGTTCCAAGTTTGGGGCCCACGATTTCAGCAAATTTGCGAGCCACAATATCTACACTGCCTCCCGCAGGCACGGGAACAATTATTTTTGTGATGCTGGGCCACGGCGCCAGTTGCGCCTGGGCCGATGGCAACGATGCAAGCCATATCACCGTCAGCAAACCCATCCACTTATTTTGTTTTCGACATGAAATCATGTTTTTCACCGCTGTTTGCATCCGAAAAAGGTGGAATGGGTTGATCGTCCACTAACTGTCATGTAGCTGGGCGACGCCCCGGATGATGAAAGAAACTTGAGGGTGGAGGTGCTGAGGTAGATGCCGAGAAAATTCTTTGGGGACCAAAACCCCGATAGCTAACTTGGCACGCCCACACCGACTCGTACCCCGAATTGACT
>CALRWE010000241.1:0-4455 GCA_943371745.1 Rhodoferax sp. OV413
AGGTGCCGGTGGCGACCACCAGATAGTCGTAACGAATGCGTTGCCCGCCCGAGGTGACCACGGTGTTGGCAGCGGGGTCGAATTCGGCCACCATCTCCTTGACCCACGTCATGCCTGCGGGGTGGTAATCGGCGTTGTGCCCAATGACCTTGTCGACCGGCCAGACGCCTGTGGCGACCAGCGTGTAGCCCGGCTGGTAGTTGTGGATTTCCTTGGCGTCAATCAGGGTGATTTTGGCGCCGCTGAGCAGCTTGCTCAGGCGATTGGCCAGGGCAATCCCCCCAAGGCCGCCACCCGCAATCACGATGTGCGCCCGCGTCGCGACGGGTTGCGCGCAGCTGTCCTGAGGCTGCAGGCCCAAGGTCATTGCGGCGCTGGCGCCTGTAGCGCCTAAAAGCCAATCTCGGCGCGATAGCGCTGCGGCGTCGGGTGGTGAAGTAGTGGGGGGTGCGCGCATAACAGTCTCCTTGGATCGATACCCAACGAGGTATCTATAACCAGCAACTTATTAAACACGCCGGGATTTGCTGGCCCGTTGATCTATATCAACGCTTGGGAGCCGATTTTCAAAACGCGGGAGCCAACCGTCTAAAGACCCGCCAAAACCGCCCGAACCTCGTCCACGCTCAAAATCTCGGACAACACCACCGGCGCTCGGCCCGCCTGGTACAGCACATACACCGGCACGCCATTGCGCCCCAGTTGTGCCAGGGCGGCGGTGATGGCGGGGTCGCGCCGGGTCCAGTCGGCGCGCAGCAATGTCACCTTTTTGGCGTCCATATCCGCCAGCACGCGGGCATCGGCCAGGGTGGTTTTCTTGTTGTATTGGCAAGTCACGCACCAAGCGGCTGTGAAGTCGACAAACACAGGCACGCCCGTGGCCATCACCTGCTCCACCCGGCCCGGTGCCCACGCCTGCCAGCGCTCACCTTGCGCCGTAGCGGTGGTGGCGTTCGTTTGTTTGATGACATTGGGGCCGATAGCCGGCAGCAATAAAGCCACCAATGCTATGGAAATAGAAGCAATCACCACCCGGCTACGCCCTTTCAGGGTGAGCGACCAGATCACCAGCGCCATGCCCACCAGCAGGGCCAGCAAGGCGCCAACCCCGTCAATGCCGCTTTGCTGGCCCAGCACCCACACCAGCCACACCACCGTGGCAAACATCGGGAACGCCATGGCGCGCTTGAAAGTGTCCATCCAGACGCCGGGGCGGGGCAGCCAGCGGGCTACGGCCGGAATCAGGCTGGCTGCCAGATACGGCAGGGCCATGCCGACGCCAATGCTGGCAAAGATCAACAAGGCCTGCGCGGCTGGCAAGCCCAGCGCCAGACCGAGGGACGCGCCCATGAAAGGCGCCGTGCAGGGCGATGCAATGGCCACCGCCAGCATGCCTGATAAAAACGCATTCGCCGCCGGGTTGCGTGCCTCCAGCGTGGCCACCCGGTTGGGCAAAAACTGGCCAAACTCAAACAAGCCCGCCAGGTTCAACCCTATCACCGTGAACAACACCGCCAGGCCCGCCACCACGAGGGGGGACTGCAATTGAAAGCCCCAGCCCAGTTGCTCGCCCGCGCTGCGCAAGGCCAGCAGCAACGCACCCAGGGCCACAAACGACAGCACCACACCGGCGGTGTAGGCCAGGCCGCTGACCCGGTGCGCACGCCGGTCTTCGGCGTGGCGGGTGAAGCTCATCACCTTGATGGCCAGCACCGGAAACACGCAGGGCATCAGGTTCAGGATCAGTCCGCCAATCAGGGCGCCCAGCACGGCGGCCCACAGGCTCAGGGGCACACCGGTATCCGTCTGCGTTGCGTTGGCGTTGGCTTGCAGGGCGGCGGCCAAAGCGGGTGAAACACCGGCCACCGGGGCCACCGCCGGCCAGTTGCCGCTGACCGTGGCCTGGGTGAAAAAGCCCTGGCGCTGGTCGCCGGCGCCATGGGCCAGCACAAGCGGCATGTTGGTGGGGCTGGTACTGCGCTGGGGCGACAGGGGAATGCTGGCGGTCCACACGGCGCCCTGCCAGGCTTGTGTCCAGGCGGCGGCGGTCTCAATCACCTCCGGCGTCTCGGGGTACAGCTCCAGGGTCGTGCCCTGCAAAGTGGCGGGCAGTCCGCCCACGGACACCTGAATGCGATCTGCCATGACCTGGACCTGGCTCTCGCCCTTGATCGGCTGGGGCTGGGCTTTTTCAGCCGCAGCAAATGCTGCCGTGTGGACGGCGGTGGAGCTGCGCACCGGCAGGCGCAAGACAAACTCGCCGTCTTCGGGGATGCACTCCTGGCGACACACCAGCCAGCTGGCTTTGAGTTTGATCTCGATGTCGCTGTTGAGCAGCGAGGGTTTGAAGTCCGGCGTGATGGTGAGTGGCACGGGCAGCAGCACGGTGCCCTCAAAGCCATAGTTGGCGAGGTTGCCGATCCGGATTTTTTTAGGTACGGGCCACGCGATGTCTCCGGCTATGACGCCTTGGGGGAGGGTCCATTCCAGCGTGGTGGGCAGGCCGGAGTCGCCAGCGTTCTTCCAGTAGGTGTGCCACTCGGGCTGGTGACTAAGCTGCAGGCCCACCCACACCGGTTTGCCAGGGTCCGCGCCGTCCGGGGCGTGCGCCATGAGTTCAGCGCGCACTTGGGGTGTGGTGACCACGGTTTTAGAGGTGTTTTGGGCTCCAGCCGGTAGACCTATTATGTTGGTAGCTATTATTAATATAGCAATCAGCCAGCGGCTGGACGGGTGTGAGACGGTCATGGTGGAGTCTGAGTGGTCTGTGGCCGCAAAGTTCCGGCGCGGGCCTGAGGTGTCAATCGTCGCCAAGGGGCAGGGAGGCCTGCGCAAACACGGCCGGCAGCTTTTGAGGTGCGGTGATGCGCAGTTGTTTGTTGACATTTTCGCGGCCAAACACCACCTCAATGTCATTGACGGCCACGCCAAACAACGGCGCCAAAAAACGCACCATGTGGTCGGTGGCCTTGCCGTTGACGGGCGCGGCGGTCACGCTGATCTTGAGTTGGGTGCCCTTGGGTTTGCCGATGGCATCGCGCGCCGCGCTGGGTTTGCCCAGCACATTGAGCACCAGCACGTCGCCTTCCCAGGCAAAGAACGACTCGCCAGTGGCGTTGCGAACCTGGCCGCGGCTCATGCGCTTGTTCCGTGGTGAGACCGGTGCGCATGAGGGCTGTGATCATGGCCATGGTCATGGTCATGGCCATGCGGGTGTGCCGTGTTCCCGGAGTCCGGTTCGCCGCACGGGACGGTAAATGCCTGCTTCATCACCTGCAAGGTGACATGGGTGATCTCGAACTGCTCGTGCAACTGGTCGCTGGCCGTTTTCAAAAACGCATCATCGGCCTGGTTGTGGGGCATGACCAAGTGTGCAGTCAAGGCGACTTGGGAGGTGCCCATGGCCCAAATGTGCAGGTCATGTACCCGGGCCACACCGGGCAGGGCCGCCAGATAGTCACGCACGGCCAGTGGGTCAATGCTGTCGGGTACACCGTCAAACAACAGGTGCAAAGACTGGCGAAACAGGCTCCAGGTGCCCAGCAACACCACGGCGGCAATCAAAAGGCTTCCCGCCGGGTCAAGCCAGACCCAGCCCTGCCACAGCGTCAGCGCCCCGGCCACCACCACCCCGGCGGACACCAGGGCATCGGCCGCCATGTGCAAAAAGGCGCCGCGCATGTTCAGGTCATGCTGGCTGCCCCGCATGAACAGCAGGGCCGTGGCTGTGTTGACCACAATACCGATGCCGGCCACCACCATCACCGTCAGGCCCTGCGCCTGCAGCATGGGTTCGGGTGAGAGCAGCCGCCCAAAGCCTTCCCAAGCCAGGGCGCCCATGGCCATCAGCAGCAGCAAGGCGTTGGCAAACGCCGCCAGAATGCTGGCCCGCTTCCAGCCGTAGGTGTGGCGGGCGTTGGGTTTGAGCCGGCCCGCCAGTGCCCCACCCCAAGCCAGTACCAGGCCGGCCACGTCGCTCAGGTTATGGCCTGCGTCAGCCAGCAGGGCCAGGGAGTTGACTTTCCAGCCGTAAAACGCCTCTATGGCGACAAACGCGAGGTTGAGCCCGATGCCAATGGCAAAGGCGCGGTTGAAGTTGGCCGGGCTGTGGCTGTGGTCGTGTCCTGCACTCATGGGTTGTCAATTCTTGGGCCCTCGCAGGGCAGTATTCATGGCGTCATCGGGGGGCTTGATCATAGGACAGTGACCGGGACCGAAAAGAGCCCGCAGCCCACTTCGGTGTTGACAGAAGCTTGACTTAGCGCACAGCCCAACCCCGGGCAAGCGCGGATGATGAAGCGCATCTGAAAAGGGGTGTTGTTCATGGGTGATGTCATGTCAGTGCTGGGGGCGGGTGCGGGCAACTTGGCCACCTACCTCGCGGCGCATGTGCTGCTGTGCCTGTTGCCGGCTTTTTTCATCGCCGGCGCCATGGCGGCGCTCATTCCCAAGGCC
>CALRWE010000242.1:0-4454 GCA_943371745.1 Rhodoferax sp. OV413
CGCGCCGCCGACATGGGTGTGGGTGTCGACCTGATTGCGCGCGCTGTAGAGACCATGCTGGGGGGGCGCAAGGTCACACGCTACAAGCGCCAAGGTGAACAATATGATGTGATCGTGCAGACCAACCCCAGTGGGCGCGAGACCCCGGACGACATTGAAAAGATTTTTGTGCGTGGCAAAGGCGACGCCATGATTCCCCTGTCAGCCCTGGTCACCATTCGCGAGGTGGTGGTTCCCCGTGAGCTCAATCACTTTGGACAGCGCCGTTCGGCGACCATTACCGCCAATCTCTCCTCCACTTACGCGCTGGGCGAAGCGCTGGATTTCCTGGATGGCACGGCTAAAAAAGTACTCAAGCCAGGGTATGCCACCGACCTGGATGGCACCAGTCGGGAGTTCCGCAAATCATCAGACTCTTTGACGCTGGTCTTTGCGCTGGCGCTGGTCTTTATTTTCTTGGTGTTGGCGGCGCAGTTTGAGAGCTTTGTTGACCCCTTTGTCATCTTGCTCAGTGTGCCATTGTCGATGGCGGGGGCCTTGCTGGCGCTCAAGTGGTCGGGCGGTACGCTCAATGTGTTCAGCCAGATTGGACTGATCACGCTGGTGGGCTTGATCACCAAACACGGAATTCTCATCGTGGAGTTTGCCAACCAGCTGCGTGAGCAAGGGGTTGACACGCTGGAGGCTATTCAACGCTCAGCGGCTCAGCGACTGCGCCCCATCATGATGACTACCGGCGCCATGGTTCTCGGTGCCGTGCCGCTGGCACTGGCAACCGGCGCTGGCGCCGAGAGCCGTCAACAAATTGGCTGGGTGATTGTGGGTGGCATGAGCCTAGGCACCTTGCTCACGGTCTTTGTGGTGCCCACAATGTACACCCTGCTGGCACGTAAACACGCACCAGGTCCCCGTACGGAGCCTACGCTGAGCAGTCACCCGGCCGCCGCCGATGTGACCTGAACCGGCTTAAATCACACCGTCAAACATCATCACATCGACTTCATCGCCCGGGGCCACATCGCCCTGCTGGTGGTGCAGCACGATGAGTCCGTTGGCCTGCACCATGGAGCTGAGCACCCCCGATCCCTGGTTGCCTGCCGCGGTGACGCACAGGCGGCCATCCGGGGCGGTGGTGACGGTGCCACGCTGGTACTCGGTGCGACCCGGCTTCTTGCGCAGCGGCTCCAGACTGTGGGCTTTGAGCAGCGGTGGAGCTGCAGCTGTGCAGCCCATCATCTGCAACAGGGCAGGGCGCACAAAAGCCAGGAATGTCACCATCACCGCCACAGGGTTGCCGGGCAGGCCAAACAAAACAGCGGCTTTGGGCATGTTTGGATTACTCTCCTTTTGAGAGCTTTCAGCCGTTATATCTTGCTGGCTAGAGGTAGATTCATTCTTGATAATACGTCCCACCGCCATGGGGCGGCCCGGACGCATGGCAATGCGCCAAAACACCACATCCCCCAGCTTTTTCATCATCGCCTTGGTGTAGTCGGCCTCGCCCACGCTCACGCCTCCGCTGGTGATGATGGCATCGGCTTGCCGCGCGGCTTGGGTGAACGCGGCTTCCAGTTGGGCCGGTTCGTCGCGCACCACCCCCATGTCGATGACCTCGCACCCCAGGCGCGTCAACAGGCCAAACACGGTGTAGCGGTTGCTGTCATACACCGCGCCTTGGCGGGGTGCTTCACCCAGACTCAGGATTTCGTCACCGGTTGAGAAATAGGCCACCCGCAAGCGTCGCCAAACCGTGACCTGCTCCAGCCCCAGACTCGCCAACAGGCCCAAGGCGGCCGGTGTAAGTCGTGCGCCTTGCGCCATGGCGGGCTTGCCTTGCATCAGGTCTTCACCCCGCAGGCGCCGGTTGTCGCCGGCTTTGAGCAGCCCGGCCGGCACGGTGATGGTGCCGGTTTCCTCTGAGCGAGCCACAAACTCCTGGGGTACCACGGTGTCAAGCCCGGTTGGCATTACCGCACCCGTCATGATTTTCAGGCACTCGCCCGGGCGCATCTGGCCTTGCCAGGCTTTGCCCGCCAGGGCGGTGCCCACAACTTTCAGTGTCAGGGGCACGTTGCGCTGGAGTTGGGTCCCGTCAAAGGCAAAGCCATCCATGGCCGAGTTATCGTGGGCAGGCACGCTGATGGGCGAAATAACATCTTGGGCCAGCACCCGCTCCAGCGCCTGAAAAATTTCAACGGCTTCAAACTCGGTCACCGGGTCGACCAGACGGTACAAAAATTCGTTCACGCTGCTCGCTGGCAGCGACTGTGGGTCATATCCCGCCAGTTCCTGGGCAATGAGATCCAGGGTTTTCATGCTCACTGGCTCTCCAGCTCGCGCAGTTCAGCCAGTGTGTTGGCGTTGCAAAACGCCTTGGGGTCGTCGCCTGGCAGGTCAAACGGCACCACCACCGTCTTGTGCAGGGCAGTCCAGGCGTCGATCTTGCGGCCGCCACTCTGGGTGAATTCCACCAGGCTCTCCATCAGGTCCACGCGCATGAGGCAAAACACGGGTTGAGCCCGCAGCGTCATCTGGCCGTCTTTGTCCCGCTCGGGCGCAGCCACCATGGCAATGTCTGCATCCTGCTCGTCCAGAGCCTGGGCGAGGCGCGGCACCAGGTCCAGCGGGAGCAGGGGCGTATCGCACGGAACCGTCACCAGAAAAGGCGTTTCGCAGCGCTCCAGCCCGGTCAAAAACCCGGCCAGTGGCCCGGCGTAATCGGCCAGCACATCAGGCCACACCGAGACGCCGAAAGACTCATAGGCCGCCAGGTTGCGGTTGGCGTTGAGCATGATGGGGCCCACCCCGCCGCCCATTTGCAAGCGAGTCAGGGTGTGCAAGGCCAGCGGCAGGCCGTTGAAGTTTTGCAGGCCTTTATCGATGCCGCCCATGCGGGAACCCCGTCCACCGGCCAGAATCAGTCCGGTAATGTCAGTTGGGTTGATCAAATTAACCTCCGATGTAGCTCATTTCGACCCGACGCCCGCCGGTGCCGGCGTCCGGGGCCATGGCGCTGCGCAATTCCGAATAGCGGTCAGTGCGGCCAGCCCAGATGTGCCCGATGGCAGAGATCAAGTCCTGGTCACTGGCTTGCTCGCGCACCAGTGTGCGCAGGTCGTAACCCTTCGATGCAAACAGGCACAAGTACAACTGACCTTCGGTTGACAGGCGGGCGCGGTTGCAGTCCCCGCAAAAGGCCTGGGTCACGCTGCTGATGACGCCAATTTCACCCCGTGTCTTGTCGTGCTGCCCCGAGGCGTCAGCGTAGCCCCAGCGCTCAGCCGTCTCGCCAGGGGACGACGGGTCCAGCTGCACCAGAGGCAATTCGCCGTGAATCAGCTGGACCACCTCCCGCGAGGGCAACACCTCGTTCATTCGCCAGCCGTTGGTGGCGCCCACATCCATGTATTCAATGAAGCGCAGCACGATGCCGGTACCTTGGAAGCGGCGCGCCATCGGCAAGATCTCATGTTCGTTGGTACCACGCTTGACCACCATGTTGATTTTGATCGGGCCCAGGCCCGCGTCCTGCGCGGCGTCAATGCCGGCCAGCACGTCGGCCACTGGAAAATCCACGTCATTCATGCTGCGAAACACAGCGTCATCCAGCCCGTCCAGGCTCACGGTCACGCGCTGTAGCCCGGCCGCCTTCAGATCACGCGCCTTGCGTGCCAGCAGCGAGCCGTTGGTGGTCAGGGTGATGTCTAGCGGCTGGCCCTCGACCGTACGCAACACGGCCAGTTGTTCAATCAAATGCTCCAGCCCCTTGCGCAACAAGGGCTCACCACCAGTCAGTCGGATTTTTTGAACGCCGTGCGCCACAAACACCTTGGCAATGCGGGTGATTTCCTCAAAAGACAGCAAGGCGTTGTGCGGCAGGTACTTGTAGTCCTTGTCAAATATCTCCTTGGGCATGCAGTAGTTGCACCGGAAGTTGCAGCGGTCGGTGACGCTGATGCGCAAATCCCGCAAAGGCCGCTGAAGCGTGTCTGACACCAGGCCCGTGGCCGACAGGCGTGACGCCGGCAGGAACGCAGCAGCCGGGGTCGGCAGCGACAGCGAGCGCTGGTCCATCAGGGGAATAACGCGGGACGCAGGATGGTCAGTCATGGTCAGGTGAGCAGTTAAGCAGGTGGGGGCGGGTGTCAGACGCAGCGTGCGCCGTCAACCTCAATACAAACGCCGCTGATGAAAGTCGCCTCGTCGCTGGCCAGATACAAGGCTGCATTGGCCACGTCCAGCGCGGTGGAGAAACGCCCCAGCGGAATACTCGCACGAAACTGGGCTTTGCGTTCCTCGGTTAGCGGGCCTCCGGCAAATTCAGCGGCCAGGCCCGTGTCCGGGTTGAACACGGGGTTGATGCAGTTCACTCGGATGTTGTCTGGCCCGAGCTCTGCCGCCAAGGATTTGGAGGTGGTGATCACCGCCCCCTTGGAGCCGTTATACCAAGTCAG
>CALRWE010000243.1:0-4415 GCA_943371745.1 Rhodoferax sp. OV413
GCGCCTCTCGGGCCGCTGCCTCGCTGGGTTTGAGCCAGCCTGCCACCAGCAACGCGCTGCGCCGGCTGCGCCTGCTGCTGGACGACGAGCTGTTTTTGCGCACCCCACACGGCATGGAACCCACGCCCTACGCACTGCAATTGGCCGAACCGGTGACGCTGGCGCTGGGTGCACTGCACCGCGCGTTGAACGTGCGCGCCTCGTTCGATCCGGCCAACAGCACCCGCGCCTTCACACTGGCCATGACTGACGTGGGTGAAATCTACTTTTTGCCGATCCTCATGGACACCCTGGCCCGCGCAGCGCCCAGCGTCACGGTACGCACCGTCCGTGTGACCGACAGCCTGCTCAAGGACGAGATGGCCTCGGGCCAGATTGATCTGGCGCTGGGCTTGCTGCCGCAATTGCAGGCCGGGTTTTCTCAGCAAGCGCTATTTCGACAGGGCTATGCCTGCCTGATGCGCCACGGCCATCCACTGGCCGGACAGCCCGGCGTGAGCCAGCAAGAATTCAGTGGCGCCGACCAGGTCCGTGTGCTGTCCGCGGGCACGGGGCATGGCCAAGTGGACGAGGCCTTGGAGCGCCAAGGGGTCATACGACGCATCCGCCTGACCGTGCCGCATTACGTGGCGCTGGGCCATGTGCTGGCCAGCACCGACCTGATCGCCATCGTCCCCGAGCGCTTTGCCCAGCGGATGGCCGCGCCGTTTGCGTTGGTCACCCGGGGGCTCCCTTTTCGTCTACCGGAGGCAGTCATTCACCAGGTTTGGCATGCCCGCCTGCACCGCGACCCCGGCTGCCAGTGGCTGCGCAGTCTGATGGCCAGCACCTTTGGGGACGAACCGAGTCACCCCGCAGCCTCAACAACGCAAGCTGGCTCCTAAAATCACCCCCTGCCCGCTCGGGCCCTAACGGAATCTTTTCATGCTGAAATTCGACCTGCTCCAAACCGACCCCGCCAGCCACGCCCGCCGCGGCACCCTCACCCTCAACCATGGCGTGGTGCAAACCCCCATCTTCATGCCTGTGGGAACCTATGGCACCGTCAAGGGCGTCACCCCCACCAGCCTGGAGGACATGGGCGCACAGATCATCCTGGGCAACACCTTTCATCTGTGGATGCGCCCCGGGCTGGATGTGATGACCAAATTTGGCGGCCTGCACCAGTTTGAAAAATGGGACAAGCCCATCCTCACCGATTCGGGCGGTTTTCAGGTCTGGAGCCTGGGCGAAATGCGCAAAATCACAGAAGAAGGTGTCAAGTTCTCCAGCCCCGTGAACGGCGACAAACTGTTCCTGACGCCCGAGATTTCGATGCAGATCCAGACCACACTCAACAGCGACATCGTCATGCAGTTTGACGAATGCACGCCCTATATATCGGTCGAACCCAAGACCAAGGGCCAACTCACCACCGAGGCCGAGGCGCGTTACTCGATGGAGCTCAGCCTGCGCTGGGCCAAGCGCTGCAAAACGGAATTTGCCCGACTGGAGAACCCCAACGCGCTGTTCGGCATCGTGCAGGGCGGCATGTTCGAGCACCTGCGCCAGGAGTCGCTGGAGCAACTCGTAGAGATGGATTTTCCCGGCTACGCCGTGGGCGGCGTGAGCGTTGGGGAACCAAAAGACGAAATGCTGCGCATCATGGCGCACACCCCGCACCGGTTGCCCGCGCACAAACCCCGTTACCTGATGGGCGTAGGTACGCCGGAAGATCTGGTGCAAGGTGTGAGTGAGGGCGTAGACATGTTCGACTGCGTCATGCCCACCCGCAATGCCCGCAACGGCACGTTTTTCACCCGTTTTGGGGACCTGAAAATCCGCAACGCCCGCCACAAGCTCGACGAGCAGCCGCTGGACGTGACCTGCACGTGCTACGCCTGTGCCGGGACGGCGGGCGTGGCGTATGCCGATGGCGGACGCGACGGTTTCTCCAGAGCCTACTTGCACCACCTGGACCGCTGCGGCGAGATGCTAGGCCCCATGCTGGCCAGCATCCACAACCTGCATTACTACCTGAACGTCATGACCGAAGTGCGGGAGTCACTGGACGCTGGAACCTTCACCCCATTCAGGGCGCAGTTCAAAGCCGACCGGGCGCGGGGGGTGTAAAGATGCCTGGCGTCAACCGCCACCGGTGAAAACAGTCAACACGCCGGTGTAGCCATAGAGGTGGTTGCGGGCAATTTCGCCACCGGCAAAAAAGCCCACCAGAGGCACATCGCCCAAGGCCCGGCGCACGATTTGCAGTTCGGCGCTTGTTCCGCCAAAGTGCGGCCCACCCCGGCCTGAGCAACTCACATAAATCGCCCCGGCTATGCCCCGCGCCGGATGCGGTGCGGACTCGGCCTCGGAGGCTGCCAGCGCGGTGGCGGCAGCCAGTGGCAATTCATGCGGCTCCAGCTCTTCCCGTATCTCCGCGCATACCCGCATCAGGTCTGCCCGGGCGGCCTGCACGTTGCGCTGGCAAAAAGCCAACTGCATGCCCACCTCCAACTTGTCAGACACCGCCACGCCACGGCGCGCCGGATCCAGGCCAATGATGTGGCGAACCAGAACGTCACTGCCAAAGTTGCCGGTGCGCCCCACCGCAGCCTGGTCGCTGGCAGCGGCGGAATCCGGAGCAGCCATCAAGCCCACCAGGGTGGCACGCACCACCATCAAGGCCTGCTCGGGCTGCTCCAGAGACACACCCAATTCGCGCAGCATCAGGTCCAGCGCTGGCTCGCCATCGAGCTGAGTCACCACGTTGTGTTCGGCTGCCGTGACCTGGTGCGCCTTGGACACGGGCAGGCAACCCTGGGTCACGCGGGACACCAGGCCCACGCCCGAGCCAAACGCCACCCCACTCAAACCGCCGCTGAACACCCCGCTGGCCGCGCCCTGACCCTTGATGTTGCCATCACCCCCCACGGCAAACTGGACGGAACGGGTTCGGCTGGCCGACACCCCGCCAAACAGGTAGCCGGAGTCGGTGCGGGCCGCCATTTCGTCAATCAGCTCCGCCAGGTCCGGGGTGCTGGGGTCAGCGTGAATCAGGGCGGTGTGGGCCTCAAAACCCAGGCCCAGCGGCGCCACCCCGGAAAAAACCCGGTACTGGTCGCTGGGCAAATCGCACAACATCACCGCCAAGGCGGGCTCGTCAAAATACTCCGCATTGTTGGCGGCCACGCCCACACCCACCGTGCCTGACCAGTCGGTGATCTCGGGCAGCTCGGCGCTCAGGTGCGCCAGGATGTCGTCTGCCTGCGTGGCGTAGTGGTCGGTGATGTAGACCAAGGCCAGGGTCGGCGCGCTGGCATAGGCGTCCAGGGACATTTGGGCACGCAGCTGCGCCAGCACCAAGCCAGCCGCCATGCGCCATTGCGGGTGGCCGGCGTGGCCGTAGGGAAAAAGTTTCATGGGGACCTTATGCGTGCAGCATCAGCTGCTTCGGCCCGGCGTTTTTCGGGCGGGTGTTTTGCGAGCCGGCGCTTTGGCTGCTGCTCGGGTGCTGCTGGTGCCACTGACGGCTTTTTTGGTGGCTTTGACAGCCTCTTTGGTGAAACCGGCAGCCATGTTTTTGGCGGCATCCATCGCGGTGTTTTTGCTGGCGTCTTTCATGGCGCTGGCCGCAATGTGCTGAAACTGCTGGGTCAAGGCACCCCACAGTTGCATCGGGTCCACCAGGCCGGCGGCGGCCGATGCAGCAGGCTTGGCGGCCTCACCCACTTTTTTGGCAACCTCTTCAGCTTCCGCGGCCGCGTCAGACAAGGTCTTGGCGGTTGAGGCCGCCGTCTCCGTCACGCGGTGCACACCCGAGTAGAGCGAGTCAGCCGCCTTGAGCTTGAAGGCATTGGCCATGTCACCAATATTGAAGTTCATGCCTTTGAGCGTGGCCAGGGTCATTTTTTGGACCTCCAGCGCCTGCACGGTGGCACCCAGCGCCTTGGAATTCTGATCCAGCCAAAAATGAACCGCCTTGAGCTCCTGGATGCGCTTGTCCAGCTCCTCCACATTCAGCGTCGGCGCAATCCAGTTCGACAGGTTGGGCATTTGAGGAATGGTCTCCGAGGCACCTTTGGCCAGGTTCTGGAGAAAATCAAAACCGGGAACGAATTTGCCAAAACCAGCGCTTGATGAATCAGTCATGTTTGCTCCAAAAGGGTTGTCAACATTCAACGCTCAACAGCTTACCCCAACGGAGTGCAGCTGACGATGTTTCCGCTCAGCCCAGCCACTTTTTCAGTGCAGTGGCGTCAGGCGGACCTATGCTGCGCTGAACAGCCCCACTGCGCCCGATCAGCACCACGAATGGCGTGACATTGGGCCAGTTGGGGTCCACGCTTTGGCGAATGGCAGGCTCAAACCCGTCAAACGCATAAATCCGGGTGGCCCCTGCGTAGTGATGCGCATGCTTGAGCGCGCGCGCGCCT
>CALRWE010000244.1:0-4312 GCA_943371745.1 Rhodoferax sp. OV413
GGTTTGCCGGTGCCGGTGTCGTTGAGGGTCACGCTGAATTCAGCCACTTCCCGGCCTTGGGCGTCGCGCTGCGGCAGGATCTTCAGGTCGAGGTCACCGTCGCGACCCAGGTAGTCGTCTCGCATCTGATAGTGGCCGCTGCGTTGGTCGCGGGCCACGTCGCCGTACTTGGCGTACTCCGGCTCGCGGTCCACGGCGTGCAGTTGCACCGTCAACTCAGACGCGCCCTTCTTGCCGCTGCCGACCCAGGCACCGCTGTAATCGAACGGTTCGACGCCAGCGCGGGTGATCTGCCAGGTGCCGGTCTGATGCCCATCCTCGGTCGATTCGTGCAGGTAAACGAAGGGTTTGTCGTCGTAGTCGCCCATCGACCCCACCAGTTTGATCGGCTTGCCACTGCCACTTTTGGTGTAGCGCACTTCGCCGATCAGTACCTCGCCTTGCTGCTGATACCAGAGCTGCACCGGGATCTTGCCGTTGAGGGTGCCGGCGAGCATCTGTGGGTCTTCGTTGACCGGCCCTTCCAGTCGAGGGGTTTCGTGCCATTGGCCGTCCTTCCATTCGCCAGTGGTGCGCAGCATGTAGCCCTTGGGCATGCTGGTGTCGTCATCGTCGCTGGCGGGGACTTCTTGTTGCGTATAGGCGCTGAGTCGCACCAGCTCGCCGTTGCGCATTTGCCAACGGCTGGCGCGGGTCCAGCAGCAGCCACGGTCGGTCTGCGAATGGATGATGCCGTCCTTGGGGGTGACCGAGAACATGCCGCCGGAGGTTTCGTTAGCCAGGTCCGTGAGGGGGCGGTTGAGCACCCAGCGCGGTTGCTGGGGGTCTTGCAGGTACACATCGTAGTTCGACTGAAAGCCTGCATCGGCGCCGTCGCCGTTGCGAATCGCCAGGTCCTGGCGGCCGTCCTGGTCAATATCGGCGAAATACACCACGCCGTCTTCGCCGACCAGGCGCCAGTCCAGGGTCTTGCCGTTGATATCGAGCGGCACTCCAGCGGCGGGTGTGGAGAATTGCTGGAGGATCGCCAGGGAGGTTTTGTCGCGCAGCGTGATCAGCGCCGGCGCCAGATGCTGCAAGTCCTGCGGCACATCCGGGAACAGCACTTCGACGAGAAACTGGCCGCTGGGGTCATTCAGCGAAAACGAGCGGGGTTCTGCCATGACCGTGGCCGCGAACATCGTAGAGACAAGCACTGCGCTGACGAGCGAACGCATGTAAAGCATCCTTGCTGAAATCCGGGGGCCGCAGTGTAAAGGCAAACCGTGAACAAATCGCTGTTGATGCGCGCGGGTGCGCTGCTATGTTGCGTGCTTCTGACGCGAAGGGGATGCCATGGAACCGTTAGCCGACAACAAGTCCGACACAGATAAAACTGTGGGAGATTCTATGTTGCAGGACAACCCTGCAACGGCCGATTCGGTTGGTATTCGCTCTGGTTTTTCATCAGGGCGAACGCCACCCGTGCGAGTTTTCGGGCAAGGATTACCAGGGCCTGAGTCTTCTTGAATCCTCTAGCCAGGTACCCTTCATAAAATGGTTTCCAGGTCGCTGAACGACAGGCAGCCATGGCCGAGTTGTGGGCCAGACGCCGTATTTCCGGATCCCCTTTCTTGGTCAGACTGCGACTCCCCGTCTTTTTTCCCGAGTCATTGACCCTCAAGTCCATGCCCAAAAAAGCGATGAAGGCATTGCTATCCTTAAACTCGCCACGCAAAAAAGCCGTCGCAAATCCGGTTGCCGTCAGTACTCCGACGCCTTCAATAGCCTTGCAACGCTCAATATTTTCGGCGACTCCAGCCTCTTTGCTCAGGTCGCGCAGCTTTTTTTGAATAGCCAAATCCGAGTGCTTAAACATCTCCATCAGACATTTCAGCTCCTCTTCCAGGCGCGGCTCATCGGCCCAGCTCTGAGCCAGACTGACGCGCGCCTTGATCAGTGCTGCCCGTCGATGAAGCAGACTTTGCAGGGCCTTGTAAGCCTTGGGTGGCGGGCTCCAAGCGCGTAACCCACCCTGTTCGTGCGCCAGATACCGAGCTAGAAGACGAGCATCGCACGGATCATTTTTAGCTCGTTGGCCGACACCGCGACGGTAATGACTCAAGCGATAACCGTCCACGACGTAGACCTGATGGCCCAACTCATGGGCCAACTCAACCGTGTCCAAGTGGTAAATATTGGTGGCCTCGACGGCAATGCCACTTTGGGCGGGCAGCGTCTTGAGCCAGCGTTTGAGTGCTGTTCGATTATTGGGGATGGCTTGTGTGGTTTGCAGATCGGCACGATAGACGAGCACCTCAGCCTTGGCCACATCAACACCCACGACCGTTTGCGAAGTAAGGATTGTCATGACGAATCCTCGGAGCTAGGGTTTAAGAGCTTGTTGGGGTCTACCGTTGCGCTGACTTGTCTCTATCGTCGGCCTTGCCGATGAATTCCTTATTGGCGCTTTTGGGTAGAAGGGGTGGGACGAAGTCTCCCACGGTCTGTACTGGTTAGAGTCAGAATCGGGCTTTTAGTCCCACCCACCCCTTCAAGTCTAAACATACAAGGGGGCTTGCCCCCGATGAGGCCTTTAGCCGCACTGCCAATCAGCCCGCCAGCAACCAGGCCTCTCATACCTTTTGATAGCAATGCAGCCAAATGTGGGAGGGGGCTTGCCCCCGATGAGGCCTTCAGCCGCGCTGTAAATCAGCCCGCCAGCAACCAGACCCCAGTCGCCGCTGAAGCCGCCCCGGCCACTCGCACCAATGGCGCCGCTGCCGCCGGCAGGAAGCGCACCAGTGCATAACCGGCTGCGTGCAGTGCTGCCGTCGCGCCGACAAAACCGGCGGCGTATGCCCAAGGGCTGGACATCTCCGGCAGTTCCAGGCCATGGGCCACACCGTGAAACAGCGCAAACAACGCCGTGGCGCCCATCGCCATCGACAGCGGCGGCCGCACCGCCAGCGCCACGGCCAGGCCCAGGGCCAGCACCGAGGCGGCAATCCCGTTTTCCAGCGCCGGCAGCGCCAGGCCTTCGAAACCCAGCAAGCCGCCGATCAGCATCGTGCCCACAAACGTGCACGGCAGCGCCCAGCGCGCGGCGCCTTTTTGCTGGGCGGCCCACAAGCCCACCGCCAGCATGGCCAGCAAATGATCGAGGCCGCCCAAGGGGTGGCTGATACCGGCTACCAGGCCGTTATCGCCGTGGCCGGGATGGGCGAAGGCCAGCGCCGGAGCGAGAAGCAGGGCAGCGGTGGCAAAGAGTTTGTTGAGGCTCATAACTAGCTTCCTTGAAGAGAGATCAGGCGGCGGTCAGCAGACCCTGGCGTTCGATAAAGGCCACGATATCGTCCAGGCCGACCCCGGTTTTTTGGTTGCTGAACACAAAGGGTTTACCGTTGCGCATGCGCTGGGTGTCGCTGTTCATCAGTTCCAGCGAGGCGCCGACCAAGGGGGCGAGGTCGATTTTGTTGATCACCAATAGGTCGGATTTGCAGATGCCCGGGCCGCCTTTACGCGGCAGCTTGTCGCCGGCGGACACATCGATCACGTAGATGGTCAGGTCCGACAGTTCCGGGCTGAAGGTCGCCGACAAGTTATCCCCACCGGATTCCACCAGGATCAGGTCCAAGCCGGGGAAGCGGCGGTTGAGTTGATCCACCGCTTCGAGGTTGATGGAGGCGTCTTCACGAATCGCCGTGTGCGGGCAGCCGCCGGTTTCCACGCCGATGATGCGCTCGGGCGCCAAAGCCTGGTTGCGCACCAGAAAATCGGCGTCTTCGCGGGTGTAGATGTCGTTGGTGACCACCGCCAGGTTGTAGCGATCGCGCAGGGCGAGGCACAGGGCCAGGGTCAGAGCGGTCTTGCCGGAGCCTACCGGGCCGCCAATGCCGACGCGCAAGGGTTGTGTGTGCATGTGCTTCTCCGAAGTAAAGGGCGCCAAAATTAAAAGAACCTATGAACGAAACAGGCGGCTGTACTGGCGCTCGTGGGCCATGCACGCCAGGGACAGGCCAAACGCGGCGCTGCCGCAGTGGTCGCGGTCGATGCGACTGGCGTCCTGCTGGGCTTGTTGCAACAGCGGCAGCAGTTCGCTGGTCAGGCGCTGGGCAGCTTGCTGGCCCAGGGGCAGGGTTTTCATCAGCACGGCCAATTGGTTTTCCAGCCAGCTCCACAGCCACGCGGCGAGGGCGTCTTCGGCGCTGATGCTCCAGGCGCGCGCGGCCAACGCCCAGCCTAGGGCCAGGTGTGGTTCGCTGAGGTGGTCGAGAAAGTGACGTGCGGCGGCGTCCAGTTCGGGCAATCCGTTGAGCAGTTGTTGCAGGGA
>CALRWE010000245.1:0-4298 GCA_943371745.1 Rhodoferax sp. OV413
AAGATGCAGCAGAGTTGGGGCGGGTGCTGGCGTCTGACGGTGCGCCGCTTCAAATTCCCGCCTTGCTCCAACAGTACGCTCAGGCCCGCTGGGCGCGCAACGCCCGGGTACAGGCGCGCGCCTTGCGCAACGGCAAGATATTTCACGCCACAGGCCCCATGCGCTGGTGTCGCGACGCCTCCATGAAGCTGCTGGGCGAGCGCTTGCTGGACGTACCCTGGCTGTATCGGGGCGTTTAATTGATTTGATTGCTATAAAAATAGATAGCAAAAACCAATCAAAACGCTGGCCAGAGGGCTATTTTTCTTAAATTAACCCTCCAAAAGGCCCCAATTGCTTACACCACCGCCGTCATGGTGATCGGCACGCCGCCCAGCACGGCGTTGCCTGAGAGTGGATCGCGCAATTGATCATCCAGCAGCGCATTGAGGTTGGCTCCCGGGCGCTGCGCCGCCAGCGCAAGCTGCGCGCCGGGGAGGTTGTGGCCCCAGCCATGTGGCAGGCTCACCACGCCCGGCATCATCTCGTCGCTGATTTGTACCTGGGCCTGGATGTTGCGCGGGCCGTTGGAGGTCTCGGAGGCAATCTGTGCCAGGGCGCCGTCCTGTAACTTCAGGCGCAGCGCATCCAGCGGGTGCACCAGGGCAGTGCAGCGCATGGGCCCCTTGGCCAGCACCGGCAGGTTGTGCATCCAGCTGTTGTTGGAGCGCACATCACGCCGGCCAATGATGACCAGTTCAGGCACCGGAGCTTTCAGGTCGGTCACGGCGCGCTGCAGGTCCAGCAGCAGTGACGGCGGTGCCAGTTCCACCCGGCCACTGGGCGTGCGCAGCATCTCGGGCAGGCGTGGCTGCAATTCGCCCAAGTCAATCCCGCCCGAAGCGTTGGACGCCATCACGTCTGCCAGGGTCAAGCCACCGGGTTTTTTGCCAAACTGGTCGCCGTAGGGGCCGGTGCGCAGGGCCACCTCCAGCACGCGCTGCGGACCTCGCAAGCCCTGTGTGGCTTCAATGACTTTCTCGGCAGCGTCACCAAACTGGCGCTGCGCGTCCTCCGCAAACTGGGCGTCGTCCAGCGCATTGGCGTCCACATTTGCGCCTTTGCCCTGGGCAATGGCGGCCAATTTCAGGAGGGTTTGCCATTCCTGGGGTTGATCGAGAGCAGCGGGCAACACCGGCGGGCTGTAGCGCGCATGGTTGCGCCAGGAGAGCTGAGGAAACGCCACGTCGTAATGCAGGTCCTCCAGCGGAGAGACGCCGGGCAGGATCACATCGGCATGGCGCGTGGTCTCGTTGAGGTAAATGTCCATGCTGACCATGAAGTCCAGCGAATCCAGCGCCTCGGCCAGACGCGGGCCGTTGGGCGAGGAGAGCACCGGGTTGGTGCCCACGGTGATCAAGGCGCGGATTTTGCCGTCTCCCGGGGTTTCAATCTCTTCGGCCAGGCAGGTGATGGGCAGCTCGCCCATGACCTCGGGGGCACCACTGACCCGCGCAAAGTGGCGCCCGGTGGCCACGCCTTTGCCTACACCCGGTTTGCCCACCGTGTTGGAGCCAAAGGCTGCCGACTTGGCAAACAACATGCCACCGGGCAAATCCAGATGGCCCGTGAGCGTGTTGAGCACATCCACCAGCCAGCTTGCCAGCGTGCCGTAGGTTTGGGTGCAGGTGCCAATGCGGGCATAGACTGCCGCGCGGGGCGTATTGGCCAGCTCACGCGCCAGTTGGCGAATGGTGTCGGCGGGCAGGGCGCAGCGCTCGGCCACCGCCTCGGGCGTGAAGGGGGCCAGCGCCAAACCGACTTCATCGACCCCGTTCACCCATTCGGCCACCGCGCCCAGGCGCACCAGCTTTTCGTCAAACAAGGTGTTCACCAGGGCAGCCAGCAAGAACACATCGGCACCCGGGCGAATGAAATGGTGGGCGTCGGCCATCGCAGCCGTCTCGGTGCGCCGGGGGTCAATCACCACCAGGCGGCCGCGCCGGGCCTGCAGGGCTTTGGCTTTGCCCCTGAAATCGGGCACAGTCCACATGCTGCCGTTGCTGGCCAGCGGGTTGGCGCCAATCACCAGCATCAGGTCGGTGCGGGCAATGTCGGGCAGGGCCACCGAGAGCCAGTGACCAAACATCAGGCCGCTGGCCAGCTGCTTGGGCATCTGGTCCAGGGTGGAGGCAGAAAACACGTTTTTGGTACCCAGCGCCCGCGCCAGTTTGGGGAAATACGTGAGCAGCCCGATCTTGTGGGCTGCCGGATTGCCCACCACAATGCCCGTCGCGTTGCGCCCATGCGCAGCCATCAGGGGCGGCAGGCGACGCTCAATCTCGGCAAAGGCTTCATCCCAGGTGGCCTGCACATGCACGCCGTTGCGCTTGATCAAGGGCGTGCGCAGCCGGTCAGGGTCTTCGTGCAGGTCTTTCAGGGCCACGCCCTTGGGGCAGATGTAGCCGGCGCTGAACACATCGGCCTCATGCCCGCGAATGCTGGCGACCTGACCGTCGCGCACCTTGATCTCAAGCCCGCAGCAGGCCTCGCACAGGGGGCAGATGCGGTGGTGGGTGGTCTCGGTCATGGCGTCCTCGTGGGTGGTGGGGGATACAGGGTCAATCAAGGCGAATGTACCTATGCGACGCGCGTCCTGTCGAGAACACAGGTGACAAGACGTCCCGTGCTGCCCTTTCGCAAAATGCGGGCATACCGCCCGGTGCAAAAATGCCCAAGTCGGTGTCTTTTGCATTGATGTTTTTCAGGGGGACCTCATGACACACTCTTTTCAGTCCACGCTCCAGTCATTCCAGACCGCATCCGGG
Source organism: Rhodoferax sp. OV413 (assembly GCA_943371745.1). Lineage (GTDB taxonomy): Bacteria > Pseudomonadota > Gammaproteobacteria > Burkholderiales > Burkholderiaceae_C > Rhodoferax. The sequence goes on from CALRWE010000245.1 coordinate 2,808, forward strand.
GTGTCGGGACAGTTCTATTCGCTTCCGGCACTGGCCCAGGAGTTTCCCAATGTCAAGCGCTTGCCGGTGTCCCTGCGCATCGTGCTCGAATCGGTGATGCGCAACTGCGATGGCAAAAAGGTCACGGCCGAGCAGGTGGCCGAGTTGGCGTGCTGGCAACCCAACGCCGAGCGCACAGCAGAGATCGCCTTTGTGGTCTCGCGGGTGGTGTTGCAGGACTTCACGGGCGTACCCCTGCTGGCCGACCTGGCCGCCATGCGCAGCACGGCGCAGCGCTTGGGGCTGGACCCCCGGCGCATTGAGCCCCTGGTGCCGGTGGACCTGGTGGTGGACCACTCGGTCATGGTCGACCACTATGGCCAGAAAAACTCGCTGGACCTGAACATGAAGCTGGAGTTTCAGCGCAACCGCGAACGCTACGAATTCATGAAATGGGGCATGCAGGCCTTTGACACCTTTGGCGTGGTGCCGCCGGGTTTTGGCATCGTGCATCAGGTCAACCTGGAGTACCTGGCGCGCGGGGTGCACCGCACCCCAAGCGGCACTTACTACCCCGACACGCTGGTGGGCACCGACAGCCATACCACCATGATCAACGGCATTGGTGTGGTGGGCTGGGGTGTGGGCGGCATTGAGGCCGAGGCCGCCATGCTGGGCCAGCCCGTGTATTTGCTCACCCCCGACGTGGTGGGCTTTGAGCTGACCGGGCAATTGCTTGAGGGCGTCACCGCCACCGACCTTGTGCTGACCGTGACCGAAGTGCTGCGCCAGCACAAGGTGGTGGGCAAGTTCGTGGAGTTTTTTGGCGCCGGCACACGCACCCTGGCGCTGCCGGACCGGGCGACCATTGCCAACATGGCACCCGAATACGGCGCCACCATGGGCTTCTTCCCGGTGGATGAGAAAACCATCGATTATTTCAAAGGCACCGGCCGCACGCAGGCCGAGGTTGAAGCGTTTGAGGCTTACTTCAGGGCGCAGGAGCTGTTTGGTGTGCCACTGGCGGGCGAGATCAACTACTCGCAGGTGGTACAACTCGATCTGAGTCGGGTCACCCCCAGTCTGGCTGGCCCCAAGCGCCCGCAAGACCGCATTGAGCTGGGCCGGGTGGCAAGCCAATTTGCCACACTGTTCAGCCAGTCGGCGGCTGACAATGGCTTTAACCAGGCTGCTGAGGGCTTGCACACCCGCTACGCCGTTGGCGTTGCTTCTTTCCTGGGCGAGGCGCCGCTGGCCCCCGTGTTGGCGCCGGGTGAGCCCCGGGCGGTGGCCGAGATGGTGACCAACCGGCCCACTCTGGAGGCCAGCAAGGCCGCCCTGATCACACCCCAGGCGCCTTCCAGCAAGCCCCTCCTGCTGGGCAATGGCGACGTGCTGATTGCCGCGATCACCAGCTGCACCAACACCTCCAACCCCAGCGTGCTGCTGGCCGCCGGGCTGCTGGCCAAAAAAGCCGTGGAGGCGGGCTTGCGCGTGCAGCCGCACATCAAA
>CALRWE010000246.1:0-4245 GCA_943371745.1 Rhodoferax sp. OV413
AGATTTCCTTGGGTGCCATGCCCGACTCTTCGAGCTTGACGGCGCGCAAGTCAAAGCGGGCACCGCGCCCGGCGTCGTTCGTCAACTCGGGAAAAGCGTTGCTCAAACCTCCGGCACCCACGTCGTGGATCGCCAAAATGGGGTTGCCGGTGCCGCTGGGACCGCCGCTCTGGCCCAGCATCCAGCATTGGTTGACCACCTCTTGCGCCCGACGCTCGATCTCGGGGTTGCCGCGCTGGACCGAATCAAAGTCCAGCTCAGCCGCGTTCGCCCCTGTGGCCATGGAACTCGCCGCGCTTCCGCCCATGCCAATGCGCATGCCGGGGCCACCGAGTTGGATCAGCAAGCTACCTGCAGGAAACTCGATCTTGTGGGTCTGGGTCGAGTCGATCACACCCAGCCCCCCGGCGATCATGATGGGCTTGTGGTAGCCGCGCTGCTCATGCCGGGGCGTGGCATCGCCACTGACTTGGTGAACCACCGACTGCTCGTATTCGCGGAAGTAACCCAGCAAATTGGGCCGACCAAACTCGTTGTTGAAGGCCGCGCCCCCCAAGGGGCCTTCGATCATGATCTGCAGCGGGCTGGCAATGTGCGCAGGCTTGCCGTAATTAATGGGGGTCAGATTCGCACTAACTTGATCTTTTGACTGAGATGAATCAATTGGGTCCTGACCCCAATTGATTTTGGACACGGTGAAGCCGGTCAACCCGGCCTTCGGCTTCGAGCCACGCCCGGTGGCGCCCTCGTCCCGAATCTCGCCGCCTGCGCCCGTGGAGGCACCGGGAAACGGGGAGATGGCCGTGGGGTGGTTGTGGGTTTCCACCTTCATCAGGATGTGGTTGATGGCGCTTTCTTTTTCATAGCTACCCGCGCTTATAATTTCCCGGCTAGAGGCCGATTTTGCTATAAATCGCTCCACGGCTACACCTTCCATGACCGAGGCGTTGTCAGAGTACGCCACCAACATGTGCTGGGGGTGGGTTTGGTGCGTGTGGCGGATCATGCCAAACATGCTCTGGTCTTGCGCCACACCGTCAATGGTGAACTGGGCGTTGAAAATTTTGTGGCGGCAGTGCTCGCTGTTGGCCTGCGCAAACATCATCAACTCCACATCGGTGGGGTTGCGCTGCAACTGCGTAAACGCCTGCACCAGGTAGTCAATTTCATCCGCGGCCAGGGCCAGACCAAACTGGGTGTTGGCGGTCTCCAGCGCCGCTTTGCCGCCGCTCAGCACATCCACATGCGCCATGGGCGCGGGCTGCAGCTCGGTGAACAAGCCCAGCGCACTGGCTCGGTCCAGCATCACACTCTCGGTCATGCGGTCGTGCAACAGGGTGCCGATCTGCGCCAGTTGGGCCTCGGACAAGGTGGGCTTGCTGAGCAAACCGGCCTTCAAGGTGATGCGGTATTCCACACAACGCTCCACCCGCTTGATGGCCAGACCGCAGTTGTGCGCAATGTCGGTGGCCTTGGAGGCCCAGGGCGACACCGTGCCAAAACGGGGGGTGACCACAATCAAGGCGCCCTCTGCCGGACCGGTGTAGGGCTCGCCATAGGTGAGCAAGGCGGCCAGTTGCTCCTGCAGCACCTGGGGCGGCTCCCGCTCGGAAGTCACCAGGTGAACAAAACGGGCCGCTACGCCATTGATCTTCTCGTGAACTGCTTGCAGGGCGGGCAAGAGTTGCTGGATACGAAAGCTGCTGAGAGCGCTGCCGCCCTCGAATTGGGTAATGTGCAGGGTCACTTTGGGGCCTGAATGGGAGGGGCTGACGGGGTTGAAAACTGACTCACGGCACAAGCGCTGACTGGGCCCGGCCGCAAAAATCAAATTTTACCAGCGCCGCACCCAGCGCCCCGGCCCGGGTGAGTGTGCTTAGCCGGCCAGGCTGACAAAGACGTTTTGCACGTCGTCATTGCCATCAATCGCCGCCAAAAAGGCCTCAACCTCTTCCAGGTGCTCGGGGCTCAGGTTCGCGGGGTTCACCGGGTTCTTGGGCTTGTAGCCCAGCTTGGCAGACAGCACGCTGAAGCCGTGCGCAGGCAAAGCGCGGCTGACCAGGTCCAGGTCAGCCGGGTCGGTGATGAACATGATGGTGCCCTCTTCATCGCCAGCCTCAAAGTCCTGCGCGCCCGCCTCAATGGCCGCGAGTTCGGCATCGGCACCCGCCACTTTGGGCTCGGCTTCGATCATGCCCACATGGGAGAAATCCCAGGACACCGAACCGGAGGTCCCCAGTTGCCCCTTGCGAAACAGCACGCGCATCTCGGGCGCAGTGCGGTTGACGTTATCGGTCAGGCATTCGACCATCACGGCCACCTGGTGCGGGGCAAACCCCTCGTAGATCACGTGCTCAAAGCTGACCGTCTCGCCTGTCAGGCCTGCGCCTTTTTTAATGGCCCGGTCCAGCGTCTCCTTGGGCATGGAGACTTTGCGAGCCTGCTCCACCACTAGGCGCAAGCGCGAGTTGGACGCGGGGTCGGCCCCGCTGCGCGCCGCGATCATGATGTCTTTGGCCAGGCGGCCAAACAATTTACCCTTGGCATTGGCTGCCAGTTCCTTGCCTTTTGCTTTCCACTGCGCGCCCATATCTGCTGTTCCTTCGGTGTGTTTGCGCTCCGATGCGCATAAAAATTGAGAGTGATAGCTTAACCACCCAACCGTTCATAAAACTATAGACAACTATTCCAAAGTGAAATTTCACCAAGGAACGTCGCCCAGTACGTCAGCGGAACAGTTTTGCTGACGATTCACACCACGGAATCGCACCGTGGAAGACCTGATAGAACCCGAAGCCCGCATTGCTGGGGACAAAGGTGCGGGATTCTCTTTTGAGCTGCCCGACAGGTAATGCGCTACATGCGCTGTTTTCAAGTTCGTGCGTACTTTCGACCAAAACGTCCATACATGCTTTGAGCGATTCCTTGCAGGTAGCTCAAAGGTGACATGACCGCCGTTAGCCGTGGGCACAAGACCCACCGGCACAGTCGCTCGTTCACACAAACCCAAACCTCGACGGGCGATGGCCAAAGCCGCGCCCTGATGAACCGATATTCCATTTCTCTGTGCGTGGTTCACGGCGCCAATCACTGATGTGTACGCCGGATTGACTTCAATCACCTCGACACCGGCCCGAAATGCTGCCGCCTTCATATGGCTGGCCACCTTGTTGCAAGAGAAGCTGCTGAGCATTCGCGCTTGCTTGCGGTTGACAGTTTCCAGCTCAGCCTTTTTCTTCTGGAAGTTGAGCTTTTCGATCACGACTGGTTTACCACTCAGGCGTGCTTGCTCAACAATTGAGACGACCGCATCGCCGATCAAGGCCTTCGCCTGGTCCCTTGTTTTCCCGTAGGTCACCAGCGCAATTTTGCGAGTCGCAACCAGATTCCCATACCGATCAGTTTCCGAAACGGCAAGATGATCGGCGTTCATGTCCACGCCCACCGCACCCATTGCCCAATTGGTCTCTACGGCCATCGCCTGCGCCTCACAACTGACAAATATCCGCCAGCCTTTGGCATCGCGCACAAAACGGTAGGTCATTGCCGTGCCCGTGCGTTTGACCGTTGCCACACCCGCTTTGGTTTGAGAAGGAATTCGCTGACTGGTACACAGTGCGGCCACAATTTTTTCGTGTCCATATGCAAAGCGAATGTCCGTGAGGGTCAGATATTTGTCCTGACTGACCATTGCATCAGGCAGCCGCAATGTCAGGGATAAAGTGCCATCCGCAGCTACAACCGCTTGACAACCTTGACATCCGGCTGATTCATCCTTGCTGCCCAGGACAAAAAAACTGACTGGATCGCTCTATACGCCATTCCTGTTGCCATTCTTGGTGTGACGCATAGCCGTTGGCCTCAAGCGCATACTGCGCGTGAAATAGTTTCATGGAACCAAAGCACAAACGTGTCTTACCCGAAGCTTGATCAGCCTGCAGGTGTGACAGCCGGGATTGCATCATGCATAGACGGCGTTTTTTCTGGTGCAGTTTGTCACCTCGCACCGTCTTCCTGTCTTTCAGTTTCGCAATCACCTTGATCGCTTTTTTGATTTTGGTTTGGGCTTGTTCAATCAGATCCGGCCTGCGCTGTTCCCCGATGGCCACTCAAAGTGCTCCACTTATGGCCACCCAAACTGCTCCACCCTGATTGCTATAACTTGAGGAGCTAATCTCATCAAACCAGTGGCTCACAGGCCACTGGCAGGACGTTACGGTCACTTCCCCCAACTTTGAGGGATTA
>CALRWE010000247.1:0-4238 GCA_943371745.1 Rhodoferax sp. OV413
GCATGCTAGCCAGTTAACACGAAGGCTAGAAGGCGATTTGGCACAGACAGCAGTATTTTGGGGCAATCTGCTGGTTTTTGGTGCCGTGGTGTGTGAAGCGGCGTATGCCGTGATTGGCAAAAAGCTCACGGGTGCACTGGGGGCCAAACGCATTAGCTCGTTGATCAACCTCTGGGGCTTTGTGCTGATGACACCCATGGGCCTATTTTTGGCCTGGTCGTTTGATTTTGGGGCGGTTGCAGTCAGCACATGGTTGCTGCTGGTTTTTTATGCGCTGGCCGCCAGTGTGTGGACTGTGTGGCTGTGGATGACCGGGCTACAGACTGTGCCCGCGGCCAAGGCCGGCGTGTTCACGGTGATGCTGCCGATCTCTGCCGCCGCCGTGGGTGTGCTGGTGCTGGGCGAGCGCCTGAGCGGCGTGCAACTGCTGGCCTTTGCCATAGCACTGCTGGGTGTGCTGCTGGCCACCTGGCCCAGCCGCTCCAGCGTCAAACCAGTGAAATCGAACTGACGACGATGCCGTCTTCGTCGGCATAGAGCCAGTCACCGGGGCGAACCCACTGGCCCTGGATCTGCACCGCTACGTCACGCTGGCCCTCGTTGCGTTTTTCGGTGGGCAGTGGCATGCTGGCCAAGGCCCGAATACCCACGTGCATGGTGGCCAGCTCGGCTATATCGCGCACACAACCGTCGATCACCACACCAGCCCAGCCGTTGCGTGCTGCCGCGGCGCCGAGGTTGCCGCCCAACAGCGCCCGGCGCAGTGAAGCGCCCCCGTCCACTACCAGCACACGGCCCACGCGTCCGGCTGGCGTGTCATCGAAGCCCACGGAATCCACGGCGGCCTTGACCAGAGTGTTGTCTTCAAAACACTTGACCGTGACCACCGGTCCACTGAATTTGCGTACCGCCCCAAAGTCCCGAAAAACGGGTGGCAAAACGCGAAAACTGCCCGTTGAATCATCACGGTGCGCATCACACAAATCACAGGTTGCAAATACAGTGGACATGGCCTACTCCTTAAGTTGGAAAAATTGTAGAGCCACCGAGAACGCGTTAATCCCGCAAGACGCCGGGAATGAGCCACAAAAAACAACACACACCTGTGAAATAAACCGGTTTTGCCTATGAAACACCTAATTTCTCCAGTAGCATCCGCCATGCCAGTGAAGAAGCAGTTTTTTGCTGGTGATTCATCAACTTGTAGAAGGACAATAAATCATGGCAACTGCAAAAAAAGCCCCGGCAAAAAAAGCTGCTCCAGCAAAGAAAGTCGCCCCAGCTGTTAAAGCGGCACCCGCAAAGGCTGCAGCACCAGCCACGAAAGTAGCCGCCAAGGCAGCGCCCGCAAAAAAAGCAGCGCCAGCCAAAGCCGCTGCACCCGCGAAAAAAGTCGCTGCAACCAAGGCTCCCGCCAAAAAGCGCACAGCCAACGCTGCGTTCATGAAGGCACTCACTCCCAGCGCCGCACTGGCCGCTGTGGTTGGCGCCAGCCCCTTGCCACGCACCGAGGTGGTCAAGCAGCTGTGGGTCTACATCAAGAAGCACAAGCTGCAAGATGCCATCAACAAGCGCATGATCAACGCCGATGCCAAGCTGAAGGAAGTCTTCGGCAAGGTGCAGGTGTCCATGTTCGAGATGGCCGGCCTGATCGGCAAGCACCTCAAGTAATCGGCACCTGTTGCCTGATTCAAAAGCCGGCGCGAGTCGGCTTTTTTACGCCCGCTCTTTATCGGTGCGCGGGTGTTCAACCCCGGCTGGCCCTCTCGCCTGGCTTGACTGTGCTGTCCATCACGCTGCGGGTGACCCGCGGTGGTGACTCTCCCACGTGGAAAGCCAGCTTGCGGTCACGCAGCGCCACATCGCCTGCGGTGACCCGGTCAAACCGGCGCAAGTGGTCGGTCCAGGACGCGTCCTCAATCATCTCAACGAAGCGGCCGGGCTCACCAATGTCCTGCAGCAGTTCCCAGGACAAAGCGCCATGGCGCAAGCGACTGCGCCGGCTTTCCTGCATCAGGGCGCGAAACTCCGAGGCCCGGGCGGGGTCAATAAGATACTCAATCAGCACCATCACATGGCCCTGGCTGGGCGGCGCATCCGCTCGGGGTACCTTGAAGACGCTCGAAGGCGTGAGATCCTCGACCATGCCCTGGGCCGGCATCAGGCGATTGACCGCCAACATGGCCAGCAAGCCCACCCCGGCCGCCAGCATCACACTGGTCTGCACACTGGTGAGGGTGGCAACCTGCCCCCACGCGGCAGCACCAGACGCGCTGGCGCCCATGATGGCCATCTGGTACATCGACATACCGCGTGCTCGCACCCAATCCGGTAGCCCCATCTGGGCTGACACACTGAGCGTGTTGGCGGTGGTGATCCATGCCGCACCCACCAGCAGCATGGCGGGCACCGCCACCCAGGTATAGGGCGTGAACGCCATCACCAGCATGGAAACCGACTGAGTGGCGGCGCCACCCAACACCACTGCATCCCGCGAAAAGTTGCGACGCAGTTGCGGCAGGAAGGCGGTGGAACCAATCGCCCCCGCGCCCATGGCGGCGAGCAGCAAGGTGAAGGTGGCCGCATCCCCGCCACGCAAGCCGCGGGCCACCAGCGGCAACAAGGCCAACAGGCCGGTGGAGGCAAAGAAGAAGATCGAGATGCGCAGCAAAACCCCCTTGAGGTGGGACGACTGGGAGACATATTGAATGCCGACCCGAATCGCACTGCCCAGGCGTTCCCGCCCCAGCGGGTCAGGCTTGTACGGCCGCTTCCAGCGCAGGATCACGACTGCCGCAGACAGCGACAGCACCGCATTGAGCAGGAAAACCCAGGCACTGCCCACACTGGCAATCAGGGCGCCGGCCACCAGGGGTCCCACAATCCGCGACGCATTCATGGACACACCATTGAGGGCCAGCGCAGCCGGCAACTGCGGGCGCGGCACCAGTTCCGGCACGATGGCCGAGAACACCGGCCAGCGCAAGGCCAGCCCCACCCCATTGGCAAACACCAGCGCGAGCAGCAAGGGCGGCGACAGCGCGCCCAAAAACACCGTCAAACTCAAGACGCTGGCCACCACCGCCACCCAGATCTGGGTCATCAATAAAAACCGCCGCCGGTCCAGGATATCGGCCAGGGCGCCACTGGGCAGCCCAAGCAAAAACACCGGTAAACTCGCCGCCGTTTGCACCAACGCCACCCACAATGGTGTTGCGGTCAAAGAGGTCATCATCCAGGCCGCAGCCACATCACTCATCCACAGGCAGATGTTGGCGATCAGCCAGGTGCTCCAGAGCATGCGAAACACCGGGTGGCGAAACGGCGCCAGGGGCGAGAGGTCGTTGTCATCCGGCTCGGCCGGGCGTGTGGATGAGGGTTGGGGTTCGGGCATGGAGCCTTGTGCGAGGGGTCTGTCTGTCACGGCCAGAGCTTATCCCTGCTGGCGGGTCAGCGCCGTTTGGGTAATGGCAGACAAGGTGCCCCGGGTGCTGATGACCTCCGGGTCAAGGATCACCTCGATCAGCGTGCCCTCGGAGCGGGCCAGCGCAGCCAGCAGGGCGGGCTCAAATTCATCGGTGCGGGAGATGCACACGCCGGCATAGCCATAGGCTCGCGCCAGCGCCGCAAAGTCCGGGTTCTTGAGTGCTGTTCCGGTCACATGCTGCGGGTACTCGCGCTCCTGGTGCATGCGGATGGTGCCAAACATGCTGTTGTTGAGCAGCAGAATGATGGTCTTGCCACCGTATTGGGTGGCGGTAGCCAGCTCCTGCCCGTTCATCAAAAAGTCGCCATCACCCGCGATGGTGAAGGCCAGCCGCCCCGTAGTGATGGCCGCTGCAATGCCGGCGGGCACGCCGTAGCCCATGGCGCCATTGGTGGGTGCCAGTTGGGTCTTGAAGCCTTTGACCAGCCCGTGGTGTTGGTAGAAGCGGTGCATCCAACTGGCGAAGTTACCCGCTCCGTTCGTCAGCACAGCATCCACAGGCAGGTGCTTTTGCAGCGTGGCCACCACGGCTGGCATGTCGATATCGCCCGGCAGGGCCTGCGGCACCAGGTTGGCCAGGTAATCGGCGTGGCACGCGTTGGCCCAGTCCTCCCACACCACGTCCACAGGGGCGGTCAGCACCTCCAGTGAGCGGGCTGCGGCGTTCATGGTGGCGTTGATAGCCAGGTCTGCCTGGTACACGCGGTTCAGTTCCTCGGCGCTGGCGTGTATGTGCACCAGGGCTTGCCTG
>CALRWE010000248.1:0-4202 GCA_943371745.1 Rhodoferax sp. OV413
GTGAGCGTGGAGCCGATGTAGCCAAAGCCCGCACCCCGCGTGAGCAAATCCATATCCACCCCGTAGCGGGCGGCATACATGCTGATGGGCAGGCCCGCCATGAAGATGATCAGGCCGGTGGCCAGAATGGCCCAGAACGCATTGGCAAAGCCGTACTGCACCAGCAGCGTGGCCCCCACCGCCTCCAGAATCAAAAACGAGGCGGCCCCAAACGCGGTGTTGGCCACCCGCCACTCGGACCATTGGCGAAAGCGCTGCGGCGTGTAGCGCAGCGCGTAGTCCTCCATGGTTTCGCTGGCCACCCACGCGTTGTAGTCCCGGCGCACCCGGGTGATGCGCTGCGGCGCTTCAGGCGCACTGGCTGTGTCAATGGCGTCAGCTGGAGCAGAAGGGGGGGCGGTACTCACACCGTTGTGCTGCAGTTTTCATGCCACAGACTGCCTTGGACGGGGGGGCGGCACGGCTTTTGCGTGGTGGCCCGCATGGAACTCACCCCCCGCGAAAAAGACAAGCTGCTCATATTCACCGCCGGTTTGCTGGCCGAGCGCCGCAAGGCCCGTGGCCTGAAGCTCAATTACCCGGAGGCGCTGGCCCTCATCAGTGCGGCTGTGATGGAAGGCGCCCGCGACGGCAAGACCGTGGCCCAACTCATGAGTGAGGGCCGCACCATTCTGACCCGCGCCGATGTGATGGACGGCATTGCCGAGATGATTCCCGACATTCAGGTGGAGGCTACCTTCCCCGATGGCACCAAGCTGGTCACCGTGCACCAGCCCATCGTCTGAACCGCCTGCCTGCCCCCCGATCAACCGCCCACGCCCAGGACATTGAACATGAAGCTTGCTCATAAATTATTATCATTAACCCTAATCAACGTGCCAGCCACAGCTTCTTTTGCTCATAATGGGCACGGTTTGGCCGGCAGCCACTGGCACGCGACCGATGTGCTGGGTTTTGTGGCTGCTGCCGTGGCCGTTGGGGTGGCCGTGTGGCTGTCCCGTAGTGGCAAGTGAGCCCGCCATGACACCCGGCGAACTCCTCACCGGCGACGGCGAACACCTCCTCAATACCGGCCGACGCACCCTCACCCTGGTGGTGCAAAACACCTCGGACCGCCCGATTCAGGTGGGCTCCCACTACCACTTTGCCGAGACCAATGCCGCGCTGGGCTTCGAGCGCGCAGCCGCCCATGGCATGCGCCTGAACATCGCCTCCGGCTTGGCCGTGCGCTTTGAGCCGGGCCAGCAACGCACCGTGGAGCTGGTGGATTTCGCGGGTGACCGGGTGGTGTTCGGGTTCAGAGGCTTGACCCACGGGCCACTGGATACCCAACCCACGCCCATTAACCCAGCATCGAAGGAATCTTTGTAATGGCCACCATTGGACGACGCGCTTACGCCGAGATTTTTGGCCCCACCGTGGGCGACCGGGTGCGCCTGGCCGACACCGACCTGTTGATTGAGGTGGAAAAAGACTACACGCTGGGCGCAGGCAAGGGCTTGACGGACGCCGCCGGGAACACCGGCAGCTACGGCGAAGAAGTCAAATTTGGTGGCGGCAAAACCATCCGCGACGGCATGGCGCAAAGCCAGCGCACGCGCGCCGAAGGTGCCGTGGACTGCGTAATGACCAACGCGCTCATCCTGGACCACTGGGGCATCGTCAAGGCCGACATCGGCCTCAAGGGCGGGCGCATCGTCGCGATCGGCAAGGCCGGCAACCCCGACGTGCAACCGGGCGTGGACATCATCATCGGACCCGGCACCGAGGTCATCAGTTGCGAAGGCAATATCGTCACCGCCGGGGGCATTGACTGCCACATTCACTTCATCTGCCCGCAACAAATTGAAGAAGCGCTGGCCAGCGGTGTCACCACCATGATGGGGGGTGGCACGGGCCCGGCCACCGGCACCTTTGCCACCACCTGTACGCCCGGGCCGTGGAACATCGAGCGAATGCTGCAAGCGGCCGACGCCTTCCCCATGAATCTGGGCTTCTTTGGCAAAGGCAACACCTCTTTGCCGGGGAGCTTGCATGAGCAAATCAATGCCGGCGTCATTGGCCTCAAACTCCATGAAGACTGGGGTTCCACGCCAGCAGCCATCAGCAACTGCCTGGATGTGGCGGACGAGTCCGGCATTCAGGTCGCCCTGCACTCCGACACCCTGAACGAGAGCGGCTTTGTGGAGGACACCATTGCCGCCACCAAAGGCCGCGGCCTGTGCGCCTTTCACACCGAAGGCGCTGGCGGCGGCCATGCACCGGACATCCTGCGCGTGGTCGGTGAGGCCAACTTCTTGCCCAGTTCCACCAACCCCACCATGCCCTACACCGTGAACACGCTCGATGAGCATGTGGACATGCTCATGGTGTGCCACCACCTGAACGCCAGCATTGCCGAGGACCTGGCCTTTGCCGAAAGCCGCATCCGCAAGGAGACCATTGCCGCCGAAGACGTGCTGCACGACCTCGGCGCGATATCGATGATGAGCAGCGACAGCCAGGCCATGGGCCGCGTAGGTGAGGTCATTTTGCGCACCTGGCAAACGGCCCACAAGATGAAGCAGCAGCGCGGCAGCCTCCCCGAGGACAGCCAACGCAATGACAACTTCCGCGCCAAACGCTATGTGGCCAAGTACACGATCAACCCGGCCATCGCCCACGGCATCAGCCATGAGGTCGGCAGCATTGAGGTCGGCAAGTGGGCCGATCTGGTGGTCTGGAAGCCCGCCTTCTTTGGCGTCAAACCCGCGCTGATATTGAAAGGCGGCTTCATCGCCATGGCCGCCATGGGCGACCCCAATGCCAGCATCCCCACGCCGCAGCCCGTGCACTACCGCCCCATGTTTGGCGCCTATGGTGGAGCGCTCACCCGGGGCTCACTCACCTTTGTCTCGCAAGCGGGACTGGATGCGGACATCAAGGGACGCTTTGGCCTGGCCAAGACCTTGAGCGCCGTCAAAAATATTCGTGGCGTTCGCAAGCAGCACATGGTGCACAACGCCTATTTGCCCAAAATGGAGATCGACGCCCAGACCTACAGCGTGCGCGCCGACGGCCAGTTTCTGACCTGCGAAGCGGCTGTGAGCTTGCCGATGTCGCAACGGTATTTTTTGTTTTAGGCTGCAGATTGGGTTGGTATTGTTACCAGTATCCACTTGGTTCAGTTACAAGATATGGTGACAAAAGGCACACAGTCACGTAAACTGAATTCATGAAATCATTTCGTTGGAATCCGCAGAAAAACGAGACCATCAGCGAACAACTAGGGATTTCATTTGAGCGAATAGTTGTTGCCATTGAAGCCGGGGGCTTGCTGGATATCCTGGCGCATCCGAACCAGGCGAAATATTCCAGTCAGCATGTTCTCGTCGTGTCATGCGACAACTACGCGTATTTGGTGCCATTTGTCGAAGAAGAAACCTACTTCTTTCTCAAAACCGTTATTCCCAGCCGTAAGGCAACAAGGGACTATTTGAATCAAGGTGAAACAAATGCAGATGCAAATGCCTAAAATTGATGCTGAAGAGTTTGAAATCCTCACTGCCTTTGAACAGGGCCAGTTGAAGTCCATCTCTACCAAGGCAGAGCTTGCGAAATTCAAGTCCGCTGCGCGCGCCACAGCGATCAAAGACCGCCGTGTCAACATTCGCCTGTCCTCTGGCGATTTGAGCGACATTCAAGTGAAGGCATTGGAAGAAGGTGTTCCTTACCAAACGCTGATCGCCAGCATTCTTCACAAGTACGTCACCGGTCGATTAGCCGAGCCGCAGAATCTGCGACAACCGCGTCCATCGGTCACAAGACACCGTGCGACGTCTGGCAGTTAAACAGCTGGACTGGTCACGCTGCCCCATAATTATTTTTATTCTGATGCTCCAAACCTCCAAACTCATCCCCCAAGGCGCCGGCCTGGCCCCCGTGCTGCTCAAACGCGCCACGACTGTTGAACTCGACTGGGACGTGCGCCAGAAAAGCCGCTTTGACGCGACTGACTCCGCAGGCCGTGTCCTGGGCATCTTTCTGCCCCGTGGCACGCTGGTACGTGGAGGCGATGTGCTCATCGCCGAAGACGGCTCATTGATCAAAGTGATTGCCGCGCCGCAGTCCGTCTTGGTCATCACGGCCTGCAGCACCCACGGCAGCCCGTTTGATCTGACCCGCGCGGCCTACCACCTGGGCAACCGCCATGTGCCCATCGA
>CALRWE010000249.1:0-4043 GCA_943371745.1 Rhodoferax sp. OV413
AGGACAGCCTGCCGCAACGAGCTAATTACGCCTGCTGGCATGAAGTGGCATTGGGGACCCCCAACGCTCGCGCTTCAGAACTGCTGACGCTCTCGGCACCCCCACAACCAGCCGCAAAAAACGCCCCAAAAGCCAGCCCAGCACGATCAGAAGGAGACCAAAAATGACCCCCAAAGACACCCCCTACCAAGTCAAAAAAGAGCCCTTCTACCAGCCCCAAGCCAACGAAGTCACCCTGTTTGACGCCGCCTACGCTGCCCGCCTGCCAGTCATGGTCAAAGGCCCCACAGGCTGCGGCAAATCGCGCTTTGTCGAGTACATGGCCTGGCGCCTGGGCAAGCCTCTCATCACCGTGGCCTGCAACGAAGACATGACGGCGTCCGACCTGGTGGGCCGCTACCTGCTTGAGGCCAACGGCACCCGCTGGCTCGACGGCCCGCTGACCACCGCCGCGCGAATCGGCGCCATTTGCTACCTCGACGAAATTGTCGAAGCTCGCCAAGACACCACCGTGGTCATCCACCCGCTCACAGACCACCGGCGCCAGTTGCCGCTGGACAAACGCGGTGAGTTGGTTCAGGCGCATGTCGACTTCCAGTTGGTCATCTCATACAACCCCGGCTACCAAAGCCTGATGAAAGACCTCAAACAGTCCACAAAGCAGCGCTTTGTCGGCTTTGACTTTGACTACCCGGCCCCCGAACTCGAAGCCGCCATCGTCGCGCAAGAAACCGACTCTGACCCAGCCGTGGCCGCTCAACTCGTCAAAGTGGGCAACACCGCGCGCCGGCTCAAGGGGCATGGGCTGGATGAAGGCATTTCCACCCGGCTGCTGGTGTACGCGGCCACGCTTATCAAAGCAGGCGTCAACCCGCTGGACGCTTGCCGCATGGCACTGGTGCGACCCATCACTGACGACGCCGACATCCGCGCGACGCTGGACCACACGATTGACGCGGTGTTTGCCTGAAGGGCTAACCCCAAATGGCTGCACAAACATACTCGTTGCCAGGTACCGCACCCGCGCAAGTGGCGTCACACGGCCCAAGCCCTGCGCAGTTGGCGGCTTGGCGTGCGCAACTGGACTCCGGCTTTGCCCAAGTCAATGATGTGTTTGAAGACTGCCTGCGCGAAGCCCAGGCGCTGCTCAGCCCCGAGGGACTGAGCGACTACTTGGACGCCGCGCGCTTTTTGGGCAAGATGGGCCGTGGTGTGGAGCCGCTGCTGGTGTTTCTGCAAGCTTGGCCGCCGGTGGCCCGCACTGCGGGGGAGGAGACTTTGCCGGTGTTGATGGGCGCCATTCGGGCGATCTGGAAGTCACCCAATGGCAAGGCCATCACGCCGCTACTGCAGTCGGTGCCCGCCATCGCCCGCCGCCTGCTGACCCCGGAGCAACTGCAGCACTACCTGAGCTTGAGTCTGAGCCTGATGGAGCGCACCAGCGGCTCGATTCACGGCATTCACAAAACCTATGCCAGCCCCAGTTTGGAGGACTTCTTTCAACACTCGCCCCAGTTGCTGGACCTGCTGTCGATAGACGGCCTGCGCCGCTGGGTGGACTACGGTGTGCGCAACTACAGTCACCACCCAGAGCGACAGCGCGACTACTTTACGCTGCAGTCGGCTGACAGCCGCGCCGTGCTGCAACGTGAGCGCCAAGGCACACTGCTGGTGGACCACCTGCGCCAGTTCGACTTGTATTTGCTGGGCCTGTGGCCTCAAACCAACGCGGCGCATAAAACACCCGCGTCCGCACTCACCGACACCGACACCGCCGCCAACCACTTGGTGCCCTACGCCACCGCGTTGGATGCCCTGCGCCAACCCGTGCCCTACTTTGACGCGCTGGGCATTCGCTTGCCCGACGTGCTGCTGGCCCGCGCCGGCGTGAGCGGCCCGGACCGCTACCGCGCCACGCTGGCCCACATGGCCGCGCACCGGCGCTGGAGCAGCGCTATCTTTGCCGACAACTACAGCCCGTTTCAACGCATGGCGATTGAGTTTTTTGAGGATGCGCGGATCGACACGCTGGCCATGCGCGAGTACCCGGGCCTGCGCCGCCTCTTCATGGCGCTGCACCCACAACCCGCCGAGGGCGCGTGCAACCCTGCCACTCACTCTTGCCTGCGCCACCGGCTGGCCATGATGTCGCGCGCGCTCCTGGACCCGGCACACGGCTACCAGGATGCCAAGCTCAATGAATTTGCAGCCCGCTTCTCAGCCCTGCTGGAGCAAGGCGAGTCCAGCACGCCCAAGGTGGCGGGCCTGGCCCTGTCGTATGTGGCTCAAACCCGGCTGCAAAGCGACCAACTGGCCAGCACGTATTTCACCGAAACCGAGGTCGACTACCGCGACGACAACCGCCACCTGTGGCGCTTTCATGAGTTGAGCGACGACGAGGAACAGTTCGACGACCACCGGCCACAAGCCGCCGCGCCCGACCTGCTGGCCCTGCCCCCGCGCCACTACCCCGAGTGGGACTACAACAGCCAAAGTTATCGCCCCGACTGGGTCAGCCTGTACGAGCGCCTGCACCCCAGTGGCCGCGCCGCCGACATTGACACGCTGCTCGCCAAACATGGCGCATTGACCAAGCGCCTCAAGCGCCTGCTGGACCTGCTCAAACCGCAGAGCCGCGTGCGCCTGCGCTACCAGGAAGAGGGCAGCGAGCTGGATCTGGACGTGGCGGTTCGCTCCCTCATTGACCTGAAATGCGGCAGCCAACCCGACAGCCGCATCAACCTGAGCCACCGCACCGATGGACGCAACATTGCCGTGCTGGTGCTGCTGGACCTCTCCAACTCGCTCAATGACACCGTGCCGGGCACCACGCAAACCATCCTGCAGCTGAGCCAGGAGGCGGTGTCGCTGCTGGCCTGGTCGGTAGAGCAACTCGGTGACCCGCTGGCCATTGCCGGCTTTCACTCCAACACCCGCCATGACACGCGCTACCTGCACATCAAAGGGTTTGGCGAGCACTGGGGCGACGAGGTCAAAAGCCGCCTGGCCGCCATGGAGGCCGCCTATTCCACCCGCATGGGCGCCGCCTTGCGCCACGCCGCCCATTACCTGGGCGCGCAAAAGGCCGACAAAAAGCTGCTGCTGATCCTGACCGACGGCCAGCCCAGCGACGTGGATTCACCCGATGAGCGGTTATTGATTGAGGACGCGCGCCAGTCAGTGAAAGAACTGCATAGCCAGGGCATCTTTCCCTACTGCATCAACCTGGACGCCGGGGCCGACGCTTACGTGAGCGACATCTTTGGCCAGCAGTACACGGTGATTGACCAGATTGAACGGCTGCCTGAGCGACTGCCCGAGCTGTTCATGGCTTTGACACGCTGACAGCCTATGGCGCAGGCTTTGACCGGCAAAGCCAAAGAGGAAACACCCTCAAGAAAGGTGAGGCGTGCATAGCACCACGGCATTGCGCCCGGCCTTTTTGGCCAAGTACATGGCCTCGTCCCCCAGGTGCATCAGGTCTTTTTCATTCAAGGCGTGGTCCGGGTACAGAGCGACGCCAATGCTCGATGAAATACTCAAGCTGGCACCCTCCGGTGTCACGAATTCGCGCGCGATCTCCTGGCGAATCTTCTGTGCAACTCCCAAGGCGGCCTCTTCGCTATAGGGGTCAGGCAGCAGCACCACAAACTCGTCGCCACCCAGGCGCGCGGCGGTGTCTGACTCGCGCAGGCAGCCCTGGATACGCTGCGCCACGCAGTTGAGCAACCAGTCACCAACCGCATGTCCCAGCTCGTCATTGACGGGTTTGAAGTTATCGAGGTCGATGAACAACAGCGCCAGTCGGTGTTGCAGGCGCCTCGCACGCCCTATTTCCTGCGTTAGCCGGTCCAGCAGGAGCCGGCGGTTAGGCAGCTGGGTCAGCGGGTCGAAAAAAGCCAGCGCACGCACTTGCTCCTGCATCTGGGTGCGCTCGGTGATGTCCTCTATTGAGACTACCGCGTTGCAAAGTCCGGCGCCGTCCAGCGAGGTGACGCTGATACTGCACCAACGCTGTTGTTGTGGCGTGGGGCAGGCATGGT
>CALRWE010000250.1:0-3969 GCA_943371745.1 Rhodoferax sp. OV413
GACCGGCGTGCGGCCCTCGTACAGGGCGTTATACAGCACCTCGGCAATGGCAAACAGGCCCACCGCAATCAGCACCACCTCGATGCCGTCCATGAATTCCAGCACGCCACCGGTGTAACGCACCTGCCCGGTGATCTGGTCAATACCCACCAGACCGAGCGCCAAACCAAAAAACAAGGCGGTCAAACCACGCAAGGAGCTTTGACCCAGAACGGCACTCACCGTCGTGAAGGCCAGCAACATCAGGCAAAAATACTCGGGCGGGCCCAGGCGCACGGCGTATTCGGCCAGGATCGGCGCAAACATCGTCACCAGCACTGTGGCAAACGTGCCCGCCACAAAAGAGCCAATGGCGGAGGTGGCCAGCGCGGCCCCGGCCCGGCCATTTTTGGCCATCTTGAAGCCTTCCAGCGCGGTCACCATGGTGCCGGTCTCGCCGGGGGTATTGAGCAAAATGGAGGTGGTGGAGCCACCGTACATGGCGCCGTAGTAGATGCCGGCAAAGAAGATCATCGACGCGGTGGCTTCCACCTGGCCGGTGATGGGCAGCAGCATCGCAATGGTCACGGCCGGGCCCAGGCCGGGCAGCACGCCAATGCCGGTGCCCAGGGCGCAGCCAGCCAGGGCCCACAGCAGGTTGATGGGCGTGCCTGCCGTGGCAAAGCCGGCCAGGAGTTGGTTCAGGATGTCCATAACGAGGTTTCCAGGGGTCTTGGGAGGTCAAAGCCAGCCGGTGCTGGTCACGCCGGGCAGGTTGACCGCCAGCAGCTTGGTGAACAACCAGAACACGGGCGCGGCAATCACCATGCCGGCAACGGCGTCGCGCACGGTACGGCCCATGTCACCGGCGGGTTTGCCTTCACTGGCGCGCAGGCCGCGCACCGCAAGCAGGTAGCACAGGGCGCAGCTCAACACAAAGCCGATGGTGGTGATGAGGGCCGCATTGGCCAAAATGCCGGCAGACACCCAGGCCAGTGCAACAAAGTCGCCCCGCGGCGCGCCGGTAGGCATGTCCATGTGGCGAAAGCCACCGGTGCGTGCCTCCCACAGCAGCCAGACCCCGCACACGCCCATGGCGGTGGCAATCACCCAGGGCAAAAAATTGGGGCCCACACCGGCATAGCCGGCGTCGGATGAAATACCCATTGCGCCGTACACCAGCACAGCGGCTACAAACAGGGCGCCCGCCCCCATGAGGGTTTGGCCCAGGCGACGATAAGCCATGTCTTCAGACGAGTCTGAATCGGGTGCAGTGGAACTGTCCATGCGGGACTCCAGGTAACGAGAGGAAGAAGCCCAACTCGCGAGTGGGCTGGGCTGAAAGAAAAGCTATTAAATAAATAGCTACAGACCATTAAAACACGCTGGCTGGAGGCCTATTTACCCATTAAATGGCGGTCTGTTGCCTCTGCGAGGCCGCTCAGGGGCCACGCCCGTCCGGGTGGCCCGAACCCGTCAGACCATGCCGGCGCGCACCATGGTGGCACGCAGCGCAGCAAAGTCACGGTCCACAAACTCGTCAAACGCCTTACCCGACAGCAGGGCAGGGCTCCAGCCATTTTTCTCCAGGGCCGCAGCCCAGGCCTTGGTCTTGGTGGCGTCCACCACCAGTTTGGTCAGCGCATCGCGCTGGGCCGGGGTGATGCTGGCAGCGCCAAACACACCGCGCCAGTTGCCGATTTCCACATCAATGCCCTGCTCTTTGAGTGTAGGCACGTCGATGCCCTTGAGGCGCTGGCCCGACGTGACGGCAATCGCCTTCATCTTGCCGCTCTCGATGTACTGCTGGAACTCGCTGTAACCGCTGCCGCCCACGGTGACGTTGCCACCCAGAATGGCCGCGGTGGCCTCGCCGCCGCCCCGGAAAGGCACATAGTTGATCTTGGACGCGGGCACTCCCACGGCTTGGGCAATTTGCGCTGCAGCAATGTGCTCTGTGGAGCCGCGTGAACCCCCGCCCCACTTGATGCTGCCAGGGTCTTTCTTGAGCTGGGCCACGACATCGGCCATGGTCTTGAAGGGGGAGTTGGTGGGCAACACAAACACGTTGTATTCCGTGGTCAGGCGGGCAATCGGGGTGAGCTGGTCAATCGACACTGGTGGCTTGCCGGTGATGATGCCGCCCAGCATGACGGCACCCATCACCATCAAGGCATTGGGGTCACCTTTGTTGGCGTTATAAAACTGAGCCAGGCCAATCGCACCAGCAGCGCC
Organism: Rhodoferax sp. OV413; assembly: GCA_943371745.1. GTDB lineage: Bacteria > Pseudomonadota > Gammaproteobacteria > Burkholderiales > Burkholderiaceae_C > Rhodoferax. The sequence continues at coordinate 2,215 of CALRWE010000250.1, forward strand.
GCCCTTGTTTTCATAGGCCACGGTGGCCGCACCGGCTTCCCGCAGGGCGGTACCCAGTGCGCGGCCCGTGCCATCCCAACCGCCGCCCGGGTTGGCGGGAATCATCATCTTGATGTTGGCTGCAGCCTGGGCTGACAAAGGCAAGCTACCGGCGGCCACCAGGGCAGCCATGGATTTGAGGAAAGTATCGCGACGCATGAGAGTCTCCTTTAGGTGTTGTTGACGCTGAGATCATGCCCGCCCTGGCTGTCAAAAGGCTGTCCAAAAGCGGGGGTTTGAGTCAGGGTAAACACGGATGTGGCTAGCCAGCCAGCCCATCTGTTAAAACACTCGGTGTTTCACATTTGCGTTTAATTCCCCGCCATGCCCAACTCGTCCTCCCCGGCCAGCACCGACCTGCCCTCACACGACTTCCCGCTGATCCACTGGACCGAGGGAGGTGAAGCCTGCTCCGCACGGTGGCGTTCCGAGCGCGGTGCCCCGCCGCCCAAACGGGTGGTGCTGGCTGATGACACCACCACGGCAGACACCGCCTACCGGCTGGCCTGCGAAGGCACGGCCCTGCTGTGGCGGGGAGACTTCCATAACGCCCGCCAGCTGCTGCAGGCGCTGGGTCGGCGCGCCGACCAGACCCCCAAACGCAAGCGCAAGCAGTCTGACGAGCCGATCCCGCCGGTGGAGGCGTTTCACAAACACCGCCTGGCCCAGTCGCAACGCGCCCGCATGCTGGGCATGCTGCTGGTGCCTTTCAATGCCGACTACAGCATTCCCCTGCGCCGTGCGCCCGATGTTATTGAGGCCTGCACGCATGCCTGGGGCCCGGCCAACGAGGCCACGGGTGCCTCGATGGCGTCGCTGCGCGAACTCTCGGGCATCACCAGTGCACAGGAGTGGCGCCGGGTGGGTGTGGAGATTGCGGCGCTGGGCGAGGGCCCGGACAACCGCATTCACGCGCACTACAGCGTGTTCTCCCCCGTGCGGGGTGAGTACATCCCGCTGGTCGCCACCGCGCACCTGCCCAAGCCGCCCACCGGCCAGCCTCTGGTGGCATTTGACATTGGCACCGGCACCGGCGTGCTGGCCGCGGTGCTGATCAAGCGCGGTGTGGACCAGGTGGTGGCCACCGACCTGGACCCCCGGGCTCTAGCCTGTGCCACGGACAACCTCACCCGCCTGGGCCTGCTGGACCAAGTGCAGGTGGTGCAGGCGGATTTGTTCCCGCCGGGCCTGGCCTCGCTCATTGTGTGCAACCCACCCTGGCTCCCGGCCCGCCCCAGTTCCCCGCTGGAACGCGCCGTCTACGACGAAGACAGCCGCATGCTGATGGGCTTTTTAAGCGGTCTGGCCAGTCACCTCACGCCCAAGGGCGAAGGCTGGCTGATTCTGTCCAACCTGGCCGAACACCTGGGCTTGCGCACCCAGGCCGAACTGCTGGCGGCGTTTGAGGCCCATGGCTTGCGCGTGGTGAGCCGGATCGACGCCAAGCCCCAGCACGCCAAAGCCACCGATGCCAACGCCCCCCTGGCCGACGCCCGCTCGCGCGAAGTCACCTCGCTCTACCGTCTCGCGCCGGTGCGGTGAACGAACACCCGTCTTCCAACTTCTCCAAATCATTTTTTTTCAGGCAATGACCATGACATCCAGCATTTACACCTCCTCCATTCCCGTCTTCAAGCAAATGCTGGGCGGGCTCAAGACCGTTCTAACTGTCATGTAGCTGGGCGACGCCCCGGATGATGAAAGAAACTTGAGGGT
>CALRWE010000251.1:0-3953 GCA_943371745.1 Rhodoferax sp. OV413
TTACCGCTGTACTGACCGCTGCCATTGGCGGAATACAGAGCGCCTGAATCGCGGCGCATCCAGCCCGCTGCCGACACACTCACGGGCCACTGATGGCTGTCCCAGCGGGCACTCAACCCTGCCAAGTTGGAGCGGCCGTCAAAGCACACGATCTGCTTGAGCAAGGCATCACAGACCGGTGCCGTATGCGAGTGCGCGCCTGTGCTGCTGTTGATTTGGGCGCCACGGCCCCGGACGTCAAACCGGGCCACAAAACCGTCCACAGCCCAATCGCCACCCTGCCACCCTGCATGCAGCGCGGGCACCACAGCACCAGAGCGCGCCCCAGGAAACACCTGGCCGTTCCACAAGCCGGCATCCATCGACCAACGCTGCTCAGGCCCTTCGCGGCGCCAGCCCAGTTGCACACCGTCGTCGATCCAGTCACCATCCACAGCCATGTGTTTGGCCAGTGGCACCAGCGCAAAGCGATCCAAGTGGCCCGCCGGGGTCATGACGGCACCCAGTTCCGGCTTTTGGCGGCCCACGGTGAGCAGCCAGTCATCCCGGGAGAACTGCCACCGGCCCTGCAGCCAGGCCGCCTCGATGTGAGCGGGATCGCTGTCATGCTGGCCGACCGCCAAGTTGGCGCCCAAGGTCTTGTTCAGCCGCCAGCCAACATCCACCACGGCGTGCTCCAAAGCCGCTCCACGACGGTCCAGGCCAGGGTCGCCCTGTATCACATAGCCCGCCAGCCGGGCGGAGGGCAGTGGCTTGCTGGCGTCGATATAAGACACCGCGGCCGACAGTCCCATGCGAACACCCGGCTCGTCGGGTACGGCACTGGCCATGTCGCCATGGGCATGGGCGGGGTTGGCCAGCGACAGCCCGAGGGCGGCAAGCGCCAGCCACACGGCGGAGCGGTCAAGGGCTCTTGAACGGGTCAGACTGTTTGGCATTGGTGAGGAATTCATGGTCGGTCAGGGTTTTGAGGAAGGCGACGATGTCGGCTTTTTCTTGCGCGTTGAGACTGATGAGCGTGATCAGGTCACTTTTCAGAGGGTTCAGACGGCCATCACCTGCATGGGGTCCGCTGGTGATGTGGCGGCCACCGGCAGCGTAGATGTCCAGCATGGCTTCCAGCGACTTGACGCTCCCGTCGTGGGTGTAGGGCGCGGTGACCTCCACATTGCGCAAACTGGGCGCGCGGAACATGCCCATGTCTTTGGGCAAGCCACTCAACTCGAACACACCCCGGTTGTGCTCAGGGAACGCCCCGGTGCCACCGATGTTGTACAGCCCGGTGTTGCTGAAGGGTTTTTCCAGCACGCGGGTGCTGGCGTGCACTACCTGGTCGTTGAAATTGAAGCTGCCATGACAATGAAAGCACTCGGCTTTCTCGCCAAAAAACAAATCCATGCCGCGCTGTTCGGTGGCTGTCAGGGCTACGTTGCCTGCGGTGAACTGGTCGTACTTGCTGTTGCCACTGATCAATGTGCGCTGAAAACTCGAAATCGCCTGGATGACATTGCCCCAGTTGACGGGGTTGCCTTGCCCCGTAAAGGCCGCTGCAAATTTTTGCTGGTACAGGGGCAAATCAATCAGGCGCTGCAGCACCTGCGCCTTGTTGCTGTCGTTCAGGCCCATCTCGACCGGGCTTTCACCAAACAGCGGCACCTCCATCTGTTTTTCCAGCGTCAGCAGTGAGGGGTTGGCCCAAGTCAGCGTCGGGCTATAAGCCACGTTCCCCAGATGCTGCGCGCTGCGATGGGTAAATTCTCCGGTGGAGCCTTTGGAGACGGTAAAGCCATCGGTAAAGGCTTTGTCCTGAAAATGGCAGCTTGAACAGGCCTGCGTGCCGTTGCCCGACAGGCGCTTGTCGTAAAACAGATACCGGCCCAGGTCCACCTTGGCCTCGCTCATGGGGTTGTCAACCGGCACGGCGGGCACCGGAAAACCCGCTGGCAACGCCCAGCGCCAGCTGGTGCCGGGCACCACGGTGCCGGTGTCGGTCACCGACACCCCGCCCCCGCCACAACCGGGCAGGCCCAGCACGCCAGCCAGCGCCCCAAAGAGGGCGCCAGCCACCGACAGCTTCAAGACGAAACGACGGTGAAGCCACTTCATTTGGCTGCGGCCTTGAAGATTTTTTGCGCTGCGCCACCGCTGATGGGCAAGCCAGTCGACCCACTGCCAAAGCTCACTTGCAGCTCCGTGAACATGGTGGGGCACTCGGGATCGGTCGCACCCGACATACAACCCGCTGCGCCGCCTTTTTCCTGGGTGACATCAGTATTTTTGAACAACTGCCCCACATCCAGCACCACCTTTTGCGTGCTGACATCAAAGCTGGCCAGGCTGAAGTCCATCAGGTTGGGGTTGGAGCAGGTGTAGGTGGCATTGCCTGCGGAGTCCTTCACCGCCACACCAGCCGCATCCACTTTGGCCGTGCAGCCGGTGGAGCCCTGATGGAAGTTGAAGGTGTTGATGGTGCTGTTGACGGCCGGTGTGGTGGCGGTAGCCGCCACGGTTTTCACAATGCCACCCACGGGGTTGAGTTCGATCTTGGCGAACTTGCGTCCCGACTGCCAGCTCCACGCGGTGGCCGCAATGTCCAGTGGCGCCACGCCGCCGGTGATGGCACTGTGGTTCATCGTGCTGGGAACGCCCATGGTGGCGCTCAGGCCAACATAGGTTCCTGCCAGCACCGACCCGGTAATGACCGCGTTGGTGGCCGCTGTATTGGTGGCGGTGGCACAGGCGCCTGTGGCGTCCTCCAGGTCAATCAACGAGACGGTCTCAGCGCCTTGGGTGAGTTGCCAGACGTTGCTGTCGAGCTTGACCGGCACGGCCACGCCTTTGTCGTTGACGAGTGCGAGCTTGGTGATGTAGAAGCGCAAATCCTGCAGGTTGGACGCCACGCCCGTGCTGCCCATGCCGCTGAGTGCGGTCCCGCATTTGACGGGTGTGGCGCCATTGAGCGCTGCAAAGTTGATGCTGACCAGTTTGTCCGCAGCCGGGGCCACCACGGCGTCGCTACCGCCGCCACCGCAAGCGGCGAGAACGGCTACAGCCATGAGGCTGATGGCGAGGGAGGTGTATTTGAGATGTGTTGTCATTTTGGATAAATCCTGAGATAAAAAGTTAATGGCTAGGCTGATTGCGGGAGACATCCCGCGGTGTTTGCGCCCAAACCGGCGCGCAGCAGGCAGGCGAACGCACGCATTCGCTTTGAAACGTGATTCAGGCAAAACCCTGATATCGGATCAAAAGGCCTCTAGCCGGCATTTAACAAGGGCGAGGCGCTATGAATTCAATAGTTAAGGAGAAAGCAGGCGGCCCGCGCGGCGGCGGCGTGGGCGCAAAGAAGGTGAGGAATAAAAACACCTGCCGGATCGTGGGCGCCTCTTGTTCGCCTGACATGGCGAAGAGGTGAACCAAAACATGCGGCGCAGGCGCGACACGATCTGTGAGTAGCAGGCAAAACGGGCAATGAACCAGTGAAGGTGCGGACTCCTGCCCGTCAGGGGAGTCCTTGGAAGTTTGGCCAGTGGTGGGGTCCACCCAGCGCATGCCGGCGTCCGTACACACCTCAGTCCACGGTGCAGCACCCCCTTGCGACCACGCCACCGCGTGCGACACCGTGGGCGCCAGCGCGCCAAACACCGCAATCCACACGGCCAGCCACACCACAAAGGTGCGGCGCAGCAACGTGAAGTGCGAAGGGAGTGTCATCTTTTTAATACCGCAAGCGCTGCAATCGCAGTCAGCCCAGCCACTTTTTCAGTGCAGCGGCGTCAGGCGGACCTATGCTGCGCTGAACAACCCCACTGCGCCCGATCAGCACCACGAATGGCGTGACATTGGGCCAGTTGGGGTCCACGCTTTGGCGAATGGCAGGCTCAAACCCGTCAAACGCATAAATCCGGGTGGCCCCTGCGTAGTGATGCGCATGCTTGAGCGCGCGCGCGCCT
>CALRWE010000252.1:0-3826 GCA_943371745.1 Rhodoferax sp. OV413
GGTCAAGGCAAATTCACGTTCCTGAGGATTTTCCAGAGACACGTAGGGTTTGTCCGAAAACAAGGCCCGGGCCAGTGTGGTTTTGCCAGACTGACGCGGCCCGGTGATTGCCAACACCGGAAATCCTTGAGCTAATCGTTTGAGCGTGCTGGAAGCTTGACGTGGAATCATGGTTTTACAAATCGAAAGTTTCGATTACGAATCGTAAAATTAAACCTGAGGGTGGGCAAACGGTCCAACCGCCGCCATGAGCTGCCTTACTCGATGCAGGTAAGTTGGTGCAGTTTGCGGCATCGCGCCCGCTTGCACACACCAAGACTGTCTCATCTGTTCTGTCTTTTCAAAACGAGGGTGCGGACAATAACTTGAACTACTTGAACGTAGTTCATGTTTTTATACGAAGATCGCATTCGAGCCGTCAAGCTCTACATCAAGACCGTCATGCTGATTTCGTGGGTGGGTGTATTCATATTTATTTTGCAATCCAGCGATCGCGCCAGGCATTGAACTCGGACAAGGGCAGTGGCTTGCTCATGTAGTAGCCTTGGCCCTCGTCGCAATTCAGATCACCCAGCAATTTGTAGACGACGGCGTTCTCGACGCCCTCGGCCACCACACTCAGTCCCAGGTTGTGGGCCAAGTCGATCGTGGAGCGCACGATCTGGGCGTCGCTCTCATCGTGTTCCATGCCCATGACAAAGGATTTGTCAATTTTGAGTTCATTCACCGGCAGGCGCTTGAGGTAAGCGAGGGACGAGTAGCCAGTGCCAAAGTCGTCAATGGAGAGCTTGTAGCCACTGTCGGAGAGTTGGTTCAGGGTGATCTCGGCGCGCTGGGGGTCATCCATGATCGCGCTTTCGGTGATTTCCAGGCAAAACCCTTCTCGAGGAGCGTTATGGCGCGCTAGCAGGGCATCAACCTTGGCTGCAAAGTCCGGGTCCATCAGGTCCCGGGTCGAGAGGTTGATGGCGACGCGCAGCAGTCCATCCGGCGTTTGCAGGCCATGCCACTGGCGCGCCACTTCTTCCAGCATCCACAGGGTGAGGTGGCGAATAAAGCCGGTCTGCTCGGCAAAGGGAATGAACTCCATGGGCGGCACCATGCCCCGGGTGGGGTGCTGCCAGCGGACCAGGGCCTCCGCCGCAATCACTTGGTGGCTCGCCAAGTCGATCTTGGGCTGGAGAAACAGGCGTAACTCGTTCAGGTCTATGGCCTGGCGCAACTCGCTCAGCATGGACAGAGTGAGCGCGCTCCCCGAGTCCAGCGCGGCGTCGTAGACCTGAATGCCTGCGCTCTTGCGTTTGGCGGTGTACATGGCCACCTCGGCATGACCCATCAGGACATCCACATCGACCGCATGCTCTGGCCAGCGGGCGATGCCGATGCCTGCGCGCAGGTCTACCATCTGGCCGTCGCACGAAAACGGAGCGTCCAGCGCTGCGGTGATCTGGTGGGCCACCGCCAGAGCCTCGCGCTGGTCCCGGTGGCACAGCATCAGACCAAATTGCCCGCCACCCAGGCGGGCAACCTGGGCATTGACCTGTTCAGCCAGGTCTTTGAGTCGTGACGCCATGGCTTGCAAAACCTTGTCGCCAAACGCATAGCCCAGCACGTCGTTGATGTGTTTGAAGCGGTCCAGATCCAGCACCAGCACGGTGACAGAAGTCGCCTGGCGCTGCGGGGCTGTCAGGTGCTCTTGCAGCATTTCCCGAAACTGGGCCCGATTGGGCAGTCCGGTGAGCCGATCCCAATAGGCCAGTTGACGGATCTCGGTCTGGCTGGTCTGGATGTTTTGGCGCATGCGGTCAAAGGACCGTGCCAGGTTGCCGACCTCGTCCTGCTGTCCAAAATCAGCCACCGGTTGGGTGTAATCGCCCCGCCCCAGCCGCTCGGTGTCAGCCACCAGAGAGTCCAGCGGGCGAGACAATCGCCTGGCCAGCCCCACGCTGCCCAAGGCAAAGAGACCCAGTCCCACGGCAGTAATGACCAGAAGGGCAATATTCATGTACTGGAAAACCTGGCGGGCCGGGCTGGAGGCCCGCAGCAAGATCACCTTCACATCCCGGGCGATGCTCGCCTGGGGTATCTTGCGCAAGGCATAGGCTTCGCCGTTGATGGTCAGTTCCTGGTCGGCGCTGGACAGGGTTGCCAGGTCAAAGTTTTGCTGCATGTCCAAGGAGCTGTGGATGGTGCGCATCATGCGTTGGCTGCCGTCTTGCTGCACCATCAACACATGGGTGGAGGTCAATGAGACCATGTCTTTGGCCAGCGTCTCGTCCACCGGGAAACCCATGACCACCCAGCCCACCGCCAGCGGTGCACGCACAGGGACCAGCACATACTGGTGCAGCCGCCCATTGGTCAAGGCCATCTGGCCTGGCTGCTGGTCGGACGCCATGGATTGAGCCAGAGTTTCGAGGGTCTTTTTAAGCGAAGCGTTTTCCTGCGGGTTGGCCAAGGCAATCAAGGCGAACTGGTTATCCAGGAAACCCGCCACAGTGGCGCCGATGCGAGCGCCATTGTTCTCCAGCGCCGACTCAATGGTTTGTGCGTCCCCTGACAAGACCGCTGAGCGAAAGCCAAAATCAGCCGCTAGAAGTGATGCACCCAGCTGCAGGCGCTGTGCGTTTTGCTCAACCAGGCGGTTCCAGACGTTGGCGCTGGATTCCAGTTCTTTGCGCAAATTGTTGGCTACGCTCTCCTCAATACTGCTGCGCACCACCACCAGCATGGCCAGTTGAATGCAAAACAGCATTCCGACCGAGATCACCACAATGCGCTTGACCAGGCCCCAATGGCGATAACCCGGCAGTGGCGAGCCGGAGAACTTCACTGTGTAACGCCTTTGAGCGAGAAGGTTGCAGTCGCATTGGCCGCACCCACGGTCAGGGCGCGCTCTTGTGCCGGGTTACCCACGGGCAGGCCCGGGTGCCAGACTTTCATTTGGTAAGTACCGGGCGCAACGTCGGGCAACGCCACTTGCCCGCCGGCTGCTGTTTTGCCGAAATAGGGTGTTTCCAGCACCAAAACCCAGGAAATCATCAAATCATGGATGTTGCAACCCAAAACCACGACGCCCGGTTTGTCAAAGAGCACCGGGTTGGCAGGCGTGCCGGTGTAGAGCTTCAGGTCGAAGGTTTTTGCCGGGGAAAACGAGTAGACATGATGGCGAACTTTGTCCCGGTTCGGGAAGCTGACCTGGGAACCGGCGGTCACCACGGCCACCCGGGGGGAGAATTGCTTGTCGATTTGCTCTACTTCTGCGCCAGCCAGGGGTTTGAAGGCAGACCGGGCGGCAGGGGAGTCCAGGAACACCACCGCATCCGCCAAGGCCTTGCCTTTGTCGTCGGTCACCGTCACCTGGAGGGTGCCTGCCCAGGCAAGGGTGCATGCCGCCCAGCCCAGAAGGCCGCTGGAGGCCCGTGTATGCCAGCGGCGGGTCATGGCTCAACGGCCAGGCCGACCAATGCAGCACCATCGCCGACAGTGCCAATGAAATCGGCCCGGCCATTGGTTAAATTGACCTGGTACAACCGGGTGGATCGGTTTGCTTCGACCCGAATGGCGGCATAGGCGACCCCAGACACGTCAGCAATATCCAGCGACGCATCCGAAAAAGCTCCCACGCCCAGCGCACCGATGGTTTTAAGTTGTCCTGTGTTGGGTGAGACGGCGGGCTGGGTTCCCTCCAGCGAACCTTGAATGACCAAGGTGCCACTGCGGCGGTCAATGGCGTAGTTGGTGGTGAGCTTGTCGTTTTTTTGGTTGTAGGTGTAGGCGGCTGCGACCAGCTCAGGTTGGCGCCCGGCCTGGATGTCGCCGGCGG
>CALRWE010000253.1:0-3784 GCA_943371745.1 Rhodoferax sp. OV413
TAATCCCTCAAAGTTGGGGGAAGTGACCGTAACGTCCTGCCAGTGGCCTGTGAGCCACTGGTTTGATGAGATTAGCTCCTCAAGTTATAGCAATCAGGGTGGAGCAGTTTGGGTGGCCATAAGTGGAGCACTTTGAGTGGCCATCGGGGCATGTAGCCATCAGTACCGGGTTTTGTACCGTGTAGCCAGCGCCAGCAAATGTCACCGGCGCGGTTTCGTGACGGTCACGGAAATGGCTGGTCTGGCTGTGGCAAAACTTGTTTGTGCTGCGGCTCTTGGCAGAAGCTCGTCACAAACACAACGCGGTTGACTATTCGTAACGGGAATGACATGTCCGCAATCCACAATTCCCAAAGTCGTAAAGTGGTCTAGCCAGTTTGCGGCGAGGGGTCGGTGGACGTGTATGCGTCACCACTCCGTCTAATTCCATTCAGTCCGGGCCAGTGCGCCGTTGTAATCCAGCTAATCCAACAGGTCTACGTCTGCACCGACAAACCTGAAAGCCAGTCGCCAATTCGCCTGCACGGTCACGGCATAAAACCCGGCAGGGTCGCCAGATCATCACTGGCGCTGGTTTTACGCGCATCGGTGCGACCTGGAATCGTTGCTTGGCCTGCCACGCGTCACAGGCGCCTCATTGGGCGAGCCACGCGCGGGCATCGCCCCCAAGGTCGGCACCCAGCCAGGCTTCCAGGCGCAAGGCCAGCCACCACGCCAGCCGGTATCTCCATTCATTCGGTCAGGCTTTTGAGCGAACGGCGCAGACCAGGCTAGCTCAGGGTGTCAGTACCAGTTACTTTGCAGGCTACCGAGTCGGGCAGGTTTGGCTCTGAGAGGTGTCCAGCCTGGCTGGTGGGTCTTGAGAAAATCCATTCACCTTGGCGGGCAAGGGCGACCAGTAGACCCATAACGGGAAAGCCGGCAATGAATAATATTTCTTCCCATCTTCCCGGAAGTGCCAGTTCAGTTGGTTAGACTATGTCTCCAAACAGTAGCAGTACAAAGTTTTTTGTGGTGTGACCGAATCAGGTCGGTGAATCGAAAAAAACAGTTTTTGACCCCATCGTCTAGAGGCCTAGGACACTACCCTTTCACGGTAGGTACCGGGGTTCGAATCCCCGTGGGGTCGCCATTGGCGACGCAAATAAGATCCAGCCGATCAGTCTGCTTGAGATCCCGATGCGATTTTGCCGGGAAAGCCGGCTCTAAATGCTATTAAATTGAATGATCAAGGCGTTTAGACACGCTGGCCAGCGGCTTATTTGCCTTGAGTTTCTGCAGCGTGCTGGCGGTCTTCCAGATGATTCCGGCAGGTGGCATTGATGGCGCGCAGTTCTGCCAGAGTTTCATCAATCTTCAAGCGTTTTTGCTCCAACTCCTGAATGGCTGTGTCGGTTCGGTCTATCACGTAGCTAAGCTGTTGTGCCCGGCCTTCGCCGTGGTCGCCATACAAATCCAGATACCTTTTGATCTCCGAGAGCGTTGAGCCAATGGCTTTCGCCCGCAGGATCAAGGCGAGCCGGGCACGGTCACGGCGGGTATAGACCCGTGCGCCGTTGATCCGCCTGGGTGTCAACAATTCCTTGTCTTCATAGAACCGCAGGGCGCGCAAGGTAATGCCAAATTCCCTGCACAACTCCGTGATACCAAACAGTTCGGAGGTCCCTACGTCGCGGTGGGAGTCGATGAAAGCCTGGGCTTCACTGTTAACTGCAGGCGTTAAAGCAAGCTCAGGCCGGCTGTTTGCCTGAGGTGCCGCGGGCAAGTTGGTGCTTTTAGCCATGCCCAGGAATTCTTTCGCGATGTTTTTAGATGACGCGTTGCAGGCGCATGGCCACGCTCATGTCACCAGTGACCTTGAGTTTTCCCATCATGAACCCGGTCGCTGGTTCCAGATCGCCTGCAAGCATGGCGTTCAGGTTGTCCAGCGTGATACCGACGGTGCAGTCGGCTTCGCTGCTGTCGTTGCTGACCGTGTTGGGTGTGGACTTGCCGTCGATGAACACCACGCCGTCATCGCCGCAGTCAAATTTGAGGGTTGCTTCTAGCCCACTGTCCGTACCAACCTTGGTGCGAATGGCTTGCGTACAGGCTTCGAGATTCATGGTCTTCCTTGTGAAAAATGAGTGTCATGTGCGGGTGCATGTGACTGCGCCCCATGCTACCAGCCCGGCATCACGTGCCAAATAGGGAATATACCTATACGAAACTTGGTTGACGTTAACGTTACCCCAATGTTTAATTCAAGGCCAAACAGAGGATGCCGACCCATGCCAGCTATCAGATCCAAGATCAACGCCAAGTCCGATGCGTTTGCCGCCAATGCACAGCGCATGCGCGAATTGCTCGCGGAGGTTCAGCGCCTGGAGCAGATGGTGATTACCGAGTCTGAATCCAAGCGCGACAAATTTGAGAAGCGCGGCCAGTTGCTGCCGCGTGAGCGTGTGGCGCGTTTGCTGGACCGGGGCTCGCCCTTTCTGGAACTCAGCCGCCTGGCCGGTCTCAACATGCACGATGACGACGGGAAAAAATCAGTACTGGGTGGAGGGTCGATCATCGGCATCGGGGTGGTGGCAGGCAAGCGCTGCCTGATTTCCGCCAATGACAGTGCCGTCAAAGGCGGCACCGTGGCCCCCATGGGGCTGCGCAAAGCCCTACGAGCCCAGGAGATTGCAACGGAGAACAAGTTGCCCGTGATCTATCTTGTGGAGAGCGGTGGTGCCAATTTGATGTACCAGAGCGAGATCTTCATCGAAGGTGGCCGCAGCTTTGCCAACCAGGCCCGCATGTCAGCGCAGGGTCTGCCGCAAATCTCTGTGGTGCATGGCTCGTCTACGGCGGGCGGAGCCTATTTGCCGGGTTTGTCCGACTATGTGATTTTGGTCAGGGGGCGTTCCAACATTTTCTTGGCGGGTCCTCCGCTGGTAAAAGCGGCCATCGGTGAGGACTGCACCGAGGATGAGCTGGGGGGCGCCGAGACGCATGCCCAGGTGACCGGGCTGGGCGAATACCTGTGTGAGGACGATGCCCATGCCATTGGCATGGCGCGTGAGGTACTGGACAAATTGAGATGGGAGGTAGCTCCTGCCCAGCCCGTTTTTTCAGAGCCGTTATTTGACGAGCAGGAGTTGCTGGGTATCGTTCCGGCGGACGAGCGCGAGCCGTACGACGTGCGCGAGGTGATTGCCCGTTTGGTGGATGGTTCTGACTTCCTCGAGTTCAAGGCCGAGTACGCGCCCGAGATGATGTGCGGCCATGCCCGTCTGGAGGGGCATCTGGTGGGCATTTTGGGCAACAACGGCCCGATTCAACCCAGTGGCTCCACCAAGGCCGGCCAGTTCATCCAGCTGTGTGACCAAAGCGGCACGCCGCTGATCTTTCTGCAAAACACCACCGGCTACATGGTCGGGTCGGTCGCAGAACGCAACGGAGCCATCAAGCATGGCTCCAAGATGATTCAGGCCGTGGCCAATGCACGCGTGCCCAAGTTCACGGTGGTGTTGGGCGGCTCCTATGGGGCGGGTAACTACGGCATGTGCGGGCGGGGCTTTGATCCACGTTTTATTTTCTCCTGGCCAACAGCCCGCACGGCGGTGATGGGGGGGGCGCAGGCTGCCCGGGTAATGGATATCGTCAACCGGGCCAAGATCGAGCGCACAGGCATGGCCGCCAATGAGGAGGCGCTGAAAGCCATGTCAGACGGGCTGCGCCTGCGCCTGGACAAGGAGTCGGCCGTGCTGTTTGGCACAGCGCGCCTGTGGGACGACGGGATCATTGACCCACG
>CALRWE010000254.1:0-3728 GCA_943371745.1 Rhodoferax sp. OV413
AAAAGGCCAGGCCTGTGCTCCCGAATGTCGGCGCTTTCCTGGAGGCTGCTGCGCTGGCCGCGCATCGGGAGATTCTTCGCTACGCGATTGAAAATGGCATGGCGGATTCGCCCAGAACCACACTGGTTGCGGTTGTCGTGCAGGATGGCCGTGCGAGCTGGATTCATTGCGGTGACTCCCGCCTGTATGTCGTGCGTGAGGGCGATTTGTTGGTGCGCACGCGGGATCATTCATTTCTTGAGCAGCGTCAGCAGCGCCCTCCACTGGCGTCGAAACCTCCGGAGCCGCTCAGCCGAAATGTTCTGTTTACCTGTCTTGGTTCTCCCGCCAAGCCGGTCCTTGTTGTTGCCGGGCCAGTCCCTTTGCTTCAGGGGGATACGCTGATGCTTTGCTCAGACGGCCTGTGGGGGAGTCTGAGTGAAGAAGACATCGTCTATGAATTGGCCCACAAGCCTGTCAAAGAGGCTGTGCCTGAACTGGTGGAGAAAGCCTTGCGCAAAGCGGGTAGCACCAGTGACAACGTGACGGCCATTGCGTTGGAGTGGGAAACCCCTGATGCGTTTGAGTCGACGCGGGGAGGTGATCTGACCTCCACCATCAGCGACGGCGCCTTTGCATCTACCATTCAGGCTGGCTGGCTGGATTCAGGCCTGGAGGACCTGGACGACGCCGCAATCGAGCGTTCCATCGCCGAAATCAATGAGGCCATTCGCAAGTCTGCCGCAAAAAGAAACTGATGTCGTGGCTTACCTTTAAGGCCAGTTCATCAGCCGTTCCAACTTATGAGTCCTATTGAACCATGACACCTTTTGCTAGAGCCGATGCCCGTTTGGCGGATCAACTCAGGTTTGTGCGCATGACGCGCGGCTACACCATGCACGCCGAAGGTTCGGTATTGATCGAGTTTGGCAACACCAAAGTCTTGTGCACGGCCTCGGTTGAGGAAAAAGTGCCAGGCCACAAAAAGGGCAGTGGTGAAGGCTGGGTGACGGCTGAATACGGCATGTTGCCGCGTGCAACCCATACCCGTAACGACCGCGAGGCCGCAAGGGGCAAACAAAGTGGACGCACTCAGGAGATTCAGCGCCTGATCGGGCGTTCGATGCGCGCGGTGTTTGACCTCTCCAAATTAGGTGAGCGCACGATTCATCTCGACTGCGATGTGTTGCAGGCCGATGGTGGTACCCGCACTGCTGCCATCACCGGGGCCTTTGTGGCCGCGCAGGATGCCGTCTCGGCCCTGATCGCCCAAGGCAAATTGCAGGTTTCTCCAATCCGCGACCACGTGGCGGCGATCTCGGTCGGTATCGTGCAGGGCACGCCGCTGCTGGACCTGGAGTACACCGAAGACGCCGCTTGCGACACCGACATGAACGTGGTCATGACCGGGGCGGGTTGTTTTGTGGAAGTGCAGGGGACCGCAGAGGGCGCCGCTTTTTCTCGCGCGGACATGAACGCCCTGCTGGCGCTGGCTGAAAAAGGCATTGCGGCTCTGGTGGTCATGCAAAAAGAATCGCTATTAAATAAATAGTCATTACCCTATATAAAACAATGGCTAGAAGCCTATTTCTATGAAAATTGTGTTGGCATCCAACAACCAGGGCAAGTTGGCCGAACTACGGGCCATGTTCGAGCCGCTGGCGTTCGAGTTGATCGCGCAGCGTGAGCTGGGCATTGCAGAAGCGGCCGAGCCGTTTCACACCTTTGTCGAAAACGCGCTGACCAAGGCGCGCCACGCCTCCGCCCAGAGCGGCCTGCCTGCGCTGGCGGACGATGCCGGCCTGTGTGTGGATGCCTTTGGCGGCTTGCCCGGTGTGGATACCGCCCACTACGCGATGCAATATGGCTATGCCAAGGGGGATGACAACAACGTGCTGGCCCTGTTGGCGCAGATGCGCGATGTGGACAATCGCCGCGCGGCGCTGGTCAGTACCCTGGTGGCGGTTCGTTCACCGCAAGACCCTGAGCCCCTCATTGCGGTGGGGCGGGTGGTGGGTGAAATCACCCGCGAACCCCTGGGCAGCCATGGCTTCGGGTTCGACCCGGTGATGTACATCCCCGAGTTTGGTCAGACTTTTGCGCAATTGCCACCCGACATCAAGAACGCCAACAGCCATCGGGGTCGTGCAGCACGGGCCATGGTGGCCCTGATGCGCGAGCGTTGGCTCTGATTGACTCAGGAACCCCATGATTCCGATATTTCCTGAATCCTTGGAGGCCTCAGCGGAGGCTGCAGCCCAGTTGCCGCACGACATTCAGCACTACATGCGCCCGGGCACGCTCCGGTTCGCGTCCTTGCCGCCCTTGTCGCTCTACGTGCATTTGCCGTGGTGCCTTAAAAAGTGCCCTTACTGCGACTTCAACTCGCATGAGATGCGTGCCGCCGAGTTGCCCGAGCAGCGCTACCTGGACGCCTTGATGGCGGACCTGGAGGCTTCCCTGGCGCTGGTCTGGGGTCGGCCGGTACACAGCATTTTCATAGGTGGGGGCACGCCCAGCCTGTTCTCGCCCGAGGCCATTGATCGTTTGTTGGGCGGGATTCGGGCCCGTCTGCCTCTGACGCCTGATTGCGAGATCACGCTGGAAGCCAATCCGGGCACGTTTGAGCGGGACCGCTTCAGGGCGTTCAGGTCGGCGGGGGTCACGCGCCTGTCGGTGGGAGTTCAGAGTTTTAACGATGGTTTCCTCAAGACGCTTGGGCGGGTGCATGACCGTGCGCAGGCACTGGCCGCTGTGGAGGAAGCAGCCCAGGCTTTTGACACCTTCAATCTGGACATCATGTATGCCTTGCCTGGGCAGACCCTGCCCGACTTGCGTGAGGACATGCGTACCGCTCTGGCGCTGGAGCCATCCCACATCTCGATTTATCACCTCACGATCGAGCCCAATACCTACTTTGCCAAGTTTCCGCCTGACATCCCGGAAGAAGACACCGCCTACGAGATGCTGGACCTCATTACCGAGATGACCGGGTTGGCGGGCTTGCAGCGGTACGAGGTGTCGGCTTACGCGCGCCCCGGCCACCGTTGTTTTCACAACCTTAACTACTGGCAGTTTGGGGACTACCTGGGGATCGGTGCCGGCGCTCACAGCAAGCTGAGTTTTGCCCATCGGGTGGTACGCCAGGTGCGCTTTCGCGAACCCCGCCTGTACATGGAACGTGCCCTGACAGGCCATTGTGTGGCTCAGGAAGCAGAGGTCAGTCGGGCTGATCTGCCGTTTGAATTCATGCTGAATGCCCTGCGGCTCAAAGAGGGTTTTAGTCTCCAGCAGTTCTCTGATCGCACGGGTCTCGCCCTGACGGCGATTCAAAAAGGGCTGGATGAGGCAGAGCGAAAAGGCTTGATTGAGCGTGATTTTGTCCATATCAAACCGAGCGAGCGGGGTTTTGATTTTTTGAACGATTTACAGGCTTTGTTTCTGCCGCCATCCCGATGAGGCTGTAGGCCATTTGGGCCTGCTGCGCTATAGTTTGGATTCAAGGCGAAGGAGGTTTGGCGATGTTTTATGTCTATGGCGTCAGAGGTCAGTCGTTTCGGGGTTCGATGGAGCAGCTGCGCCAGATCGCCCGGCCTGGCGCAACCCCCCGCATAGACGCTGTCAAGCCCGTGAAGCGGGATGGCGGCGACCCCGCTTATGCGGAGGTCCAGGCGTATGCTGCTGAGCCCCCCCTCCCCAATGTGCCCATCGACGAGGCCCATCGCGCTGCCTTGGCGGCCTATACCCAG
>CALRWE010000255.1:0-3711 GCA_943371745.1 Rhodoferax sp. OV413
CCCCGGCACACTCGACCAGTAAGTCTTGATGAAACGTTCGTCATCGCGCCATACGGTCTGCATGCAACCTGGAGGCAGTGGCCCCTCGATCGCGACCACGCCTTTTTGGTTCGGTCCGGTCAGTTCCTCGCCGGTCTGGTCGTCGAGCAGCTTGACGTTGTAGCCATACACTGCCTTGCCGGGTGAACCAAACTTGCTGTCAGCCTGCTCCACACCGTTGCACAGCGACAAAATCGGCCAGCCGGTCTCTGTCTGCCAATAGTTGTCAATAATGGGCTTGCCCAAGCTTTGGCTGATCCACTGGGCAGTGGGCTCGTCCAACGGCTCACCGGCTAAAAACAGCGCCCGCAGGCTGGACAGATCGTATTTGGTGAGAAAAGCCGGGTCTTGCTTTTTCAGGACCCGCACCGCCGTAGGCGCGCTGAACATGACCGTAACCTTGTATTTTTCGACCAGGCTCCACCAGATGCCACCATCCGGGCGGGTTGGTAAGCCCTCGTACATGATGGTCGCCATGCCGGCAATCAGCGGGCCATAAATGATGTAGCTGTGACCCACCACCCAGCCGATATCGCTGGTGGAAAAATACGTTTCACCCGCGTTGCCGCAGTAAATGTGCTTCATGCTGGCGGCCAGCGCAACGGCGTAACCGCCGGTATCACGCTGCACGCCTTTGGGCTTGCCCGTGGTACCGCTGGTGTACAGGGTGTAGCTGGTGTGGGTCGAATCCACCCACTCGCAATCCACCACGGTATCCAAGTGCTTCTGACGCAAATCAGCCCAACCATGGTCGCGCCCGGCTTGCAACTCCATGGGCACCAGGCCCCGGTCAACCAACAAGACTGCGGCAGGTTTGTGGCTGGACAGGCGAATGGCCTCATCAAGCAAAGGCTTGTAAGCCACGGGCTTGCCGCCGCGCGAGCCCGCGTCGGCACTCACCA
Organism: Rhodoferax sp. OV413; assembly: GCA_943371745.1. Lineage (GTDB taxonomy): Bacteria > Pseudomonadota > Gammaproteobacteria > Burkholderiales > Burkholderiaceae_C > Rhodoferax. The sequence goes on from CALRWE010000255.1 coordinate 942, forward strand.
CCACCGTGGGCGAGGCATCTTCAATGCGCGAGGCCAACGACCCCGATGCAAACCCGCCAAACACCACCGAATGGATGGCGCCAATGCGCGTGCAGGCCAGCATGGCAAAGGCCGCCTCGGCAACCATGGGCATGTAAATCAGGACGCGGTCCCCTTTTTTTACACCCAGTTCTATGAGGGCGGCCGCCATGCGCTGCACCTCGGCGTGCAACTCGCGAAAACTGTAGACCCTTTCTTCGTTGGTCTCGGTGGACACAAATATCAGTGCGGCTTGGTCGGCACGCTCTTTCAGGTGGCGGTCCACTGCGTTGTGACACAAATTGGTCGTACCACCGACAAACCACTTGGCAAACGGAGGGTTGCTGTAGTCACACACTTGTTGGGGCGGCGTGTGCCAATCCACAAGTTGAGCCTGTTCGGACCAGAAAGCATCGCGCTCGTTGAGGGAGCGGCTGTGGAAGTCAGCGTACGTTGTCATGGGTTTGTCTCCTGAACTGTCTTGAAACTGAATTCATAATTATGGCTATCCAACTTGCTGGAACCTGACTTGAAACCGCGCGCCCAGCGATCCTGATGTGCGCCAGTTAACCGACACTGCGGTCCTTGGCCCGACAATCAAACGATGAAGATCAACAGACCGCGAATGGTAATCGGTGGCGCCCTCATCCTGGCCACGCTGGCGCTGACAGCCGTGTTCCTATCAATGGGCAAGCCCGTGGAGTTCGTCCTCGTCACCCAGGGCCCCCTGACCCAAACCGTGGTCACGAGCGGTCGCATAGCCACGCTGGCTCGCACAGACATTGCCAGCCAGACCACGGCACGCATTGAAAGCATGGCTGTGCGCGAAGGCGACCGCGTTCAGGCCGGCCAGGTTCTGGTCCAACTGCGTGACGATGAAGCCCAGGCGACACTGCGCCAAGCCAGCGCCAGCGTCGAAGAGGCCCGCCTGCGCATCCGGCAGATTCAGACCATTCAAGGCCCCGTGACAGACCAACAGTTGGTACAGGCACGCGCCAACCAACAACTGGCACTGCAAGAGCTGGCTCGGGCGCAAGACTTGGTGCGCCAAGGATTTGTCTCGCAATCTCGCCTCGATGAAGCCCAGCGTGCGGCCGACGGCAGTCGTGCCGCTGTGCTCGCCGCCAGCGCACAAGCACAGGGCAACCAGGCCAGCGGTGCAGAACTTGCCATGGCCCAAGCCCGGCTGGCCCAGGCCTTGGCGGCGGAAAGCGCGGCAACGGCCCGACTCGACCAACTCAGCCTACGGGCACCCGGCCCCGCCACCGTCATCACGCGTGCCGCCGACCCCGGCGACACGGCCCAGGCGGGGAAAGTCCTGCTGACTCTGGCGGGCGGCAACGAGATGCGCATTGATGCAAGCGTTGATGAAAAAAATCTCAGGTTTCTGCGCCTGGGGCAAATGGCCCATGCCACGGCAGACGCCTACACCGACCGCCGTTTCCCCGCGAAGTTGACCTTTATCGCACCTTCCGTCGACCCCCAGCGGGGCACCGTGGAACTGCGACTCCAGGTGGCACCTCCCGTGGATTACCTCCGCACCGACATGACCGTGTCCGTTGAAATCGTGACAGCCCAAGTCAATGACGCACTCATGCTGCCGTCCGATGCCGTGAGCCGGGACGCGGATGGCGTGTCTACGGTGTGGGTCAACCGCGAAGGCCGCGCCCGTCAGGTCAAGGTCCAAGTCGGGCTGCAAGGTGCAGGCGCCACCCAAATCACCCAAGGCCTGGCGGCAGGTGAACACGCTATCTTGTTGGGCACAGGCCTGAAAGACGGTGACCGGGTGCGTGAAACAGGCACCCGCTCGCCGCGCCCCAATGTGGCAGCCAAACCCGGTGGGACACCGTGATGAAAGGCTCGCGTACCGGCCTGCCCTTTGCCTGGATGGTCTGCCTTCGCTACCTGCGCGAAGGGCGCATGCAAACCGTGCTGATCCTGGCAGGCGTCACCGGTGGCGTAGCCGTGATCATTTTTTTAACCACGCTGATCAGCCAGTTGCAGGACTCCATCATCGACAAGACGCTGGGCAGCCAGGCGCATGTGGTGCTCAGGCCGCCCCAGGCCGTCAACCGCAGCACTCTGCCGCCCGAGCACACAGCGGCCATCATTCAGCCGCGCACGCAGGGCCTGCGGTCCATCGACCAGTGGGCCGCCGCTTACGCCTTGGCCGAGCAAAGTCAGGGCGTGCTGGCAGCCTCCCCCATGGTCACGGGCGCAGGATTTGCACGCCGGGCCGAGGCCAGCCAGCCCATTGCCCTGCTGGGCGTGGACCCCGAGCGCTACCAGCGCATCGTGCGCATGTCCAGCTATGTGAAGCAAGGCCGCTTCGACATCAGCGGCACCAACACCGTGGTGGGCATTGAACTGGCCAAAGACCTGGGGGTGACCCTGGGCGACAAAATTCGCATCGTCACGGTGGACGGCCGGGCCGACCTGCTCACCATCACCGGTATTTTTGACATCGGTAACCGCGACCTGAACCGGCGCTGGGTCTACAGCAGCCTCAAAGTAGCGCAGTCCCTGCTGGACCTGCCCGGCGGCATCACCCAGATTGACCTTCGGGTGGCGAATCTGTTTGAGGCCGAGGCCATTGCACGCAGGGTTCAGGGCCAAACCGGGCTCACCTCCGAGAGCTGGATGCAAACCAACGCGCAACTGCTCTCGGCGCTCAATAGCCAGAGCATGTCCAACAACCTGATCCGGTCCTTCGTCACGCTCATCGTGGCGGTGGGCATTGCCAGCGTGCTGG
>CALRWE010000256.1:0-3662 GCA_943371745.1 Rhodoferax sp. OV413
GACGCTATTGCCTTCATTGCCACCCTGCGCCAGACCGACGACCTCGCCACCCTGCCCGTGGGCCGGCGCGTGGTGGTGATTGGCGGCGGCATGACGGCTGTGGACGCCGCTGTTCAGGCCAAGCTGCTGGGCGCACAAGACGTGCATATCGTGTACCGACGCGGGCCAGGCGACATGTCGGCCTCCGGCGCAGAGCAAGCCTGGGCGCAAACCAATGGCGTCACCATTCACCACTGGCTGGCCCCGGTCGCCATTGAAGGCGCAGAAGGCCATGCCAGCGCGGTGCGCTTTGCCCGCCAGGCGATGGTCGACGGCAAGCTGAGCGCCACGGGCGAGGTGGAAACGCTGGCTGCCGACATGGTGCTCAAGGCCATTGGCCAGCAACTGGGCAACCCGGTGTTGGCGCAAGCCGGCCTGGTGCTACAAGGCGGACGTATCGCTACCGATGCGGTGGGCCAAACCAGCCTCAAAGGCGTGTGGGCCGGGGGCGACTGCCGCGCCGGCGGGCTCGACCTGACCGTGGAGGCTGTGGAACACGGCAAGCAGTCTGCCCACGCCATCCATGCCCACCTGACCCGCGCCTGAGTCGGCTCCGGTCTTGCCTGCACAACACACTATTCGGAGTTCTTCATGGCCAATCTGCACACCACGTTTGCGGGCATCAGCAGCCCCAACCCCTTCTGGCTGGCATCCGCCCCGCCTACCGACAAAGCCGTCAACGTCAACCGTGCCTTTGAGGCCGGCTGGGGCGGTGTGGTCTGGAAAACGCTGGGCGAGGCCGGCCCCCCGGTGGTCAACGTCAACGGCCCGCGCTACGGCGCCCTGCTCACCCCCGACCGTCGCCTATACGGCTTCAACAACATCGAACTCATCACCGACCGCGATCTGGAGATCAATTTAAGCGAGATCGCTGAGGTCAAGCGCAACTGGGCCGACCGCGCCATGATCGTGTCCTTGATGGTGCCCTGCGAAGAGGCCTCCTGGAAGGCGATATTGCCCCGCGTGGAGGACACCGGTGCCGACGGCATTGAGCTCAACTTTGGCTGCCCGCATGGCATGAGCGAGCGCGGCATGGGCGCCGCCGTGGGACAGGTGCCCGAGTACATCCAGATGGTCACCGAGTGGTGCAAGCAGTACAGCAAGCTGCCGGTCATCGTGAAGCTCACCCCCAACATCACCGACATCCGCAACCCCGCCCGCGCCGCCAAAAACGGCGGGGCCGACGCGGTGTCGCTCATCAACACCATCAACTCCATCATGGGTGTAGACCCCTACTCGCTGACCATGACGCCGTCCACTGGCGGCAAAGGCTCGCACGGGGGCTACTGCGGCCCGGCCGTCAAGCCGATTGCGCTCAACATGGTGGCCGAAATTGCGCGCGACCCATTGACGGCCGGCCTGCCCATCAGCGGCATTGGTGGCGTGGGCACCTGGCGCGATGCGGTGGACTACATCGCCTTGGGTGCGGGCAACGTGCAGGTGTGTACCGCCGCCATGGTCTACGGCTTCAAGATCGTGCAGGAGATGAGCGACGGCCTGTCCAACTACATGGACGAGATGGGATTCACGTCGATTGAAGACTTCAGGGGCAAGGCAATTCCCACCGTGAGCGACTGGCGCTACCTGAACCTCAACCACGTGAGCAAGGCCGTCATCAACCAGGACAGCTGCATCCAGTGCGGGCGCTGCCACATTGCCTGCGAAGACACCTCGCACCAGGCCATCATCGCCATGAAAGACGGCAAGCGGCACTTTGAGGTGCGAGAGGATGAGTGCGTGGGCTGCAACCTGTGCGTGGTGGTGTGCCCGGTGCCCGAATGCATCACCCTGCGCGATTTGAAGCCCGGTGAACTCGACCACCGCACCGGCAAAATTGTCAGCGCCGAACACGCCGACTGGACCGGACACGCGAATAACCCGATGCGGGCTTGATTTTTACCCACTTTAAGCATCAAATTGGCCTCTAGCCAGCGTTTTTATTGCCTCAATAGCTATACCTTTAGGAGTAACCAATGACTTCACTCTTGATCCGTGGCGGCACTGTCGTCAACGCTGACCGTGCTTTTTTGGCCGATGTGCTGACTCAAGACGGCAAAATCACCGCCGTGGGCGAGAACCTGAGCGCTCCCGCTGGCGCCACGGTGGTGGACGCCGGCGGCCAGTATGTGATGCCCGGCGGCATTGACCCGCACACCCACATGCAGCTGCCCTTCATGGGCACAGTCACCATGGACGACTTCTTTACCGGCACCGCAGCCGCCCTGGCCGGCGGCACCACGACCATCATCGATTTTGTCATTCCCAGCCCCCAGCAACCGCTGATGGAGGCCTATCAGACCTGGCGCGGCTGGGCAGAAAAATCGGCCTCTGACTACTCGTTTCACGTGGCCGTGACTTGGTGGGACGAGTCGGTCAAGCATGACATGGGCACCCTTGTGCGCGAGGAAGGCATCAACAGCTTCAAGCACTTCATGGCTTACAAAAACGCCATCATGTGTGACGACGAGACACTGGTGAACAGCTTCAAGCGCTCGCTTGAACTTGGCGCCATGCCCACGGTGCACGCCGAAAACGGTGAACTCGTGTTCTTGCTGCAAAGAGAAGTGGCGGCCATGGGCATCACCGGGCCCGAAGGCCACCCGCTGTCACGCCCGCCGATGGTGGAAGCCGAGGCCGCCAACCGCGCCATTGCCATTGCCGACGTGCTGGGCGTGCCAATTTACGTGGTGCATGTGTCGTGCGTGGAGGCCGCCGAGGCGATTGCCCGGGCCCGCGCACGAGGGCAGCGTGTGTATGGTGAGGTGCTGGCCGGGCATTTGGTGGTGGACGAGAGCGTGTACCGCCACCCGGACTTTGCGACTGCGGCAGCCCATGTGATGAGCCCGCCGTTTCGGGCCAAGACACACCAGGAATTCTTGTGGCGCGGGCTGCAGTCGGGCAATTTGCACACCACGGCCACCGACCACTGCACGTTTTGCGCGGAGCAAAAAGCCGCGGGCAAAGATGACTTCTCCAAGATTCCCAACGGCTGCGGCGGCGTGGAAGAGCGCCTGGCGGTGCTGTGGGACGCGGGCGTGAACACCGGGCGCCTGACGCCATCAGAGTTTGTGGCGGTCACCTCGGCCAACACGGCCAAGCTGTTCAACATTTACCCGCAAAAAGGCAGCGTGTCGGTCGGTGCGGATGCCGACTTGGTGGTGTGGGACCCGGCAGGCACCAAGACCTTGTCCGCCAAGACGCAGTTCAGCAAGGGCGATTTCAATATCTTTGAGGGGCGCAAGGTGACGGGCATTCCGAGTCATACCGTGAGCCAGGGCAAGCTGGTATTTGTGCAGGGCGACCTGCGGGCTGAGCGGGGCGTGGGGCGTTACATCAAGCGGCCGGCGTTTGGCCCGGACTTTGGTGCCAACAAGCTGCGGGCCAGCTCGCTGGCGCCGACTGCCGTGGTGCGCTGATACTTTTCTCGCCAGCACATCGAGCGCTGACCGCGACAGATAAAACGCCTGAACAAAAACCGAAACAAGGAGTTCCCCATGACTAACGCTAACGCCACCGCCACCGCCACTGACATAGACAGCCTGCGCATCAACAGCGAGCGCCTGTGGGCCTCTTTGATGGAGCTGGCCCAAATTGGCGCCACCCCCAAAGGCGGCGTGTGCCGC
>CALRWE010000257.1:0-3640 GCA_943371745.1 Rhodoferax sp. OV413
GGCTTCTATGCTCACTTTGCCTCGCGTGACGCACTGTTGGTCGAGGCCATGCAACAGGCAAGTCGCGACAACCAGGCCGCACTTTCGGAATCTATGACGCGAAGAATGACCAAAGGCCACTCTCGATTTGCAGCGCTCGTTTGGGCGTATCTGCATGAGACGCACCTGGAGCAGGCAGAGAATGGTTGTGTGGTCGCAGCCCTGGCTTCGGAAATGACGCGACAGGGCGATGCGGTGCAACAAGAGGCGAAGCGCCGCGTCACTTACTTGATTGAATTTGTGCGTTCCGCACTGCCCGAAGGGGTCGAACGCGAGCAAGCCGAAGTCATTACCGCCACCATGGTTGGCGCACTGCAACTTGCCCGTACGCTGGGCGGCACTGCCGGCCGTGCCTTGCTGGCACAAACTCGCGAAGCGCTGATCCTGAAGCATCAGTCCATTTCTGCCTCCTGATTTATCAACCCATGTAACTGTCAAACATTGGCGCGCCACAAAATATTACGATCGTCATATAAAAAATGAAACCTTCTGATTCCTCTGCACTCAGTACTGCCCCAACTTCTGACACTGGGCCAGCTGTGACGCCGACACCATCGGAAACGACTTCGCCTTGGCCGGTGTTCTGGGTCGCCAGCATCGCCACTTTCCTGGTGTCGCTAGACACGACGATGCTGTTCGCGGCCTTCGATCCACTTCGACATGCCTTTCCAACAGCCACGCCGGCTGACCTGTCTTGGGTCATCAATGCCTACACCGTGGTCTACGCCACGATGCTCATCCCCGCAGGGGGTCTGGCTGACACACATGGACGCAAGCGAGTCTTCCTTATTGGCGTTGCGTTGTTTCTGGCTGCGTCGGCCGCTTGTGGCTTAGCTGGCCATGTGGGCTGGTTGGTGACGGCCCGTGTGCTGCAGGCCATCGGTGCCGCGTTGCTGACTCCCGCGTCCTTGTCTATCGTGCTGGCGGCCTTCCCGCAGACCCAGCGCGCCGTGGTGGTGAGTTTGTGGGGTGCCGTCGGTGGACTCGCTGCTGCAGTGGGGCCCAGTGCAGGCAGCTTGGTGATCGATCATTTCGGATGGCCCTGGGCGTTCTACATCAACCTGCCGATCGGTGGCTTCGCCTTATGGCGTGGCGCTTCACTGCTGACCGAATCGGTGAAATCTGGCGAGCGCAGGCGAGTGGATGTAATCGGTATGGCTTTGTTGATGCTGGCTGTAGGTTCGATCACACTGGCTATCGTCCAGTTTGATGTGCCCAACTGGAGCGGCACGGAACTGGCCGTCATGGGCGCCACCGGCTTCATCGCCTCGGTTGTATTCGTTGCATGGGCACGTCGAGTCCAACACCCATTGGTAGACCTGGCATTGTTTCAACATCGGACTTACCGCTACGTCAACCTTGCCACACTGACCTTTGGCACTGCGTTCTCAATGATGTTCTTGACCTTCTTTTTTTACATGATGAACATCTGGCACTACAGCCTGCCACAAGCCGGGTTGGCCGTTACGCCTGGGCCGCTGCTGGTGATGCCGACGGCCATCGTCACAGGCCGACTGGCCTCCCGCTTGGGTCATCGACGATTCTTGGTGGGTGGTTCGCTGCTGTATGCCTTCAGCAGCCTGTGGTTCTTTCTGGTGCCTGGCAACGAGCCGAACTATCTGCAGCACTGGCTGCCCGGTCTGATGATGAGTGGGATCGCTGTGGGATTGGTACTGCCGTCGTTGTCTGCTGCAGCCGTGAGTCGCCTGCCCGTTGCGCACTACGCTGTGGGGAGTGCGGTCAACCAGGCTACGCGCCAAATTGGCTCAGTCCTCGGCGTGGCGCTCACGGTGGCGCTTCTGGGCAATGCAGCGCTACAACGCGCCGACTTCAATTCCTTGTACCTGCTGCATGGTGCGCTGGCATTGCTGACAGGACTGCTGTGCTGGCCGGTCGACACCAAGCCTCGGGCTGCACAGTCATGAGCGTGAGTCACCCATTCGCATCGGCACGCAATTTTTATACGCGCGCGCCTGTGCGCCGCATATCTTTCCAATCAACCCATCGAGCACATCATGCAGACTGAAAACACGGTTCAAGCCACTCTGAACGCCTGGCAAGCGCAATTGGAAGATGTTCGACGTCGCCGAGTCGAGCGTGGGGGTGGACACGCCGGCCTGGCGAAACCGCAACAGGTGCTCGGCAAAACGGGACTGCAGGTAATGACGGCCTTGCTGGAGGGTGAGTTGCCCCATCCCTACATGGCGGACACCTTCGACTGCGAGTTGATCGAAGTGGGTGAGGGTCTGGCCATCTTTCAGGCGACGCCGCAGCTCAAGCACTACAACCCATTAGGTTCGGTGCACGGCGGCTGGTACGCGACCTTACTGGATTTCGCACTGGGGTGTGCCGTGCAGACCAAACTACCGGCTGGACTGGGCTACACGACCAGCCAGATCAATCTCAACATCGTAAGAGCCGCCAACACCAAGACGGGGCCGCTGCGGTGCATTGGCAACGCACTTCACGTCGGTCGCCAGGTCGGCACGTCCGAAGCGCGAATTGTGGGCCCCGACGGGAAGCTTTACGCGCATGCAACAACGACTTGCACTATTTTCGAGGCGGTGCCCAAAGTCAGCTAACTTCGCCAGCACGTGGAGTACATGAGAATGATCAGAGGGGTTACCTACCTTGGTAACTCTTGGTAAATGACTGCTTGAGGGAAATCAATCCAATTTTCTAATGTCCAGCGAAAGACTCCTAACGCGACCCAGTTGCCACATAGATGAGCAAACCGAACGGCTGAAACTGGCACGGTTAAGTCCATAACGAATGGCTTCTTACAGCTAATGAATTGGGCAACCCGTAAAGCTGACTGTCGTGACCGGCAGCAAGGAGTCTGAAGCGGGTGTAAACCTTGAAAACTGTCCGAAGCCGCCTCCAACGTCAAGAACTTGGCTGCTTGCGTAGTGAAAGGCAATATGCCGGTGTGTTTTTGGTTGTTGGGAAGCGCTTTTTAGAAGTCCAAGAGATTGCGTGGCGCGACCTGTTTCTTCAATTTACCCCCATACAGGGATGGAGCCTGTGCGTCAGCTTACATTTAGTCCCCCATATCTTCCCAAACTGTCCATGTCCAAAATATTGAAGCCAGTCGCACCCGACCCGAAGCAAAACCAGATTCTGGCAGCGCTTCCCAAAGCGGAGTACGAGAGGCTGCTGCCCGACCTGGAACTCGTGGCTATGCCCCTTGGGTGGACGATGTCCGAATCAGGTGACCATGTGAAATACCTGCATTTCCCGGTTTCCGGGATCGTCTCGCTGATTTACGCCCTTGAAGACGGTTCATCTAGTGAAATTGCTCTGGTTGGCAACGAAGGTTTGGTTGGTATTTCGATCTACATGGGGGGTGAAAGCCTGCCAAGCAGCACCGAGGTGCAAAGCGCCGGCCAGGCTTATCGGCTCAGCCGCAAGGTCATGAAACACGCATTTGAGCAGGGAGGGGAATTGCAGCACTGTTATGTCCGTCGAAGTTTAGGGAGCGCCACGCTCCTACGTCCCGATTTCATTTAGAACCTCTTTGAGAATGCTGCCGAAAGTAACCCGGGACGGCACACAAAAGGTATAGGCCGGTCTTGCGTTGTATTGTGTGAAGTCTCTACTC
>CALRWE010000258.1:0-3639 GCA_943371745.1 Rhodoferax sp. OV413
CGAAGACGAACGCGTGCTGCGTGCCGCCCAAATGGCCGTGGACGACGCCCTGGCTCACCCCATTCTGATTGGCCGGCCAGCGGTGATTGAAGCGCGCATTCTCAAGGCTGGCCTGCGCATTCGGCTGGGTGTGGACGTGGAATGCTGCAACCCCGAGGACGATCCCCGCTTTCGCCAGTACTGGGAAACCTACCACCAGCTCATGGGCCGCCGGGGCGTATCGGTAGAGGCAGCCAAAGCGGCCGTTCGCCGCTCCAACACCACCATTGCCGCGCTGATGCTCAAGCTGGGCGACGCAGACGCGATGCTGTGCGGCCTGGTGGGGCGCTTTGACACCCACCTGGAGCATGTGCAAGACATCATTGGCCTGAAAAAAGGCGCCTCCAGTCTCGCCACCCTGAACGCCTTGATGCTGGAAGCACGCACCCTTTTCATTGCCGACACCTTTGTCAATGAAGACCCCGACGCTGCCCAGCTGGCCAGTATTGCGGTGATGGCCGCCGACGAGGTCAAGCGCTTCGGCTTGCCGCCCAAGGTGGCGTTTCTGTCGCACTCCATGTACGGCTCGTCCAAGCGCAAGTCCGCCATCAAGATGCGCACCGCCCATGAACTGTTTTGCCAGATGGCGCCCGACGTGGCATCCGAAGGCGAACTGCAAGGCGACGCCGCCCTTTCCGAAGACGTGCGCCACGCGGCACTCATGGACAGCAAACTCCAGGGCGAGGCCAACTTGCTGATCTGCCCCAACCTGGATGCTGCCAACATCTTGTTCAACGTGCTCAAGGTGACGGGCGGCCAAGGGGTGACGGTGGGGCCCATTTTGCTGGGTGCAGCAGCCTCGGTGCATGTGCTGACACCGGCCGCCACGGTGCGTCGCATCGTGAACATGACTGCGCTGGCCGTAGCCAACGCAGCACAGGGCGAGGGCAACCGCTGAGGCCTCTGGAATCGGACGCGAGCCCCCTCAGCAAGGCTTTATGGCACATTTATTGCATAATTTTTTTGTCCAAATCGGTCTTTATTTTTAACGGAGATTCACCATGACCAAACGCTTGTTTCTGAAATTGGCCACCGCCTTGGCGGCCACCGCTGCCATCAGTGTGGCGCACGCCCAAAACACGCCCATCAAGTTCCAGCTCGACTGGCGCTTTGAGGGGCCTGCCGCCCTGTTTTTGACCCCTGCGGCCAAGGGCTACTTCAAGGACGCCAAGCTCGACGTGGTGGTTGATGCGGGCAATGGCTCCGGCGGCACCGTCACACGCGTGGCCTCCGGCGCGTACGACATGGGCTTTGCCGACCTGGCCGCGCTCATGGAATTTCACGCCAACAACCCTGACGCCCCCAACAAGCCCGTGGCCGTCATGATGGTCTACAACGACACGCCCGCCTCGGTCATGGCCCTCAAAAAATCAGGCATCAAAACCGTGGCCGATCTCAATGGCAAAAAACTTGGTGCACCGGTGTTTGACGCGGGCCGCCGCGCATTCCCGATTTTTGCCAAGGCCAACAACATCACCGGCGTGCAGTGGACCGCCATGGACCCGCCGCTGCGTGAAACCATGCTGGTGCGCGGCGATGTGGACGCCATCACCGGCTTCACCTTCACCTCGCTCCTGAATCTGGAGGCCCGTGGTGTCAAGGCCGAAGACGTGACCGTGCTGCCCTACCCGGCCAATGGCGTCAAGCTGTATGGCAACGTCATCATTGCCTCGCCCAAGATGATCAAGGAGAACCCGGCTGCCGTGAAGGCGTTTTTGGTCGCCTTCGCCAAGGGCGCCAAAGACACCATAGCCGACCCAGCGGCCGCCATTGCCCACGTAAAGGCCCGCGACGGCATCATCAACGCAGCCCTGGAGACCCGACGCCTGCAACTCGCCATTGACACCGTCATCAACAGCCCCAACGCCCGCGCAGAAGGCTTTGGCGAGGTCAATGGCCCGCGCCTGTCCCTGATGGCGTCCCAGGTGTCGGATGCCTTCAACACCAAGACCCGCGTGAACCCGGACGCGGTGTGGAACGGCACCCTGCTGCCCAGCAAAGCAGAACTCAACATCCTGCCCAAGAAGTAAGCCACCTTGATTGCTATTACTTTTAGTAGCTAAACCATTTAAACACGCCGGCCAGAGGCCGGTGTCTTACAAATTATGCAAGATACTGCTTCTCCCTGGTTTGTGGATTTCTCAGACGTCTGGCTCGCTTACAGTGAGGAATTGCTCAAGCAAAACCACTTTGCCGTCGAAGCCATTGACCTGAGGGTCAAACAAGGCGAATTCATTGCCATCGTCGGACCCTCGGGCTGCGGCAAGTCCACCTTCATGAAGCTCACCACCGGGCTCAAAATGCCGTCGATGGGCAAGATCCTGATTGACCAGCAGCCCGTCACCGGGCCGCTCAAGATCTCGGGCATGGCATTCCAGGCGCCGTCCCTGCTGCCGTGGCGCACCACGGTGGACAACGTGCTGCTGCCCCTTGAAATTGTGGAGCCCTACCGCAGCAACTTCAAGGCCAAGCGCAAGGAGTACGAGGAACGGGCGCGCAAGCTCTTGCAAAAAGTGGGTTTGGGTGGCTACGAGGACAAATTCCCCTGGCAACTTTCGGGCGGCATGCAACAGCGCGCCAGCATTTGCCGCGCCCTGATTCACGAGCCCAAGATGCTGCTCCTTGACGAGCCCTTTGGCGCGCTGGACGCCTTCACGCGCGAAGAACTGTGGTGCATTCTGCGCGACCTCTGGACCGAACAGCAGTTCAACGTGATTCTGGTCACGCACGATCTGCGCGAGTCGGTGTTTCTGGCCGATACGGTGTACGTCATGAGCAAGAGCCCAGGTCGCTTTGTGGTCCGAAAAGAAATTGACCTGCCGCGACCGCGCGACCTGGAAGTGACTTACACCAAGGAGTTCACCGACATCGTGCACGAGCTGCGCAGCCACATTGGTGCCATCCGAAAAACCGGTGCAGTTGTTACCCCTTAGGTCCACACCATGAACAAAAAACAAATCGAAATTTGGTCGCCCTGGATTCTGCTGGTGGCGGTGTTGCTGATCTGGCAAATCGTGTGCTCGGCCTTTGATGTGTCCGAGTTCATCTTTCCGAGCCCCTGGCGTATCTGGAACCAGTTCTGGGAATACAAGGAACTCATTGCCGGCCATGCCTGGCGCACGTATTGGGTCACGATGGTGGGTTTTGGCATTGCCATTGTGGTGGGGGTGATGCTGGGCTTTCTGATTGGCAGTTCCCGCCTGGCTTATGCGGCCGTGTACCCGCTGATGACCGCTTTCAATGCCCTGCCCAAGGCAGCCTTCGTACCGATATTGGTGGTGTGGTTTGGCATCGGTGCAGGCCCGGCCATTTTGACGGCGTTTCTCATCAGCTTCTTCCCCATCATGGTGAATATTGCCACGGGGCTGGCCACGCTGGAGCCTGAGTTGGAAGACGTCTTGCGCGTGCTGGGCGCCAAACGGTGGGATGTGTTGATCAAGGTCGGTCTGCCACGCTCCATGCCCTACTTTTATGGGTCACTCAAGGTCGCCATCACGCTCGCCTTTGTGGGCACGACGGTCTCGGAGATGACGGCCGCCAACGAGGGCATTGGCTACCTGCTGATCTCGGCGGGCTCAGCCATGCAAATGGGGCTGGCGT
>CALRWE010000259.1:0-3594 GCA_943371745.1 Rhodoferax sp. OV413
CGCGCAGCGGCCCGCAGCGAATTCTTCAAAGCCGAGCTGGAGCAGTACTTGAGCCTGACCCACCGCACCGGCGTCGATCCGCTGTCCCTGCGGGGCAGCTTTGCGGGGGCCATGGGAATGCCCCAGTTCATGCCTTCGAGCTGGGTGAAATACGCGATTGATTTTGATGGAGACGGGCGCATTGACCTGTTCAACAGCCCGACCGACGTGATTGGCTCGGTAGCCAACTATTTTGTAGCCTTTAATTGGCAGAGTGGCATGCCAACCCACTACCCGGTAAGCTTCGAGCCAGGCTCCCTCAACATGGAGGCGCTGATGGCACCTGATATTTTGCCCACCTTCAACGTGCCCAGCTTTGTTGCCAAGGGCGCTGTGCTCGAAGGAGACGCCCTGCAGCACAAGGGGCCTCTGGCTTTGGTAGAACTGCAAAACGGGGATGCCGCGTCCAGTTACGTGGCAGGCACCGAGAACTTCTATGCCATCACGCGCTACAACTGGAGCAGCTATTACGCCATGGCGGTAATCGAGCTGGGGCAGGAAGTGTCTCGCGCTCAAGCCGGCAGCACACGTTAAAGCACCGGGTAGAACACGCTCTCCAGGGCAGCTGGTGGCTGTTAGGCTGAACACTTCCCTCCTGAGGTCAGGGTGTCGCAACCCGCATCATCGCATCAACTCAGCGGCTGTGAACACATCGCTGTCGGCAATGCTGGCAGGATCGAGCTCTTGGTTGATCACTGCCTTTGTCGCGCCGATGTCCTTGATCGAACATCATGAACACAAAGCCTGTTCAGACCGTGAATCAAGCCGTCGAAGGAATCAAGAAGTCACGACTGATATGCATGCCCAAGTCATTGATGCGGTCCAGAAACTGGGTCAGGTAAGCGTGCAAACCGGTCGCCAGAATTTCATCAATGCGGCCATATTGGAGCTCGGCGCGCAGCTTGCCTGCGCGTCGGTGGGTTTCACTCAGGGGATCATTGGCCACCAGGCTCAAATTGCTGACCACCTCATTCAGGCTGGCATGCAGGGAACGGGGCATGTCGGCTCGCAGAATCAGCAGTTCGGCTACGCGTTCAGGCTTGATCACGTCACGGTACACCTTGCGATAAACCTCAAAACCCGAGACGCTGCGAAGAATCGCGCTCCAGTGATAGAAATCGTACTCTTGGTCTTTCTCGTTACCGGGATCGAAAAAGTCGGTATTGGCGGCATGAAACTTCACATCCACCAGCCGGGCAGTGTTGTCGGCCCGTTCCAGAAAAGTGCCCAGGCGCATGAAGTGCAAGGCTTCGTCCATGAGCATGGTGCCCACCGTCACCCCCCTGGAGAGGTGCGAGCGGTATTTGACCCACTCAAAAAACTGCCCTGGGTCGTGCTCATGCTCGCCCTCCTTGATGCGGCGCTTGACCTCCAGCCAGGTCTGGTTCTGGGTTTCCCAGACTTCGGTGGTCAGGGTCCCTCGAACAGCGCGCGCGTTCTCGCGCGCAGCGCCCAGGCAGGACACGATGCTGGAAGGATTGCTCTCGTCCTTCACCATGAAATCCATCACGTGGCGCAGGTTGATGTCACCATGGGCAGCCGTATAGGCAGGTAACAGCTCGCTGATGCTCAGCAGGCCTTGCCAGCCCACCAGGGCAGCGGCCTGGGACTGGGGCAGCAAAGAGGTCTGGTAATTGACATCGAGCATGCGGGCCGTGTTCTCAGCGCGCTCGGTGTAACGGGACATCCAGAAAAGGTGGTCGGCGGTGCGGGACAACATGAAGAGACTCCTTGGGCTCAGGATGACTGGGACTGCGATTGGGACTGGATTGACTTGGGTGCCGGTTCGGATGCCGCGACGTCAGGCTCTGTCCCGCTCTCATACTCGTGCTCAAGAATCCAGGTGTCTTTGGTGCCCCCGCCTTGTGATGAGTTGACGACCAGCGAGCCCTCTTTGAGCGCCACCCGGGTCAAGCCACCGGGCACCATTTGTACGGTTTTTCCGCTCAGCACATAGGGGCGCAGATCGATGTGGCGAGGCGCGATGCCGCTTTCCACAAACGTCGGGCAGCTCGAAAGACTCAACGTGGGCTGCGCAATGTAGCCCGAGGGGTTCGCCAGCACGGCCTTGCGGAACTCCTCTATTTCGGACTGAGTCGAAGCGGGCCCCACCAGCATGCCGTAGCCGCCCGCCCCATGAACCTCCTTGATCACCAAATCTTTCATGTTCGCCAGCGTGTAGGCCAGATCGTCCTTGTTGCGGCACATGTAGGTAGGCACGTTGTTGAGAATAGGCTTTTCACCCAAGTAGAACTCGATCATTTTGGGTACGTAAGGGTAAATCGATTTGTCATCGGCTACGCCGGTGCCGACCGCGTTGCAAATGGTGACGTGGCCCGCGCGGTACACATCCATCAAGCCCTCGCAGCCCAGCGTCGAGGTTGACCGAAAGACCTTGGGATCCAGAAAATCATCATCCACACGCCGATAAATCACGTCCACCCGCTTGGGTCCGCGCGTTGTGCGCATATACAGAAAATTGTCCCTCGCAAACAAGTCCTGCCCTTCCACCAGTTCAACCCCCATTTGCTGAGCCAAAAAAGCATGCTCAAAATAGGCGCTGTTGTGCATGCCCGGCGTCAGAACCACGACTGTGGGCTCGGCTGTGGTGGCAGGGCTACTGTCGCGCAGCGTCTCCAGCAGCAAATCCGGGTAACGGGTCACAGGTGCCACGCGATGGGCATTAAAGAGCTTGGGGAACAGCCGCATCATCATTTTGCGGTTTTCAAGCATGTAACTCACGCCGCTTGGCACACGCAGGTTATCCTCCAGTACGAAGTACTCGCCTTCGCCTTGGGCGTTCGGAGCCCGCACGATGTCGATGCCGGAGATATGGGAATAAATGCCGTTGGGTACGTCAACGCCCATCATCTCGGGGCGAAACTGGGCGTTGTGCTCAATCTGTTCTCGTGGCACCACACCTGCCTTGATGATTTCCTGCCCGTGGTAGACATCGTGAATGAACCGGTTGAGGGCGGTTACCCGCTGCACCAGGCCGCGCTCCATGCCAGCCCACTCGTGGGCGGGAATGATGCGGGGAATCAGGTCAAAGGGAATCAAACGTTCATTGCCTGCGCCTTCTTCGTCTTTTTCGCCATAAACGGCGAAGGTGATGCCGACACGCCGAAAAATCATCTCGGCTTCTTCGCGCCGCTTGGCCATCATGTCGCCAGGCTGGCTGGCCAGCCATTCATCGTAGATCTTGTAGTGATCGCGAATTTGAGCGCCGTGAGTGAAGAACTCATAAGGCAGCCGGGTGTACATCTCGTCGAATTTTTGCATAAACAAGCCCTCTCTTATTGATAGCTTAGCAAGCTTTGCGCCAACCTCATCAAGGAACCCGATGATGCCAGTAACGCAGCGCCACTTCCCGCTGGCAATGCACCTGCGCAGGGCTGACCGAATACCAGGTGGCCGCACCACAATGGGGCGAATCAAACACCCGAATGTTGTGTTCGGCATAACGCACCAAAACGGGCTGCGCCGGATGACCAAAGCGGTTGCGGTAGCCCGACTGAACCAGGGCGATCCGGGGTTGTACCGCAGCCAGAAAGG
>CALRWE010000260.1:0-3510 GCA_943371745.1 Rhodoferax sp. OV413
GTGACGCGGATATCAACCCCCTCAGCAACCAGGCGCGCCTCCTGGGCCTGTTCGATGTCGCCCGCCAGCAGCACAGACTGAACTCCGTTACTGATGCGCAGGGTGCAACTCAAGGTGTTGGCTTTGGCACCTGCTGCATAGTCTTCGGCGCGCGGATGCATGACTTCAAAATCGACGCCATCCCAGCGCCAGCGTTGCCCCGCCTCGCAACGGGTCGCCGGACGGACCGCCTGCAACTCATGCTCAGGCTCTATGGAGCTGAGCAGCGCCGCACCCGGGTGCATGGCCAGCACGGCTTGCGCCCCGCCAACATGGTCGCTGTCCCGGTGGCTGAGCAGCAGCGTGTTGACCTGCGTATCCAGCGCACGCAACAAGGGCACCAGCACGCGGTGGCCGGCGTCCGTGTCACGTCCCAAACGCGGACCGGCGTCATAGAGAAGGGCATGCGAGGCGGTATGCACGATCACGGCATTGCCTTGCCCGATATCGGCCGCCAGCAACGCAAACTGCCCCACCGCGGGGCGGGGCGCCTGCCAGAGTAACACCGGCAGCAGCAAGGGCACACCCAGAAGCCGCACGCTGCGTGGGAGCTGCATGGCCAGCAAACCCCCACCCACTACGCCTGCGGCACCGGCCCACAGGGGCGCCTGAGCCAGGGACAAGGTCGCAAATGGCCACGAGGCCAGCCACTGCAACACCCAACGCAAGACAAGCACGGCACCCGCCGCCCAATCCCACAGCGGCGTCACCAACACCCCCAACATGGCCAGCGGCGTCAGCACCAGTGTCACCCACGGAATCGCCAGCGCATTGGCCACCAAACCCACCACTGAGGCCTGGCCAAACAGCAACAGGGTGAGCGGCGTCAAGGCCAGAGTGATCACCCCTTGCTGATGGGCCAGTGCACGCACACTGGCTGTCAACCCAGACAAGGGGCCTTGCCCCGCCGTCCCGCCGGTCGGGGAACCGCCTGGCACGACAGACGTTGCAAACAACACCCCGACGGCTACAAAGCTGAGCCAAAAGCCCGCCTGCAACAGGGCCCAAGGGTCGGCGGCCACCACCACCGCACCCGCCAGCATCCACACCTGGGGCCAGGGCCACTGCCGGCCAGACCCGCGCAGCAAGGCTACGGTGGCCAGCATCAGCACCGTGCGCTGCGCGGGCACGCCCCAGCCGCTGAACAAGGCGTAGGCGCCCGCCAGCATCATCCCGCCGACCAAAGCGGCCATGGGTGCGGGGAGCCAGGCACACAAACGACTCGAGCGGCGCCACAACCACCCCAGGACCAGTGCCGCAACCCAGGCAAACATGGTGATGTGCAAACCCGAGATCGACATCAGGTGCGCCACGCCGGTGGCTCTGAAAACATCCCAGTCAGCCCGCTCGATGGCACTTTGGTCACCCACCACCAGTGCGGCAATCAGATTGGCTTGCTGCCGATCAGGCACTCGCCCATCAATGCGCTCGCGCGCCGCCTGCCGCGCCTGCTCCACCGGATGTTGCCAGGTGCTGGCCAGGCGCTGGGGCAGCGCATCTTTCGGGCCGGCGCGCACATAGCCTGTGGCCTGCACGCCCTGTTCCCACGCCCACAACTCATAGTCAAAGCCGTGCGGATTGCTGTTGCCGTGCGGGGCTTTCAGGCGCACCGTGATCTGCCAACGCTCGCCGGCCTGCAGCACCGCAGGCTGCCGCTGCAATTCATTGGCACCGTCTGCACCAGATTGCACGCCAGCGTACCAACTCAGGTCAATGCGTCCAGGCACACGCACCGGCTCGCCCTGCAGCGTGGCAGAGTCCACGGCCAGCCGAAAACGCAGCACGGCCTCGTGGCGCTGCGGCATGGCCGCCACCACGCCCACCACCGTCACATCACGCCCCTCCAGATGGGGGTCCAGGCTTCCTGCCAAAAAGTGGATCGCGCGCAAGCCCGTCAAACCAAAAGCCAGGCAACCCAGGGCCAGCGCAACCGTCGGCCACAGGAAACGGGGCGCAGCGAACCTGCGCGCTATCAATTTGGACTGTACTAGTGCATACAAGACTGCGGCTAGAAGCGCAAACCCTGTATACACATCTTGCGACCACAATTGCGCCTGCTGCAACTGCCCCGCTGTACCGCCCAGCCAGCCGAGCAAGGCCACAACCAACGAGCGGCTGAACCCCGTCGCGCTGAACCCGGTGCTGTGCATGGCTTCATGCTAACCGGCGAAAGGCCCAAATCCTGCGTGCAGGCGTGGGTAAGTTCACCCACAACACCACTTACGGATTAAAAAACGACATGGTCTTCAGGCGGTAGTTCCAGGTGACTCCCCAACGGTTGAGCAGAGGGAAGCCGATCTTGAGCACCTGTCGGTCGGTCTGACCGTCCACCACGACCGGGGTTTCATAGGGCATCGCATTTTCCACGGGCACGGTCAGGCTCCCCAAAAGCATCGGGCTGGTGCGGTAGGTGGTGGTGGCCCCGATCAGGCTGAAGGGGCGGGCCAGGTCAGCTTGGCGTAATTCAGCCAGCCAGGCTTGATCCAAAGAGGCGGCAGGATTGCCGCTGTCGAGCATCACCCGCACCGGCGTGCCACCCAAAGTGGCATCAAACACAGAAAAATTGGGCTGCTCACCCCGGTAGCGCACCGTAGCCACAACCGCGCCACCCAGCAGGCCCGCAGGCAGTGCCGCGAGCGCAGCCCCGGTGTCAGGATGCAAACGCCTCACCATGGCCACGCGGCGGGCGTAGTCAAGCGTGAGTTCCGCACCCTGAAAGAAGTTCGCACCAATAAAACCCAGGTAAGGTCCCACGCCGGTGCCGTCCTCAATGAAAGACAAGTCGGCCGAATTTACCGAGCGCACCTGCGCCCAGGTCTGACCCTGCAGCATCACGGGCGGCGCGCTGGTGGACTGAAAAATGGCCATCTTCTGACCTGAGCCCGCACTGCCCGTGGCCACAGGGGTGAGATCTGGCAAGCGCACCCGTGCGCTGTTGAGCAGCAGTCCCCACGGCGTGCCGGTGTCGAGCATGAAAACCCCTTTCACGTCGCCCACCTGGCCGCGCACCCAAGGGTAACCTTGCGCAATTTCGAGCTGCCAGACGGTCACGTCCTGGCTAGGCGCAAAACCCTCTTCGAAAGCCAGGGCGCCTTTGGCAGCTGCCGAACCCACTGGCACCATGAGCGCCATCACGGAAAAAAGTACGCTACCCAATCGCCAGATATGCGCTTTCATGTGACCCCCTCATTCATTCGTTTTTGTACACCTCAACATTTCCCGGCATATTCCAAGAGCCTTGACCTCCGTGGTCAGTGTGGCCCAAGTTCGCGTTTTAGCGCCACCATGCTGCGTTGATGCGCCGCAGCCGACGACGCCGCATCAAAGTGCTCTCCGCCCACGCGCGCAAACGCATGGTCAACGCCGGGATACACATACAGCTCGGTGTCAGCGCGGCCAGACATCGCCGCCACAATCGCACTGCGTGCCTCGGGCGGACAAAACTGGTCGTTCTCCGCAATGTGGAGCACC
>CALRWE010000261.1:0-3482 GCA_943371745.1 Rhodoferax sp. OV413
CCGCACTTCGGGCACAGCAGCGGAAAAACCTCGTAGATGCGCACTATCAGCACGGCCCACAGGTAATGCGCCGGTGAACGTTTGGGTGGCGCGGGTTCGGGCGTGGGTGAGATGGCATGGCCCAGCGGCACCACTCCAGGTGCGCCCTCTCGCATGGTCACATCGCCAAACTCGAAGCCCAACTCAAAGCAGAAGTGCAGGAGCTGCTGGCACTGGCTGAAGCAGCTGATTGGGCCAACACCCCTGATGGCATGAGCCTGCCCAAAGAACTCAAACTGCGCGAAGACCGACTGGCCTCCATGGCCGCTGCCAAGACCAAGATAGCAGCGCGCGCTGCACAGCGCTACGCACGGGAGAAAGCAGAGTTTGATGAGAAGATGGGCAAACGCGAAGCCCGTGAAAAAGAGACGGGGAAAAAGCCCCGCGGCAAACCACCCACAGCCCCTGAGCCTGGCGCCAAAGACAGCGATCAGATCAATCTTACAGACGAAGAGTCACGCATCATGCCGATCTCTGGTGGTGGATTTGAGCAGTGCTACAACGCACAGGCCGGGGTAGATGCTCAAACGATGCTGGTGGTGGCGACCACATTGACGCAAGCGCCCAATGACAAACAACAAGTCCAGCCGATGCTCAAAGTTCTGCAGGAGCAGGCTCCCAAACTGGGCTCTGCCCGGACCCTGATTGCCGACACCGGTTACTGCAGCGGGAAGAATGTTGAGGCGTGTGAACAGGCCAAGATAGTGCCCTTGATTGCCGTGGCCCGCCAAGACCATCATCCGCACTGGAGTGAGCGTTTTGCGCAGCCTGCACCGTTGAAGGCGGGTGCCACGCCGATGGATGCGATGACGCACCGATTGACAACCCAAGTCGGCAGAGCCGCTTACGCCATTCGTAAACAAACGGTGGAGCCTGTCTTTGGCATCATCAAATCAGTGATGGGGTTTAGGCAGTTCTCACTGCGCGGATTGCGCAAAGTCACCGGCGAGTGGGACTTGGTCTGCCTGGCCTGGAATATCAAACGCATGGCCGTGCTGCGTCAAAAAATTGGATGAGGCAGGAAATACCGTAGAAAAGCTGCCGAAAAATGACAACGTAGGTCGAAACTGCCTGTTTTTTAAGCAGATCTAAAGCAGGTCGAACGTTGAATGCCTGAGTCCGACAGGCTGCTAGCGCTGCAGGCCGCCGGCGCCGACCTGGGCCTGCGTGATGCCGGCTACTACGCGCTGGATGCGCTGCGCATCGAGAGGGGCCGGCGCGCCTGGGGCGCCGGGCTCGGGCCGGATGAAACGCCGTTCGAAGCCGGCACGATGGCCGCGGTGGACCTGGACAAACCCGGCGGCTTCATCGGCCGCGATGCCCTGCTGGCCCGCCAGGGGCAGCCCCTGCGCAAGAAGCTGGTGACGCTGGTGGCAGACTCGCCCGAGCACTACCTTTGGGGTGGCGAATCCATCTGGATCCAAGGTCAGCCCGGCGGGAAAGTTTCATCAGCCGGCTGGAGCCCAGCCGCCGGCGCCTGCGTGGCGCTGGGCTACGTGCGCGGCGACGCCGCCAACCAACCGCACACCGGAACAGCCGTTGAGCTTAACCTGTGGGGCGAGCGCATCGGTGCGCGCCTGTACGATCGTTGGCCGGCCCCATCGCCCTTGGGCTGAACCTTTGTGGCGTGCGGCAATTCAACCGCCAGTCAGGCTTCGCTGCGCGCTGCGACCCGGGTGGGTGACTTCCGAGCCGCTTTGCCAAGCGCACCTTCAGCCCACTTGTTAAGGCTAGTGCCGCTTCTTGCCGCAGCCTTGAGCGCGGCGGCATGAACCTCAGGCGCAATGCGCAGCATGACCTTGCCGCTGGCCGGCTTCTCCGGAGCTGAACCGAGTTCCTTGGATGCAGCCAGATAGTCTTCGATGGCCGCGTGAAAGTTCGATTCGAACTCCGCCACCGACTCGCCGTGGAACGAGATGATGTCGTCGATGTCTTGAACGCGCCCGACAATGACCTTGTCTTCTGCATCAAAGACCATACTGGCAGCGTAGCCCTTGTAGGACATGGAATTGATCATGGCTGTATCCCCATTCTTTCGACGAACTCCCGAACTGCCAAGACACGGTAGCGCAGTGTTTCCTTGCCTGGATGTGGCCGATGAAGGGTCATCTTCCGGCCGCCAAACTCAAACGTGACGGACGAGCCTGCACCTTCAACGACTCTGCATCCAGCGGCCTTGAGCATGGATTCAATGCGCGACCACTCAATGTTCCCATTGACGGGGTCTGTCAGCACCTTCTCGATCGTCTTACGATGTGTTCCATTCACGACGCGATGATAGCACTATGCACAATTTATGCAATCATTACGCTTGCTAGGGAAGGTCTTGATCGCCATCTCGCGGTACGGATCTGGGCGGCCATTTCTTGCGCCGTAAAATGTCAAAAATAGCGTAACGGGCGGTACAGTCTGCGTACCACACTCCAACCCTCCGGATCAATCCACAGGGGCGCAACTGCCCACATCAGTCGCCAACAACGGACTTGTCCAACAAACGGATAGATCGCGGCTTCGCGCGATCTATCCTTACCCGTTAGGCGTCGCTGCGCTGGCCCAGCGCCCATGCAAAGGCGTCTTCCATGCGGTCATGGCCCCAGAAGATTTCGGTACCTACCGCGAAAGTGGGAACGCCAAATACTCCCAGTGAACGCGCGACATCAGTCTCAGCGTCAAAGTCCGCCTTTACGGCATCGCTGTTGGCACGCTCGATGAGACCATTTGCATCGTGTCCAAGTTCTGAAAGTAGCGCATGAGCAACCTCGGGTTGTCCGAAGTCCTTGTGATCTATGAACCAGGCTCGGTAGGCGACTCGAGTGAACGCGGGCGCCCAACCTTCCTTGCCTGCGATAACTCCAAGTCGGTTCGCGAGGCCCGAACGATCCACTGGGTAAGGAGGAACTCCGTTCCAGTCCAATCCGAAGCGCGCTGCGCGTCGTTCGATGTCGCGCCACATGTAGGAAACCTTAGCCGCTTTCTCCTTGGGAAACGGAATGTTTGTCTGCTCCACGAACAGCTTGCGCACATTGAATGGGCGCCAGCGAATCTCAACGCCTGCCTTAGACGCCTCTTCTTCGAGACGCATGATGGTCAGGTAGCTATAGGTGCTGCCAAAATTGAAGAAGAAATCGATCTTCGCGGACATTGTGGCCTCCGTAGGAATGAGGTGGGTTTGTGACGTCTAACGAGCTAAGCGGGCGCCGGCGGTGTGATCGGATAAGCATTTCAACCACATGAGACCAAGTATCGCCCCTTGGAAGACCCCTCAACCCACGTAGAAACCCGCACCGCGTCCGTCAAATGCGCGCCTCACAATAGGGATTAGCGGTGCGCCGGGTATGTCGGGCGCACCGCTACCCGCCAGCGAGTCTGAGTCACCGTTTTGGCAAAACCCCAAGTCCAGCCCGGTTACCAGTTGATGCGCTGATCGACCTCGTAGTCGGGGG
>CALRWE010000262.1:0-3275 GCA_943371745.1 Rhodoferax sp. OV413
CCTCGCGGGGCCCTATCTATTGGTGGCGCCGTGGGCACCGGGGCCGGCCGCCAGCATCCGACACCATCAATGACCACCAGATTCGATAGCCAATTCACACCGCCATTTCCCGTCGCCAAATTTAAGCGGATTTAGACCGCCGCTAACAGGGGTTGTTGCGCAAAAGCGTCGGGTCAAGGTTTCATGTTCAGGTAGATTTTTGCGGTCATCCACTCCTCGTCTTGTTCGGCCAGCAACGCGCTCACCAATCTCTTGCAACTGTCTGGATTTGGAAACAGTGTGGCGACACGGGTTCGCCGCTTTAGCTCCTTGTTCAATCGCTCCAATCCATTGGTGGTACGCATGCGCACCCGATGGCCGTCTGGCAAATCGAACACAGCAAAACCCTCTGGCAGATTTGTCTCAGCCCAAGCGGCGAGTTGGGGGTGACCCATCTGCCACTGCTTGAGTGCCACGTTGAGCAGGCGCTGAGCCTCATGGGCGTCGCCGGCATTGAAGATGCCTCGAATCTGGCGGGCCACCGGCGTACGCTGATCGAGCTTTGAGACATAGCCCTGCGCGTTGTGTTGCAGGTGAAACTGGCAGCGCTGCCAGGGCACACCGGGAAACATCGCTTTGCGGGCCGCTTTGAGGCCCGCATGGTCATCGCTGGCGATGAACTTGACTCCGCGCAAGCCGCGTTGAATCAGGCTGTCCAAAAAGGCTCTCCAGTGCACCTCGGCTTCTGACAGCGCCACCGACACGCCCAGCACCCGACGGTGTCCCGAGGCGGTGATGCCAATGGCCACCAAAACCGCACAGTCCACGACCCGACCACCCTCGCGCACCCGCTCATACCGGGCATCCAAAATCACGTAAGGAGTCTCATCCAGAGGGCGGGTACGCCACGCCTCCAAGCCAGTGTCCAAGAGCGCAGTGCAGCGGCTGATTTGTGTCGATGAAATACTGATCTCTGGCCCCACCAACTTCTGCAATACGGTGATCACGTTGCGGGTGGACACACCCTGCACGTACATTTCCGCCAGCGCCAAATTCATGGCCTGTTCCGAGCGGCTGCCCCGCTCCAGAGCACTGGGATAGAAACCTCCCGAGCGCACTTGGGGCACGTCAAAGGTGACCTCGCCCAAGCGGGTCAGTACCGTTTTGGACTTTTAGCCATTGGCGTAGTCCACACGCTGGGCAGATCGCTCGTATGGTGTCGCCTGCAGGTGCTGAGCGCGTTCGATGCGGGATGCCTCGTTAACCAGGATGCGCAGGGCCTCGCCAGCGCCGTCAAGGCCGTTGGCAAGCAAGCAGGCATAGGCTTCATGCAGCGGGTTGTTGGCATCAATAAGTTCGGTTCTTTGGGCCATGATGAATTCATTCTTTCTGTGTCGATCAAGCCTCGCCAATCAATCGCCGGGGGGGGGCCTCCGGCGGCCTGGCAGGGGCCCGATTAAAAAATATCCAAAACCGAAATCAGAAACACTTCGCAGTAAGTCCTGTTTCAATGGTTCGGGAAATTACAGAACGAATGTTGCACTACCAAATCCACTGGGGCGACGAGACCGCACTGACCAACACGGATGTGCGTGGCAGAAGCTATGCCCCGGCAGGTAAAACGTCGGTGGCCCTGACTGTGGGCGGCACACGTCAAAAGCTCTCGGTCCGGTGGACCGGGTGGGCACTGCCGTGCTGTGCGATCAGACGGGTGTGCTGACAACTTATCAGTCGAGCAAGGATCACCCCACAACGATGCGTCGGGTGGTGGTCAAGGACGACAGCGGCAAGCGCTTGGTGTTTCTGACCAACAACTTTGCCTTGAAGCCCGAACGGATCGGCGATCTTTATCACCAACGCTGGCAGGTGGATTTGTTCTTCAAGTGGATCAAGCAGCATTCGCGTATCAAAGTCTTCTTTGCCTCTAGCGAGAACGCGGTGAAGACCCAGATCTGGATTGCCATATCGACGTATTTGTTGATCGCCATCGCCAAGAAACGTCTGCATCTGGATCATCACAGCCAGTATGAAATATTACAAATCTTGAGCCTGTCCATGTTTGAAACTATCCCAATAAATCAACTACTTACGCCACCCTCAGCGGATTTAGATCCGGATTTCGAGCCAAATCAACTCGCGCTCCTCTAAAGTGCGTTGGGACACTACTGATTGGGAATATTTTAAAAACTGCGATAATTTCGTTCGGCCGCAAGCGCTGCATGTGCATGTAGTTGTATCGACCACTCCAGTTTTTCTTGATAAAGGAACCTTTATGGCAACCGTCGTATTGAATAGTCAGTTCAGTTTCAAGGCCGCCCAAGGCTGGGACTGGGAAGTATCGAAAGCTACATCCACCGATCTAGACATTTTCAACTCCGTCTACAAACAGACTTTTGCCGGACAGTTCGAGTACTCGGCTCTTGGCGCGGTAACAGGACAAGCCAGCGCCAGCAGTTTTTACGTCAACAACGAGCTGGTTTACTCTATCACCGGCATGAGTGCAAACGCGTCTCAGCTTCAGTTTTATATAGAGAGCGATGTTGACGACGTGCAATTGGCCTACGCGCTGGCTTTCGCGGGCAACGATAACTTCACCGGCAGCGCCGGCTCCGATATTCTGATTGGCTACGGCGGTAACGATACTATCAATGGCGGCGCCGGGACAGACACCGTTCATTACGATGGCGGGCGTGACCGTTATATCATTGCCAAAGCCGACGCAAGCATGATCATCACTGACAAGCAGGGAGCTAACGGCGTCGATACGCTGACTGCGGTAGAGCGGATTACCTTCGCTGATACTGGGGTTGCATTCGATGGCTCAGGGACCGGCGGTCAGGCTTATCGCCTCTACGAGGCTGCCTTCAACAGAGTTCCAGACACCGGCGGCGTTGGGTTCTGGATAAGCGCTATGGATCGCGGTAACAGCTTGGCAACCATTGCATCGGGCTTTGTGGCATCCGATGAATTCAAACTCGTCTACGGTAGCGCACCCACCAACGCTCAACTGGTCAGCAAGTTCTACGAGAACGTATTGGGCCGCCCTGCCGAGCCTGGCGGTTATAGTTTTTGGCTTGGAGTCCTCGACTCAGGCAACGCCAGTGTCGCGCAAGTGTTGGCCGCCATCAGTGAGAGCCCGGAGAATATCGACGCCTCGGTCGAAGTGATTGCGGCTGGGTTTACTTACGGTCTGTACTGATTTATCGCGTTGTCGTTAAGACGCGAAGGCTGGCTGTCAGCCTGCGGGTTTATTTTTTCGGTTCTTCGTCAATTTCACTGTGATTTTTTTCTTGCTG
>CALRWE010000263.1:0-3264 GCA_943371745.1 Rhodoferax sp. OV413
AAGAGTCTTAACTCTCCAGCCCGGGCATCTATTGGGCTTCTAAACTTATTTTAATAGCATCTTCATCCCACGTTCGAGAGCCACCCCCAACCCGCTATCAACCCGCGATCACCTCCCGCACCGCTGCCAGCTGCCGGCGTGAGACCAGCAGCAGCTCGTCAATGCCGTGCAGTCGCACCGCCCAGCCCTCGCCCTCCTGCAGGTCGTGGTGCTTCTCCAACGCACGCACGGCGCCCCGGGCGATCAGGGCGTTGCGATGGATGCGCAGGAACCGAGGTTTGTACTTTTCCTCCAGCTCGTTCAAGGACGCTTCCAGCAAGTAGGTTCGGCTGGCTGTTCGCACGGTGATGTATTTGAGCTCGGCCTTGAGGTACAGGACCTCCGGCACCGGCACGCGCTCGGTGCGGCCACGTTCGTGAATCACCATTACTTCTTCAACCAAATCGAGCCCTAGCCGTCGTTTATATTGCCTTAATCGCTCTATTTTTTGTAGCGATGCCTGCAAACGTGCCAGGCGCACGGGCTTGGTGAGGTAGTCTGCGACCTCCAGATCAAAGGCCTGCACGGCGTGCTCCGGATAGGCCGTGACAAACACCACGGCCGGGGGGGCGGGCAGCGCCTGCAGAGCCCGGGCCAAGGTCAGCCCGTCAGCGCCGGGCATGTGAATGTCAACCAACACCACGTCCACCGGGTGCTGTTGCACATGGGCCATGGCCTGCGCCGCATTGTGCGCCGCACCCTCAACAGAGGCTGCGGGCTCGGTGCACTCGCCCAGCAGGGTTCTCAGCCGCGCGCGCGCAAGGGCCTCGTCATCCACGATCAACACCTTCAAACGCATGAGAAAACCGCCATGGGGCTCATATCGGCACCTGAATCCTGACCTGAAACACGCCATTTTTCAAGGCGGCCTGAAAGTGGCCCTGCACATCATGCAGCAGGTGCAGGCGGTCGCGGACGTTGTCCAGTGCCAGGCCGTGGCCGGGCGCGCCCGGACCACCCGGCACGGTGTTGGTGACCTTGATAACCACGCTGGAGCCCCGGCGCTGGGACGATATCCTGAGGGTGGCGCCCTGGGGGCTGGGTTCCACACCGTGCTGCACCGCGTTTTCTACCAGCGGCTGCAAAAGCAGCGGCGGCAAGCGTGCAAGCGATGCACCGGGGTCCAGTGCCCATTCCACCTGGAGCCGCTCGCCAAAGCGCACTTGCTCGATCGCGAGGTAGCGCTCCGCCAGTGCCACCTCATCAGCCAGGGTGACAAACTCGCCCTGGTCCATCAGCGCATGGCGAAACAGATCACTCAGGTCTTCCAGCAGGGTCTCGGCTTTGGCAGGTTCGGCGCGCACCAGGGCAATCGCGCTGTTCAGGGTGTTGAACAAGAAATGGGGGCGGATGCGGGCTTGCAATTCGCTCAGGCGCGCAGCAGTGGCGGCGGGCGTTTGCCCCCGGGCCCGCAAAACCAGTGCAGCCACCAGCGCGGCAGACAAGAGTGCGCCGCTGAAGGCACTTGCAATCCAGGGAGCGGGGTCAAGCAAACCCGCCGCAAACAAAACGCCGCAGCTGTACAACCCCGACAAGGCGCCCAGCCCTACGCCCGCCAGTTGCTGCAGCGGCGGGGTGAGGCGCGCCAGCAGCTTCTTCAAGCTGCACGCCGACAGCAACCACACCAGCGTGGCAGGTAGCGCCCCCCCGGTGAGCAAAGACAGGCGGCCTAGCCAGTCCATGAACCCGGACGCCCCAAACATGGCCCCCACCGCCACCACGGCCTCGACAAAAAGCACCGCCCGCAGCACCACACCCACGTGGCAGGCATCAAACACCAGGCGACGCGGCGGCACCGCTGGCGGCTGCTCTGGCACCAGGTCCTGGAAGGCCGATAAAATTTGAGTGTCTTTCATTGAAAATCGAGGGCGATTGAGATTGAACTCACCATGCACCCGATTATTGATGATCCCTTGCTATTCCCCCAACACCGGCACCCCTGTGTGCCTGCACCCAACACCATGTCACACAACCAATTCGATAAAAAATCAGAAGCCTGGTCGGCCCTGTTCTCCGAGCCCATGAGCGATCTGGTCAAGCGCTACACCTCCAGCGTGTTTTTTGACAAGCGGCTGTGGCAGGCCGATATTGCCGGCTCGCTCGCCCATGCCGACATGCTGGCTGCACAAAAAATCATCCTTGAAGCCGACCATCTGGCCATCCAACGCGGCATGGCCACGATCACTGCCGAGATCGAATCGGGTGCCTTTGAGTGGAAGCTGGACCTGGAAGACGTGCACCTGAACATCGAGGCGCGCCTGACCCAGCTGGTGGGCGATGCCGGCAAGCGCCTGCACACCGGGCGCTCACGCAATGACCAGGTCGCCACCGATGTGCGCCTGTGGCTGCGGGGCGAGATTGACCTGATCAGCGGTCTGCTCTCTGATCTGCAAACCTCGCTGATTGAAGTCGCCGAGAAAAACGTCGAGGTCATCCTGCCCGGCTTCACCCACTTGCAGGTGGCCCAGCCCATCAGCTTTGGCCACCACATGCTGGCCTATGTGGAGATGTTCTCCAGAGACGCCGAGCGCATGCTTGACGTGCGTCGCCGGGTCAACCGCCTGCCGCTGGGTGCAGCGGCCCTGGCGGGCACCAGCTACCCGCTGGACCGCGAACGCGTGGCAACCACGCTGGGCATGGTCGATGAATCGGGCGCGCCTTGCGTCTGCCAGAACTCACTGGACGCCGTGAGCGACCGCGACTTTGCGATTGAATTCACCGCAGCGGCCTCGCTGTGCATGGTGCACATCAGCCGCATGAGCGAAGAATTGATTTTGTGGATGAGCCAGAACTTTGGGTTTGTGCAGATTGCCGACCGCTTCACCACCGGCAGCTCCATCATGCCGCAGAAGAAAAACCCCGATGTGCCGGAATTGGCCCGGGGCAAAACCGGCCGCGTGGTAGGTCACCTGATGGGTCTCATTACCCTCATGAAAGGCCAGCCCCTGGCCTACAACAAGGACAACCAGGAAGACAAGGAACCCCTGTTTGACACCGTGGACACCCTCAAGGACACGCTGCGCATCTTCTCCGAGATGGTGGGCGGACAGTTGAACCCGGCCACCGGCATCAAGGAAGGTGGCATCACCGTCAAGCCCGAAGCCATGGAGCGCGCCGCCCTCAAAGGCTACGCCACCGCCACCGACCTGGCCGATTACCTGGTGAAAAAAGGCCTGCCTTTCCGGGATGCGCATGAAACCGTGGCGCATGCGGTGAAGGCTGCCA
>CALRWE010000264.1:0-3214 GCA_943371745.1 Rhodoferax sp. OV413
GTCTTCGCCCTCGGCAAAAGCCACGCGTTTGCTGGCCTTGGCCACCGCTTTGGCAGCCGAGAACACCGGGCGCATGAACATGCCGGTTTGGTAGACAAAGCGCGACAACTGCTCGCGGTAGGCGTCCATGTCGGTGATGGGACGCGTAGCCACGCCCGAGTCGGCTGCAGCCTGGGCCACGGCGGGGGCAATGCGCAGAATCAGGCGTGAGTCAAACGGGGTGGGAATGAGGTAGTCGGAGCCAAACACCAGCTCTTTGCCGGCGTAGGCCGTGGCTACTTCTTCGCTGATGTCGGCCTTGGCGAGGTCGGCGATCTGTCGCACGCAGGCCAGTTTCATGGCCTCGGTGATCTTGGTGGCGCCACAGTCCAGTGCGCCCCGGAAGATGTAGGGGAAGCACAGGACGTTGTTGACCTGGTTGGGGTAGTCACTGCGCCCCGTGGCAATGATGCAATCGGGCCGCACGGCCTTGGCCAGTTCGGGGCGAATCTCGGGCTCCGGGTTGGCCAGCGCCAGGATGATGGGCTTGGCCGCCATGGTGATCACCATGTCTTGTGTCAACACGCCGGCTGCCGAGCAGCCCAGGAACACATCGGCGCCATTGACCACATCGGCCAGAGTCCGCAGCGCGCTGGTTTGGGCAAACCGCGCCTTGGATTCATCAAAACCACCGGCGCGCCCCTCGAAAATCAGGCCTTTGGAGTCACACACAAACACGTTTTCGCGCCTCACGCCCAGGCCCACCATCACGTCCAGGCAGGCCAGGGCCGCAGCACCAGCACCGGAAACGGCCACGCGCACGTCTTCAATCCGTTTACCCACCAGTTCCAGCCCGTTCAAAAGGGCGGCGCTGGAGATGATGGCCGTGCCGTGCTGGTCATCATGAAACACCGGGATGTTCATGCGCTCGCGCAGCTTCTTCTCGATATAGAAGCATTCCGGGGCCTTGATGTCTTCCAGGTTGATGCCGCCCAGCGTGGGCTCCATGGCGGCAATCATGTCCACCAGTTTGTCGGGGTCGCGCTCGGCCAGTTCGATGTCAAACACATCGATGCCGGCGAATTTCTTGAACAGGCAGCCTTTGCCCTCCATCACCGGCTTGGCGGCCAGTGGACCAATATCGCCCAGGCCCAGGACGGCAGTGCCGTTGGTGATGACGCCCACCAGGTTGCCGCGCGAGGTGTATTCCGCTGCCAGTGAGGGGTCAGCCTCGATGTCCAGGCAAGGGTAGGCCACACCGGGGGAGTAGGCCAGTGACAGATCGCGCTGGTTGGACAACGGTTTGGTCGGGGTGACTGAAATCTTGCCGCGCCGGGGGCTGCGGTGGTAGTCGCGTGCGGCATCGCGCAGGGCGCTCTCGGCAGGAGAGAGTTCTTTGGTCATGTGTTGTTTTCTTTCATTGTTTCCAAAAGACAGAAGGCTACCGCATTGGGTAGCCTTCTCGTGTTGGTGTTTATGCTTAGCCGTTAATGGGCATCAGCCTGTTTGGCAGCCGCAATGGCCGCGCTGTCGTCACCATTGGCGCCGTTGAAGAACAGGTTGAGCAGCACGGCACTGATGGACGCCAGCAAAATGCCGGATTCAATCAGCGGGTGCAGGCCGTGCGGCATCCATTGCTTGAAGTTGGGGGCAATCAGCGGAATCATGCCGAAACCGATGGACACCGCCACGATGAACAGGTTGTTCCGGTTGGTCTTGTAATCCACACCACCCAAAATGCGGATGCCGGTGGCGGCCACCATGCCAAACATCACCAGACCCGCGCCGCCCAGCACAAAGGTGGGCAAAGACTCCACCAGCGCGGCCATTTTGGGCAGCAGACCCAGCACGATCAGAATCACGCCGCCGGCTACGCACACAAAGCGGCTCTTGACGCCGGTGACCCCGACCAGTCCCACGTTTTGCGAGTAGCTGGTGTAGGGGAAGGTGTTGAAAATGCCACCAATCAAGGTGCCCAGGCCGTCAGTTCGCAGACCGGCAGTCAGCGCCTTGCGGTCAATTTTGCGGTCGGTCATGTCGGCCAATGCCAGAAACATGCCGGTGGACTCGATCATCACCACGATCATCACCAGTGTCATGGTGGCGATCAGGATGGGGTCAAAAATAGGGGCGGCAATCTCGAAAGGCAGCACCAGGTCAAACCAGTTCGCTTTGCCGACCTTCTCGAACGTCATCATGCCGGCTGCTGCGGCAATCACGCCGCCAATGATGATGCCGAGCAGCACCGAGATGTTGGATACAAAGCCTTTGGCAAACTTGGCAATCAGCAAAATCGACACCAGCACCACAGCGGCAATGCCAATGTGCGAGAGTTGGGCGTATTTCGGGTTCGGCACACTGCCCACGATGTTCATGCCCTGGGGCACGGCTGGCAGCGCACCAGCGGTAGCTGCCTGTTTGGCAGCGTCCAGCCAGGCGAGGTGGGCGGGGTTGGGGACGCTGGGCGCGGTGGGACCGAACGGGTTGCCAAATATCCAGTTGATGCCGATGCGCATCAGGCTGATGCCAATCACCGCAATGATGGTGCCAGTGACCACCGGCGGGAAGAAGCGAAGCATGCGGCTGACGATGGGCGCAATCAGAATCGAGATCACCCCGGCGCCAATGATGGCACCAAAAATCAGCCCGGCCCCCTGCACGCCCGGGTTGCTGTTGGCCATGGCCACCATCGGGGCGACCGAGGCAAAGGTCACGCCCATCATCACCGGCAGCTTGATGCCGAACCACTGCGTGGCACCCAGCGACTGAATCAGCGTGACGATGCCGCAGCAAAACAGGTCAGCCGAGATCAGCATGGCGACTTGTTCCGGGCTGAGCTTGAGCGCGCGCCCCACGATCAGTGGCACAGCCACGGCACCGGCGTACATCACCAGCACATGTTGCAGGCCCAGGGCGGCGAGGCGACCCGTGGGCAAATGTTGGTCCACGGGGTGGACGGTGGAATCGGTCATGAAATGTCTCCTGAGGCTTGGGCTATGGCAGTGTTGGAAAAAACAGCAGATCAACTTGAAGCACAATTTGTGATCTTGGCTGTACGCCAAACTGTATACACTTTATTGGGTTCACGAATGAGGGAAAACCCGGAAGTGCGGGTGGGCGGTGTGTTTGGATTGAGGATGCGGTGGGTGCAGCCCACCAAGCAGGCGGCCTTGTTGATGTGGCTGAGTGTTTCTGGAGCAGGCCACAGCCTGCACTGGGAGCCGCCGTGCATCGG
>CALRWE010000265.1:0-3174 GCA_943371745.1 Rhodoferax sp. OV413
CAAGCACGGGTTCGTTCCGGCACCAGCCTGATCTGATTTGCGATTAGCTTGATTTGGCAATCGGCCGTCGCTGGGCCAGGCTTTCGCTCGTCCGCAGGTACGTTTCTTTCACGTTAACCATGCGTAAGCAGCCCGGCAGTTGCTGGAACAGGGTGATGTCGAAGAGGCCATGAATGCCGCTGAGAAGATTGGTGATGATGCCTTGCAGCGGTCCAATGGGGGTACTTTGGTGCCGGATAGCTTTACTCATGGCATAAGTGCTCAGCGTCAGCGATGGTTTCAAAATGGCTTGAAAAACGGCAGTGCCAAAGGCTGTGACACGTTCTCTGTCCGCCAATTGTGATGTGTGATGGATAATAGAGGATTGTTTCCCTGACTTTGGGAGGCTTCAGCTATCAGACAGATAGCGACTGATACTGAATGTGAATGACCAATCTGACCTCTGACTTGACCTCCGATACCTTGCCCATGGCTTTTGCCCAGTTGCAACTGTCAGCCCCACTGGCACGCGCAGTGGCTGATATGGGTTACGAGTCCATGACCCCAATCCAGGCCCAAGCCATACCCGTGGTGTTGCAGGGCCGCGACGTGATGGGCGCTGCCCAGACCGGTACGGGCAAGACGGCCGCTTTCGCACTGCCGTTGTTGCAACGTCTGCTGAAGCACGAAAGCACCTCAACGTCACCCGCTCGTCATCCTGTGCGCGCGCTGGTGCTCTTGCCCACGCGTGAATTGGCCGACCAGGTGGCACAGGCTATCAAGTCTTACGCCAAATACACGCAGCTGCGCAGTGCAGTGGTTTTCGGCGGCATGGATATGAAGCCACAGACGATTGAACTGAAAAAAGGCGTGGAAATCCTGGTTGCTACTCCAGGACGTTTGCTGGACCACATTGAGGCCAAGAACGCCGTTTTGAATCAGGTTGAATATGTGGTGCTGGATGAAGCCGACCGCATGCTGGACATTGGATTTTTGCCAGATTTACAGCGTATCCTGAGTTATCTGCCCAAGCAACGGACGACCTTGCTGTTTTCGGCGACGTTTTCGTCTGAGATCAAGCGTTTGGCGGGTAGCTATCTGCAGGACCCCATCACCATTGAAGTGGCGCGCTCCAACGCGACCGCCTCAACTGTTGAGCAGCATTTTTACAGCGTGGGTGACGATGACAAGCGGCGCGCCTTGCATCAGATTCTCAAGCAGCGAGATATGAAGCAGGCATTTGTTTTTGTGAACAGCAAGCTGGGTTGTGCTCGCTTGGCTCGCTCGCTGGAGCATGAGGGCCTGAAAACGACGGCCCTTCACGGTGACAAGAGCCAGGACGAACGTCTGAAGGCCCTGGATGCGTTCAAAAAGGGCGAGGTCGATTTGCTGGTTTGTACTGACGTCGCAGCGCGGGGTCTCGACATCAAAGATGTTCCAGCTGTGTTTAATTTTGATGTGCCGTTCAATGCGGAGGACTACGTTCACCGTATCGGGCGCACCGGTCGTGCCGGGGCTGCGGGGTTGGCAGTCACATTTGTTTCCAAGAGCGATGTGCGATTGGTGGCGGACATAGAGAAGCTCATCAAGACCAAAATCGAACTTGAGGCTGTCGAGTTCGAAGAAGATGCGCCCGATATTCGCAAGCAGGGACGTATCAACGATGGTCGGCGAATGTATGCAGAAGGTGCGCAGGATGACTCGCGAAGGCACGATCCGAGACCGGGTAATGGACGCGATGCAGCCCAGGAGGGTCAGTTTGCCCGCAACGATCGGGCACCTAGGCGCGACTACCCCCGATCGGTGGTCAGCCCTCGTGATCCATTTTTTGACAAGCCTTATGAGGCCACCGCTGTTACGGAGATTATTCCGTCTTGGGAAGCTTCAGCGGCCCGTCACGGACCACGAAGCATTTCCGCAAACATCAAGAGTAAGCGCCGTGTGGCCGCTCTGTTCAAGGCTGTTCAATAACAGGCCAGGTCAATCAGCCGGGTTTTTGGGCCATATCACACTTGACCTGAATTAGTTCCTGAATCAATGGTTTGCCCGGGCCCTGTCCGGCGATACGCACGGCGCTGAGGCAACCGCCCCAAACGCAGCCTGTGTCCAAGGCCAAAACGTCGCTTCTTCCCAGCCAGCCCAGCGTCGACCAGTGACCAAATGCGAGAGTCACGGAAGCTGTTTTTCGATGGGGCACATCAAACCAAGGCAGATAGCCTGGGGGCGCACTGATTGCGCCTTCTTTGAACTTGAACTCCATGTTGCCTTGAGAGTCGCAAAATCTCAGTCGGGTGAGTACGTTGACGATGACCCGCAGGCGGGGAGTACCTTTCAGTGTGTCACTCCAGCAGCTTGGCTCGTCGTCGTACATCTCGCTCAAAAAGTTTGCCAACTCAGCGCTACCCAGCATTTCCTCGAATTCCGCAGCCAACGACATCGTTTTATTCGAAGTCCATGAGGGCAAAACCCCCGCATGCACCATCAAAACGGTGTGGTCATTGATCGTTTCAGTCATCGCCATGCGTTGCGCCCGCAACCATTCAAGCATGGCCGCACGGTCTGGCGCCTCCAAAATACAATTTAGGGTGTCTCTGCGATGCTGTTTTCGCACTCCATGTGCCACCGCCAGTAAATTCAGATCGTGGTTGCCCAACAGGCAACGTGCCGCCGCTCCGTAGTTCTGCAAGCGGCGAAGTACGGCAGCAGAACTCGGTCCTCTGTTAACCAGGTCGCCCAGAAGGAAGAGCGTGTCTCTGCTTGGGGAAAATGATATTTTGTCCAAGAGTTGTTGCAACGCGCTATCGCAGCCCTGAACGTCGCCAATCAAGTAGCGCGCCATATGTTTGCTCTCGTTTCTAGTGAATTGAAATTTTACTGATTGTCTTCGTGGTGCTGCGCCCAAGTATGTTCGCAATGTGAGAGCCGTTGTAGGCCTCGTCGCCCCACCGTTTCATTGTTACCGATCCCCCAATGACCGAGGTTACTCGGTGCTGATTTTGGTACAGGAGTCCAGGCTGGAAAAAAGTTAGTTGGAATTAAATAGGGGACGGAAAATTTCCGTGCTAGAATTCAAGGCTTCGCTGATCACAGTGAAGAGAAGAAGGCGAGACGAAAGTCAAGCAAGAGTGTTGGATCTTTAAAAACATACAGCCGATAAGTGTGGGCGTTTGAAGGCGATTGCCAAGTTCTTTGGAA
>CALRWE010000266.1:0-3107 GCA_943371745.1 Rhodoferax sp. OV413
GTGTACATGGCCAAGCTGGCGCCCACCGGCATGATCTTCATTCCGTGCAAGGACGGCATCAGCCACAATGAGATTGAAGACGCCAAGGCCGAGCACCTCGCAGCTGGCTGCAACGTGCTGCTGCATGCCATGCTGGAGCGCGCTGGCACGTAATATGCGTACGTTTTTACGTCAAACTGACCTCTAGCCAGCGAATTTATTGGTCTTCAAGTTATTTTTTCGTAGTGTCATCAACCTGGAGCAACTATGTCTTTGAAACTGATCAGCCGCCGCAAAGCGGTCGTATTGGCCGCTGCACTGGCGACCCTGGCCCCTGGCCTGGCATTGGCGCAAGCCAAACTGAAGGTCGCGGGTATTTACACCGTGCCGTTTGAGCAACAGTGGGCCGGGCGCCTGCATACGGCGCTCAAAGCCGCCGAGGCGCGTGGCGAGATTGAATACAAGGCCAGCGAGAATGTCAGCAATGCCGACTACGAGCGCGTCATGCGCGAGTACGCCACCGGCGGCAACACACTGATCGTGGGCGAAGCCTTTGCCGTGGAAGCCGCCGCCCGCAAGGTGGCCAAGGACTTCCCCAAGGTCTCGTTTCTTATGGGGTCCAGCGGCAAACCGGTCGCGCCCAACTTCAGCACTTTTGACAACTACATTCAGGAGCCAGCCTACCTGAGTGGCCTCATCGCAGGCGGCATGAGCAAGAGCAACAAGATCGGCCTGGTAGGCGGCTTCCCGATCCCCGAGGTCAACCGCCTGATGAACGCCTTCATGGCGGGCGCCAAAGAGACCAACCCCAAGGTGGAGTTCAGCGTGAGCTTCATCAACAGCTGGTTTGACCCACCCAAGGCCAAGGAAGCGGCCTTTGCCATGATCGACAAGGGCGCCGATGTGCTTTATGCCGAGCGCTTTGGCGTGAGCGATGCGGCCAAGGAGAAGGGCAAGTTGGCCATCGGCAACGTCATCAACACCCAGGCACAGTACCCCGACACGGTGGTGGCATCAGCAATATGGCACTTTGAGCCCTCGGCTGACCGGGCCATCAAACTTGCCAAAGAAGGCAAATTCACCGCCGAAGACTACGGCCCGTATTCGATGATGAAGCACAAGGGCTCCTCACTGGCGCCGCTGGGCACCTTTGAGAAAAAAGTGCCAGCCGAGATCGTCGCCAAGGTCAAGGCCCGCGAAAAAGACATTCTGGACGGCAAGTTCACCGTGAAGGTGGACGATACACAGCCCAAATCCACAGCCAAATAGGACGGCCCCCGCTGCCCTCGGCGCGCCCTGATGACCGACACGGTTCTCAAACTCACCGGCATCACCAAGCGCTTTGGTACGCTGGTGGCGAATGACACCATTTCGCTGCAACTCCAACGCGGTGAGGTGTTGGCGCTCTTGGGCGAAAACGGGGCGGGCAAGTCCACGCTGGTGTCAATTCTTTTTGGCCACTACACCGCCGATGAAGGTGAGATTGAGGTGTTCGGCCAGCCACTGCCACCCGGCGACCCTCGGGCGGCCTTGGCCGCAGGCATTGGCATGGTGCACCAGCACTTCACACTGGCCGACAATTTAAGCGTGCTCGACAACGTGATGATGGGCTCGGAGCCGCTGTGGCTGCCCTTCACCCGCCAACGCGCCGCGCGCGACAGGCTGATGGCCGTGGCGCAACAGTTTGGCCTCGCTGTCGACCCCGGTGCACTGGTGGGCAGCCTGTCGGTAGGCGAGCGCCAGCGCGTGGAAATTCTCAAGGCGCTGTACCGCGGCGCCCGTATTCTGATTCTGGATGAACCCACTGCCGTGCTGACCCCGCAGGAGAGCGAGGCGCTCTTTGCCGTGCTTGGGCAGATGGTGGCGCAAGGTTTGTCCATCATATTCATCAGCCACAAGCTCGGTGAAGTGCTGCGCGTATCCAACCGCGTGGCGGTGTTGCGCGGCGGCAAGCTGGTGGCCCAAGCCCATGCCCCGGATACCACGCAGGCGCAGTTGGCGAAGTGGATGGTGGGCCATGCGGTGGCCCCGCCAGAGCGCCACCCCGCCACCCGCGTCGGCGCGCCCGTGTGCATGCTGGAGCAGGTGAGCACCGCGCCCGGGCGCGAGCGACTGGATCATGTCTCGCTTACCCTGCACAGCGGAGAAATGGTGGCCATTGCCGGGGTGTCGGGCAACGGCCAGGCGGCACTGGCCGAACTGCTCAGCGGCACGCAGCATGCGGTGGCCGGGCGCGTGACCTTTATGGGCCAGCCGCTCCCAAAGCATCCGGCTGAGTGGGTGGCGCTGGGCGTGGCCCGCATTCCGGAGGACCGCCATGCCGTGGGTGTGGTGGGCGACTTGCCGGTGTGGGAAAACGCCGTGTCCGAGCGCCTTCGAAGCCCGGCGTTCTCGCGCTGGTGCTGGGTGAAACGCAGCGCTGCCCGTGCTTACGCGCAACGTGTGATCGACAAATTTGACGTGCGCGGCGGCGGCGCGTTGGTGGCGGCGCGCTCCCTGTCGGGCGGCAACATGCAAAAACTGATTTTGGGGCGCGCCCTGCTGCACCCCGCGCACAACGCAGATGAACCCGGCGCCACCACCCCAAAGCTGATCATTGCGCACCAGCCCACCTGGGGGCTGGACATTGGGGCCGTGGCCTACGTGCAGTCACAGCTGCTTGCCGCGCGCGATGCGGGGGCAGCCGTGCTGGTGATTTCTGACGACCTCGACGAGGTGCTGACCCTGGGCGACCGCATCGCGGTCATGCACGCCGGGCACCTGACCGAAGCGCGGCCCGCCGGAGACTGGGGCCGCGAAGCCATAGGCCTGGCCATGGCGGGCGTGCACAAGACTGCCTCAACGGAAGCCCTGGCATGAGGCTGGAAAAGCGCACCACCAGTTCACACCTGGCACTGGTGCTGGCCCCCATCGGTGCGGTGGCCTTCACCTTGGTGATCAGCGCCCTTCTGGTGTTGTGGGCGGGTGCGCCCGTTGGCAAGACCTACAGCCTGCTGCTGCAAGGCGGCTTCGGCTCGGTGTTTGCCTTCAGCGAAACACTGACCCGCGCGATTCCCTTGATGCTGACTGGACTGGCAGCCACGGTGGCGTTCAAGTCACGGTTATTCAACATTGGTGCTGAAGGGCAG
>CALRWE010000267.1:0-3050 GCA_943371745.1 Rhodoferax sp. OV413
TCTTCAGCGAAACCCGATGCGGCGGGTCCATGACCTGATGAGCCGGCAATTGATCAGCATCCCAGATTCGGCGACTGTCTTGGACGGATGGCATTTGTTGGCACGTCATGGTGTCGGCCAGGCACCCGTGGTGAACGGCGTTGGCAGACTGGTGGGCCTGCTTTGTCGTGGCGATTTGCTCAACCCGGATCGGTTGCCCACGCCAGACAGTCATCCGCTGGTGTGGCACGCCTTTATGGCGCAAAACGTGTGCGACGTGATGGTGTCACCCGTGCCCAGCGTGTCACCAGAGGCCGATATCCGACGTGTTGCCAGCGTATTGCTGGATGCCGGGCTGCCGGGTCTGCCGGTTGTGGATGAGCAGGGCGTTTTGGTTGGCTTTGTATCCCGTTCAGACATCTTGCGAGCGGTGGTGACCGACCCCCCGCTGGACCTCTGGGGTTAAGCCCCTGCCCCTGCTTTTGGGGCAGCGTTCGAGTTGAGCAAGCTCACAAGTTGGCAGGTATGGTATTTCCCAAAACATTCTCCAACGTGGCGTTGGACGATGAAACGGAGTCATGCCAAAGTGCCCAGACGGCATCGGTATCCGATTCAATGGCCTCGGGCACCGGCAGGGGGTCCAGCGCCGAGTAAGGATGGATGACGGGATGCCCTGCCGCCCTCGTTGATTTTTCTGATCCCTGTTTTTCCATACGCCTCGCTCCCGACAAAAAGTACCAAGTGCCTGCGTCCGCACAATGCGGTTTGGGCCTCGACTACAGTCTGATTTGAGTCAGCGAAGGGTGCTTGAGTATTGTCAAGAATGCAGCAGGATATGCACGCACGCACGCCGTCGCGGTGAGCATGAGCATGAGCATGAGCATGGGGTGCAGGGCGTGGTGTTGGCAGAAATGGATTCTGCCTTCATGCCCGACTACGGCGTGACCGCCAAAGATCTGATCGTGTGACCGCTCGTCGATCCCGCACTGAGCAGAACGGTCAGCTTTGCGTCCAGGCGAGGGAGGAAATGGCCGCCTGCGGGTCGTGCCTTTTCAGAAAGCCTCAGAGCCTGCTCATGGACGGGGCGCTGGATCCGAGTGAAACTTAGCCATGCTGGGAGATGACCCGCTGTGCGGCCACTTTCTTCTAAATCACGCTGCGACCCGATCGAAAAAGATCAATCAGATCAAAAAGTTACAAGCGGGGATTTGCAGCATTGGAGATTCGAAAGAATCTTATGGCGGAAGCTTAGGGATTCGAACCCTAGAAACCTTTCGGTTTGCCGGTTTTCAAGACCGGTGCAATCGACCACTCTGCCAAGCTTCCCAGCCCGGAATTCTAACTGGCTTTCAACATGCCTTTTGATTCAATGAAGGAAATCACCTCGGCCAGCCCGGCCTGGGTCTTCAAATTGGTCATGACAAACGGCTTGAGGCCTTTGGCGGTGGTGCGCATGCGGATGGTATCAAGCTCCATGACGCCCAGGTCTGCCCCCACGTAGGGGGCCAGGTCCGTTTTGTTGATGACAAAGAGGTCGCTCTTGGTGATGCCGGGGCCGCCTTTGCGGGGGATTTTTTCGCCAGCGGCGACGTCAATGACGTAGATGGTCAGGTCGCTGAGCTCGGGGCTGAAGGTGGCGGCCAGGTTGTCGCCGCCGCTCTCGACAAACACAATGTCTGCGTTGGGGAACTCTACCAGCATGCGGTCGATGGCCTCCAGATTGATGGAGGCGTCTTCGCGGATGGCGGTGTGCGGGCAGCCGCCGGTCTCCACGCCCATGATGCGCTCGGCGCTCAACGCACCGCTTTCGGTCAGCAGGCGCTGGTCTTCCTTGGTGTAAATGTCGTTGGTGATGGCGACCAGATCGTATTTGTCGCGCATGCTTTTGCATAACATCTCCAGAAGCGTCGTTTTTCCGGAGCCCACGGGACCGCCGATGCCCACGCGCAAGGGCGGCAGGTTCTTGGTGCGATGTGGGATGTGGTGCAGTATGGACATGGTGTTTGCTATTAAATTTGATTAACCGGTCGAATCAATGCGTTGGCTAGGACCTGAAAAGCCTTGAGTATTGAACTTCATGCTGGCTGCTGAGGATGGCCAGCATGGGAGAAAAAGCCTGCCGCTCGTTGTCCCCGAGCGTCAGCGCCTGGTCCACGGCAGCGGGGATCTCGGCGGCCAGGGCCGACAAGATGCGCTGCCCCGCGCTTTGGCCCAGCGGCACGGATTTGATGGCGGCTTGCACCATGTTCTCGGCCCAGCCAAAGGCGAATGTGATCAGGCAGTCGCGCACCGGTGCCCCCGTGGCCGAGGCCGCCAGCGCAAAGGCCAGCGGGTAGGTGGGCTGCAGCGCGGCCAGCACGTCGATTTGCTCGCGGCGGGCGGTCGTGTGGTTGCGCAGCCACTCCAGCAGGGAGCGGCCCATTTGTTCGGCTTGGGCACGCAGTTCGCTGCTCTCGCGCGTGTGCAACACCCAGGCGTTGAGTTCGGCAATGCGGGCGTGGTCAGCCTGCTGCCAGGCGGGCAGGGCCTGCGCCAGCACGGCCAGGTCGCCTCGCGCCTGGTTCAGGTGAAGTTGATCGAGCAGCCAGGCGGAGGCTTCTGATTCAGTCGCTATCAAGCCAGTATCAACGCCGGCTTCAAGGCATTCTGAGTAGGAAAATCCGCCAATGGGCAGGGCAGGCGAAGCCAGCCACATCAGCTGCATCAGGCTGGCATCCAGCATGGCGGGTGCTTTAGTGGTGGTGGCCGCAGCCGGGGCCGTGAACGTGGGGCACGGGCGCAGCGGCGATGGGGATGCTGGAGAGCTTGGGCTTGGGCGCTGCCTCAAGCTTCGGCTCAGGGGCGGCGTGCGAGTGCTCATGGGCGTGATCGGTGTGAGCGTGTCCATGCGAATGGGCTGTGTGACCCGAGCTTGAGTAGGCGCCACCTTCGGGCTCAAATGCTTCGGTGGCTTCCCGCACGGTCAGGTGCATGGCGCGCAACAGGTCGGCCAGCACGTGGTCGGGCTCGATCTTGAGGTGATCAGGCTTCAACTCGATGGGCACATGGCGGTTGCCCAGGTGGTAGGCCGC
>CALRWE010000268.1:0-3047 GCA_943371745.1 Rhodoferax sp. OV413
CGTGCTGGCCATTGCACCCGAGTCGCTGGACCTGTTCACCGCGCTGTGCGAACGCGAGCGCTGCCCTTTTGCGGTGGTTGGCGTGGCCACGGAAGAACGCCAACTGGCGCTGGTGGACGCGGGTGCCGAATCTCCAGTCAACATGCCCATGAACGTGCTGCTGGGCAAGCCGCCCAAGATGTACCGTGATGTCAAGACCGTGGCGCGCACCTTTGCCCCTGTCAACCTGACCGGTGTGGACCTGCAAAAAGCCTGTATTGATGTGTTGTCCAGCCCCACCGTGGGCTCCAAACGCTTTTTGATCACCATTGGTGACCGTACCGTGGGCGGCCTGAGCCACCGCGACCAGATGGTGGGCCCGTGGCAGGTGCCGGTGGCCGACTGCGCCGTGACCCTGGCCGACTTCAAAGGCTTTGCGGGCGAGGCCATGAGCATGGGCGAGCGCACGCCGCTGGCCACGGTCAATGCGCCGGCCAGCGGCCGCATGGCGGTGGCCGAGGCCATCACCAATCTGCTTGCGGCGCCCTTTGACTTGCCCCGCGTGAAGCTGTCGGCCAACTGGATGGCCGCGTGTGGCGAGCCCGGCGAAGACGCGGCGCTCTACGCCACGGTCAAGGCCGTGGGTCTGGAGCTGTGCCCGGCACTGGGTATTTCGATCCCCGTGGGCAAAGACTCGCTGTCGATGCGCACGCAGTGGAAGGACGCTGGTGAGGCCAAAAAAGTGACCTCGCCCGTGTCCCTGATCGTCACTGCGTTTGCCACGCTGGCCGACGTGCGCGGCACACTGACCCCGCAGCTCAACGCCGTGGACGACACCACCCTGGTGCTGATTGACCTGGGCCGCGGCCAATGCCGCATGGCAGGCAGCATGCTGGCGCAAACCCTGGGCCAACTGGGTGATGACGTACCGGACCTGGATGACCCGCAAGACCTGGTGAACCTGGTGAATGCGGTCAACGCGTTGCGTGCGCAGGGCAAAATTCTGGCCTATCACGACCGCAGCGATGGCGGCCT
This sequence comes from Rhodoferax sp. OV413, assembly GCA_943371745.1. Classification (GTDB taxonomy): domain Bacteria; phylum Pseudomonadota; class Gammaproteobacteria; order Burkholderiales; family Burkholderiaceae_C; genus Rhodoferax. The sequence continues at coordinate 1,015 of CALRWE010000268.1, forward strand.
GTTTGCCACCGCCTGCGAGATGGCGTTTGCCGGCCACGTGGGCGTGATGCTCAATGTGGATCTGCTGGTGACCGAGGGCGATGGCATCACCGACAGCCGTGCTGACGTAGGCGACAGCAAAAACTGGGCAGGCCAGGTGAGCGCCCGGCGCGACGAGCTCACGCTCAAGGCCCTGTTCAACGAGGAACTCGGCGCGGTGCTGCAGGTACGCACCGAGGAGCGCAATGCGGTGATGCAAACCCTGCGCGAGCATGGCTTGTCCAAATACAGCCACTTTGTGGGCAAAACCCGCCCTGCAGACTCCACCATTCAGGCCGGCGTTGGCCAGGTGCAGGTGTGGCGCGATGCCAAGGCCGTGTTCAGCGCCAGCCTGTTCGATTTGCACCAGGTCTGGGACGCCACCAGCTGGAAAATCTGCCAGTTGCGCGACAACCCGGCCTGTGCTGATGCCGAGCACGCAGCGGCGGGCGCGCCGTCTGACCCCGGGTTGCATACCCATGTGGTGCTCGGGGGCGAAATTCAGCCGTTTTTGGGTGATTTAGTGCCAAATCAGCCGCTAGCCGTCGTGCCAAAAGGGAGTGCACCTGCTAATTCAATAGCAAGCCCCGCCCTGATGCTGTCCCGTCCCAAGGTGGCGGTGTTGCGTGAGCAGGGCGTGAACTCGCATGTGGAGATGGCCTACGCCTTCACCGAGGCCGGGTTTGAGGCCTTTGACGTCCACATGACCGACCTGCAAACGGGTCGCGCCAATCTGGCCGACTTTGCGGGCGTGGTGGCGTGTGGCGGCTTCTCGTATGGAGACACGCTGGGGGCAGGCATTGGCTGGGCGCGTTCCATCACCTTCAACCCTGTGCTGGCCGATCAGTTCAAGTCCTTCTTTGGTCGGGGCGATACCTTTGGTCTGGGCGTGTGCAACGGCTGCCAGATGTTTGCCGAGCTGGCCGACATCATCCCGGGCGCGCACGATTGGCCGCGCTTCACCACCAACCAGAGTGAGCGCTTTGAGGCTCGTCTCAGCATGGTGGAGGTGCTGGAATCCCCCTCGCTGTTTTTCGCTGGCATGGCAGGTACCCGCTTGCCTATCGCCGTGGCGCACGGCGAGGGCTATGCCAACTTCAAACACCGGGGGAACGCCGACCAGGCCATTGCGGTCATGCGCTTCACCAATAACTTTGGCGCGGCCACCGAGGTTTATCCGTTCAACCCCAATGGCAGCCCCGGCGGCCTGACCGCGGTGACCACGGCAGACGGCCGCTTCACCGCCATGATGCCGCACCCCGAGCGCGTGTTTCGCAACATCCAGATGAGCTGGACACAGGGTGACCCGCAATCGTTCAGCGCCTGGATGCAACTCTGGGTGAACGCGCGCCGCTGGGTGGGTTGAGTTTGTTTGAGCCAACGCAAGCCCGCTGACAAAGCTCCGCGGGTTTCTTTGCGCTTTGTCAAGGGGGCACTAAAGCGCGAGTGGGTCGGGCGTGTGGCGTGTTACTGTTTCGGATTCAGATCAACCCGATTTTCGTCGCATCCCGCAGGGTCGGGCGTGCCGGCGCGCCCATGGCATCCCAAGAAACACCTGGCTTCAACGCCCGCTTGTGGCGGCGCTTCCAAACCATCGCCCGGCCTTATTGGCGCTCGGACGAGCGATGGCGCGCCCGGGGACTGCTGGCCCTTTTGATCTTGCTGCTGCTGGGGCAGACAGCCTTTAGCGTGCTGTTCAATCAGGAGACAGGGGAATTTACCTCCGCCCTGGCGGCTCGCGACGCTGAGCGCTTCTGGACTTCCATTTGGCGCTACACCGTGATCCTGGTGGCCGCCGTGCCGATTTATGCCCTGTATTACTACGTGCGCGACACTTTGGGGCTGCGCTGGCGCCGCTGGCTGACCGATCATTTTTTGAGCCGCTATTTTCACCAGCGGGCCTACTACCGCCTGAATGGCGCCTGGGGCATCGACAACCCCGACCAGCGCATTGCCGAGGACATCAACAGCCTCACCCAGCAGTCGCTCTATTTCTCGATGATCCTTCTGGGGGC
>CALRWE010000269.1:0-3019 GCA_943371745.1 Rhodoferax sp. OV413
GCCAGAAGATGAGCCAGCTCAGGGCCGTTGGCCTGCGTTTTTCACTGGATGACTTTGGCACCGGTTACTCGTCGCTGGCTTATCTCCGGCAGTTGCCCCTGGAGCAGCTGAAAATCGACAAATCCTTTGTGCGTGATGTACTCACGAGCGCCAGCGATGCGGCGATTGCCCAGACGGTTCTGACATTGGGCCAAACGCTGGGCCTGACCGTTGTGGCAGAGGGCGTGGAGACCCAGGCACAGTGTGATTTTCTCAAGCGCCACGGCTGCCGAATGTTCCAGGGTTATCTGTTTGGGCGGCCGTTGCCGCTCAGCCAGCTGGGGCTGGATGACTCGGTCGGTCCGTGTCACCCGGGTTAGTGGGGGTTAGCCCGCCTGGGTGTCGTCGGGGGGAAGGATTGTCTGGCTGTCATGCAGTTCGGCCACGGCCTGGCGGACTGCCGCTTTGTCGCCAGCGCTGGCAAACTTGCTGTACTTGCCCAGAATGCTCACCAGCTGACCGTAAATGCGCGGGTTGCCGGCCACGCACTCCTTTTGCTCCAGGAAGTCGGCGTCGCCGGTGAGGTTGCCTACCAGGCCCCCGGCCTCGGTTACCAGCAACGAGCCCGCAGCCACATCCCACGGTTGCAGGCCGGTCTCGAAAAATCCTTCGGTGTAACCCGCTGCCACATAGGCCAAGTCCAAAGCCGCAGAACCTGGCCGGCGCAGACCGGCCGTCTTCGGCATGATGTCGCCCATCATCTTCAGGTAGGTAGGGAAATCGTCACCCGGGCGAAACGGGAACCCCGTGGAAATCAGACTTTCCTGCAGGCGAATGCGTTTGGAGACCCGCAGGCGACGGTCATTCAGGAAGGTGCCGCGACCTTTGGAGGCAGTGAAGAGGTCATTGCGGCTGGGGTCGTACACCACGGCTTGCTCAATCTTGCCTTTAACGGACAAGGCGATGCTGACGCAGTACACCGGGAAACCGTGGATGAAGTTGGTGGTGCCGTCCAGGGGGTCAATGATCCAGACAAACTCCGAGTCCTGGGCCCCATGCTCCCGGCCTGATTCCTCCGCCCAGATGCCATGGCCCGGATAGGCGCCAAGCAGGGTCTCAATAATGATGGCCTCGGCCGCCTGGTCGACCTCGGTGACGAAGTCATTGACCTGCTTTTGCGAGATGCGGACCGACTCAACGTCAAGAGCGGCGCGGTTGATGACAGAGCCAGCGGCGCGGGCAGCCTTGACGGCCACGTTGATCATGGGATGCAGGTTGGGGGAGGCCATAGATTTTCTTAAGAGCTTGCGGGATAGAACAGCCCGGCGATGCGGGCAGCGACAATAGCAGCCGATTTTACCTGCCCGGGCTCGCCGCCCGGTTTTGTCCGCTTGCGGACTTTGTTGCACCCTGTGACCACGACCATGTCAACGCGTTTTATTTTGATCAACACCAGCCACGCCGGCAACGTGGGCGCAGCCGCCCGTGCCATGAAAACCATGGGGTTTGATGACCTGGTGCTGGTGGCGCCGCGCTGGGCCAATGTGCTCAACCGGGAAGAAACCATCCAGCGCGCCAGCGGCGCCCTGGATGTGCTGAAGAACGCGCGCATCGTGACCACCCTGGACGAGGCCCTGACCGGGATGACCCACCTGTGTGCCACCGCCATGACCCCGCGTGACTTTGGCCCGCCCACCCGCACGCCGCGCGAGCACTTTGAATTGCTACTAAAAAAGACTGTAGATAACCAATCAAGCTGCCGACCAGAGCCTGATTTTGTTAATAAATCAGAACAAGTTGAGCACGTACCAGGCGGTGCGGCCGGGCCGCAGGGCATGGCCTTTTTGTTCGGCTGTGAACGGTTTGGCATGAGCAACGAAGATGTCTACCGTTGCCACGTGGCCTTGAGCATCCCGAGCAACCCGCAGTTTGCCTCGCTCAACTTGGCCGCGGCGCTGCAACTGGTGGCTTACGAGTGGCGCCTGGCACTGGGCGGCTTCGCGGTGACGCAGTCTGAAGCTGGTGCCGTGGACAGCGGTGCGGCTGCCGGTAGCCAGGCAGGCGGGGCACCGGCTGACGCCCAGCAACTGGCCGGCATGCTGGCGCACTGGGAGCGCTCCCTGATCGCCATCGGATTTTTGGACCCCCAGGCACCCAAAAAGCTGATGCCGCGGCTCAATCAGCTGTTCAATCGCGCGGGAGTCACCCAGGAGGAAATCCATATTCTTCGGGGCATTGCCAAAATGATGGTGACAAAGGGCTAGACTTTGGGCATGTTTTCACGCCTTCGTTCCGACATTCAGTGCATTCTTGACCGCGACCCCGCCGCCCGCAGCGCTTGGGAAGTTCTGACTTGTTACCCAGGCTTGCATGCCGTGATCCTGCACCGGCGGGCCCACTGGTGCTGGCACCATGGCTTGAAATGGCTGGGTCGCTTTGTTTCTCATGTGACTCGTTTTCTCACCGGCATCGAGATTCACCCGGGCGCCAAGATCGGCAACCAGGTGTTCTTTGACCACGCCATGGGCGTGGTGGTGGGCGAGACGGCTGAAATTGGCGATGGTTGCACCATTTATCAGGGCGTGACCCTGGGCGGCACCTCGCTCTACAAAGGCACCAAGCGTCACCCTACGCTGGGGCGCAATGTGGTGGTGGGCGCCGGGGCGCAGGTGCTGGGCGGTTTCACGGTAGGCGACGGTGCCAAGGTCGGGTCGAACGCGGTAGTCACCAAGCCGGTGCCTGCGGGCGCCACGGCGGTGGGCAACCCCGCCCGCATCATTCAGGCGGAACTGGACGTCAAGCGGGAAGAGGCGGCCTCAAAAATGGGGTTTTCGGCCTATGGCGTCACCCAAAACGACGATCCGCTCAGCCAGGCCATGCGGGGGCTGATCGACAACGCAGGCTCGCAAGAACATCAGATTGCCCTCTTGTGGAAAGCCATCGAGACCTTGCAGGCCAACCGCACGGCCACAGACTGCGTGCCCTGTGACGCCGCTTTGCGCGAGCAGTTTGAGGCCGACAAATTCAACGAACTGGTGGG